>NZ_JBFRDU010000025.1:0-76330 GCF_052113965.1 Rhizobium sp. RAF56
GAAAATGCCAGCGCCGGATTACGCTCAGTAACGCCATGTCGATCACTCCAGAGCCCCCGCTGAAAACATGCGAGGGACGGTTGAAACATGGGTCAATTCTCAATGGAAATATCGGGCTGTGCCGGGTCAGCTCTCAGTGGAAATCAACACAGAGAAAATCCTTTGGCAGCGAGAGACTCGCAATGACGGTGGTAAGCGGCTGCAGTTCTGCGTTGGATTAATAGCCCGCAAACTGGAATATTCGCTGGCCACGCTTCAAAACATGAATTTCCAAAATGACGCGTGGCATACGGCAAACAATTTTCTAGCAATTTGCCTAAATTCCTTCTCCGAGGCGCCCCCGGAATCAGTTCCGGATTTACGCATGCTGGAAGCAAATTGCGCCGTTGCCTATTTTAGAGCGTGGCGTGGCGTGACCATGGCCTGGAAGGGGAAAAGCCGTAAATTCATTCCAGATCATTGGAATGCGTTCGAACAGCGTAGTTCGCCGCTTGTCGCAAATGGCAATCGGAAAGCCCATCACCCCATAAATGCATTGTTGAACTATGCTTATCAGGTTGCGGAGAGCGAACTGCTTATACAGTCGGTTTCGGAAGGGTTCGACCCGACGATCGGCATTCTGCACGAAAGCCAGCCCAATCGAAATTCATTCCTGCTCGATTTGATAGAACTCGAACGGGCCCAGATTGATTTTCAGATTTTCAATTTTGTTCGCAGCAATGTGTTTTCGGCGGACGATTTCACAATTGCTAAAGACGGAACCGTTTTGCTTAATCCGCAATTGGCTCGCTACGTTGCCCTGATGGTGTGCAGACTGCCGCCTAAGTCGATCGAGGAAAAGCTCTGTCTTGAGGCGATTGGTTGACTCCGGCGCATGCGGGACCAACTTGTGCAATTGGCTAAGATCAGGTATTGGGTTTTGCAAGGGATTAAATCCCAACGGAATAGACGGGCTGAGCATTCGGTGCTGCCCAATATATTGCTAGCTGCTTCCCAGTATTTTCTGGGTTGCAGCTGTGGCGGCGGCTTCGATCGCAATATCGCCCTTCCTATCAATATAGCCTAACACTCTTTTAGCGTTTCGCCGGAACCAACCCGGTTTCAGATGCTTTGAAATTTCGTCGGCGAGTCTCGCGAGATCTATATCTGATCGGTTAACAATCTCGCGCATCAGGCTGCAAGTGTCGGCATCATGTTGGTTGCCTTCAACCGGCGACAGCGCTTTCATGCGTTCCAACATAGCAGAAATTGCCTCTTCTAGGCGGTCGGTTTTTGGCATCACCCCGTGGTCATACCCATCAAGATAAAATTTATGCGCGAACAGCAACGTTCTCAGTTGCGTATAAATCAGTCGCACCAATCGTTCCTGTGCCGTTTCTGCTTCGAGCGGATTGGGTGACTTTATTACAAGAGTATCAAAACCTTGGTGATGTACACCAGAACGGATTGTAAAGGCATCCATTTCGTTTCGACTGAACACGGGCCTCATTTGCTTAGCATGCAAAATCGGGGTCTCGGCCGCCGCTCTTATCACCACAAATGGCGACCCGACACCTACGTATAGTGATCCGACGGTAACGATGTCGTAGTCGCCAAGCGAGTCGCTTTTCGTACTGCTGAGAAGATAGGCGTCTCGAAGATAGTCCATTGATCTAACGCTGGGGCGAACCGCAACCCGATCATCCAACAGGTGAAGCGAAACATTCGATTCAAGTATCTGTTTTGAGATTGCCACGGCATCAAAAAAAACTGGCGTTTTGCGAATATCTGCGAGCATCGCAATTTCGTTAAGACTCGCTCTGTTGAGGCGAAATCCTAACTCGAACCTGCCTGCGAACAACCCATCAAAGAAAAACCGTCTATAGATCGGGTAAGCGAGGACTGAACGTTCCCGTTTATGGAGAGCCTGAATAAACTTCAATTCAGGATATCTGATCAACTTTTGACAATCGGCATAGTAATTTTCGCCGATGAAACCATTCCCAGATTTAGTCCGCGTGTGGATCCCGCCAAACCCACGAGCAAACTTGGCTCTTGGGTCAGAACTGCCCCAGGCCGGGATATTTAGTCGGCCCGCATGTTCCCTGTGAAGGATGCGAAAGTCTGCAACCGGAAACGTAACCGAAATGAACATGCCTATTTCAACCTCAATGCGCTGGCCTGCCTATAAAAGAAAGCTGACGCTCAGTAAATCGCCGTCCTGCTCTTGCCGTGCCACAATCGCCGAGCCCATCATTCATAAATGCGCTGTTGAAATAATGCATATCTGGTCGCAGCGAGCGAATTGCTGATCCAAGCAGTCTCTGCCCAATAGAACCTGACGATCTAAATAAGCATGAGAACCAACGAAACCGGAATTCATTCCTGCTGGATTCGATCGGGCTCGAAGGGGCATGCATCGATTTTTCAGACGTTGAACTTTCTCGCAGCAATCTGTTTCGGGGAACGATTTTGCGATCGCGCCTACCGGGGCGGCCCTACTGAGCGCGCGGTTGGCTCGCTATGCTGTGCTCACGGTCCGCGGAATGCATCGACTGTCTGTGCGCGCTAAACCATTATTGGTGGATTGAGAAAAATAGACACTAGCGACCGCCTGTAAGTTGCCGGAAGGTAATCACCGGGCCCGATGCTCCGCTTGACCTTCGAACACAGGACAAATTTCAATATGAAACTTCACCCTTGGGAGCCGGACCTTCGAACGTTGGTTGATCGGATTGACCAAGGCGACATCGACCTGCAGCCTGATTTTCAGCGACAAGAGGTGTGGCCGACAGCCAAAAAAAAACGTCTTATCGATACGGTATTACGAGAATGGTCCATACCCCCAATACATTTGGTGGTGGTAGATGACAACAAGCTCGAAGTTCTGGACGGCCAGCAACGTCTAGCAGCGATCCGTGACTTTCTCCATGGAAGATTCTCCATCGATGGAAAGATAACGCCACCGGATGCGAGAGTGTCCGAGCTCGGCGGGCTCTTCTACGATAAGCTTCCTCCGTACGCTAAACGTAAAATTGATCAGTACACGCTTCGATGCTTTAGGATCACTGATTACCTACCAGAGGAGCCAAGCGAATTATTTTATCGGCTAAATCAACCCACAATGCTTACCGCCGGTGAACAGCGAAATGCTTTGTACGGTCCGGCTAGAGAACAGCTTAAGGAGCTAGTGCAGTTCTTCGAGTCGGAAGGGAACGAGAAATCTACGATTGGGTTTTCGAATGCTCGATTGGCTTACGACGATATTTTAGCGCGTTTGCTCTTTTTCATTGAAGTCAATAATTTTGGCGAAAAGAGCACCGAGTCCCGCATCTCAGAGCGCTTTCGCCAAATTGCTCCCTTTGGCGACTACGCAATCACCCGTTGTCGTATCGGCATCAGTCACTTTTCGCGTTGTAGAGAGCAGGCTTCTCCGTTTCGTTTCAATAAAGCCAGTACACTATCTTGGCTGCTCTTCTTTAGCCGATTTGATACGAATCCTCCCGAAGGAAATCTAGTTCAGGATTTCGTGAACGTGGAAGCGGGACGCGCCGGTATGCAACTGGCGCCCGCGATCGGCCTATTCAACGATCGTGCCAGTTTGCGAGTTACAGACGTCTCGTCCGTCGTATATCGTGACTTTGCCCTAGCCTACTTATATTTTTTCAAAGACTTTCGACATCTACCTCCCAGGATACCTGAAGCAGTCTTAAGTGATGTCCGTAGAGTGGTAGAAGGAGATGGCCTGGACTTCGAATCTGCAGTCGCGGAGTATGTCCGAATTGACGAATGGAGCCGCTCTATATGAGACAGGCTCGGTTGTTGGATTATAGACGCAATTTACTCGACAAACCTCAGCGCTGGTCTGTTCAACTCGACAGATTTGCCTTCAGCGACGTTCCAAGTCTGGGGACCCTCGAGATACCGTTTAACGCGCCACTTACTGTGCTCTGTGGCGCAAACGGCGTCGGTAAGTCCACTGTGCTAGCTGCGCTGCGGATAGCTCTCTGCCTGGACAGGGATACCTATGGATCAAATGTTCGGAAACTTGCAGGCGGCTCTGCCAGCGCGCATCTAGTAGCGGACAAACGCTCATACGAGCTTTCGGTTGAGTTTGGTGGGAGCTCAGCGCGTCGGACGGTCGGCGATGACCAGTTGGTGACCTTCGTGAACACGGGTGCCATCGTCCATCAAATACAATCCGTTTTCTGTGAATTTGAGAATGCCGAGGAGCTGTTGAATGGCGCTGGTTCCAAAGAATTAAGCGGCGGGGACGTTGCCGCGATAAACTATCTGCTCCAGCGCAACTATCGCCGGATATCTTTATCGGAAGTTGAAATAGGAACGGTGGCGCCATTTTTCGAAGTCTCGTTTGAAGACGATAACTACGACAGCCGAACCATGGGATCTGGGGAGCTTGCCGCACTCTATCTGTGGTGGATCATTCAACGCGTTGAGAAGAACTCAATTGTTCTAATCGAGGAGCCAGAGAGCTTCCTTTCTCCAGCGGCCCAGGAAACTATGGGAAATTTCATTGTCGCAAGCGCGGTAGAGAAGGGTTTGTGCATCGTGGCGACAAGCCACTCGGCGCCCATCATTGCTCCACTTCCCAAGCCCTGCGTCAAATTCCTTTATCGTGGCGCCAATGGGCTGAGAGTTACCTCAGAGCCCACACCGTTGTCTCTAAGCAAAATAGGAATCACAACAGCTCCCCGATCAATCGTTTTTGTCGAAGACCACGCGGCGAAAACTTTCACCAAACTACTACTCGAGCGAAAGGACCCGTTACTGGCAGCTACAGTGCTGCTTCAGGTACGACAGGGGGAGGCCGAGATAACGAGAGTCTTGGAGAGTGTTGGTGTTCTTGAGGGTCCCATAAAGCTTCTTGGAATGTATGATGGGGACATGAAGGGGAAGGTGGATAAAAAGAATGAGACTATAAGCATGTTCCTTCCAGGCGCTGAAGCGATTGAGACCGCGTTTATGCGCTTGGTGCAGAATTCACCCCGGGACTTGGCCCTAGCTCAGGGGGTGGGCGAAGAGAAGATCGAGGAGCTTCTTGCGGGATTGCAGGGCGCAAACCACCACGATTGGTATGAGGAAATTAGCAGGGGGCTAGGTCTCACTAAGGAGCAATTGTTCGCCAATCTTTTCGTCATATGGATGCGAAATGCGGATAATGAAAAAGCGGCCGACGCTTGGTACGTCGAGATTTCGCGTAAGCTAAACTAATTGGGTCATCCCGTACTTGTTGCCAGTTTGGCTTTTTTTCTTCTTATCTCCTTACCCCATCTTGCATGGAAAAAAGAATAAAACAAGAACAATTCTAGAACGATTTCGCCCACCCGCTGCATTTAAGTTGCAGCAGGTTGTGTGAGTGGAACAAGGAAGCAGCCGAATTTGGCCGGGGCGGGTCAGGCGCGTTTGGTCTCTATCGCGTCCCAAAGCAGGCTGGCGATGTCCGCCCCGCCGAAACGCTTGACCTCGCGGATGCCGGTCGGGGATGTGACGTTGATCTCAGTCATATAGTCGCCGATGACGTCGATGCCGACCAGCAGGAAGCCGCGTGCTTTCAGCGCAGGGCCGATGCGCGCGCAGATCTCCCGTTCGCGCGCCGTCAGTTCCGTCGCCTCGGCGCGGCCGCCGACATGCATGTTGGAGCGGCTGTCGTGCTCGGCCGGCACGCGATTGATGGCGCCCACGGGCTCGCCGTCGACGAGAATGATGCGCTTGTCGCCCTTGCGCACGTCGGGCAGGTATTGCTGCGCGATGAAGGGCTCGCGGAACATCTGGCCGAACATTTCCATAAGCGACGACAGGTTGCGGTCGTCGCGGGTCGAATGGAACACGCCGGCGCCGCCGTTGCCGTATAGCGGCTTCAGGATGATATCGCCCATTTCGTCGCGGAAGCGTCGGATCTCGGCCGCATCGCGGGTGATCAGCGTCTGCGGCATGAGGTCGGCGAATTCGGTGACGAAGATCTTTTCGGGAGAATTGCGCACCCAGGCCGGATCATTGACGACCAGCGTTTTCGGGTGAATGCGCTCAAGCATATGCGTCGAGGTGATATACGCCATGTCGAACGGCGGATCCTGGCGCAGCAGCACGACATCCATGGTGGAAAGGTCGATGCGCTCGGGCGCGCCGAGTTCGAAATGATCGCCCTTGAGGTCGCGCAGCACCATCGGCTCGGCCGCGGCATAGACCTTGCCGTCGCGCATGCTCAGCCGCTCCGGCGTGTAATGGAAGAGTTTGTAGCCGCGGTTCTGGGCCTCGAGGCTCATGGCAAAGGTCGAGTCGCCGGCAATGGTGATGCCCGACACATGGTCCATCTGGACCGCAACATTCCTGATCTTCGCCATTTCCGTTCCTCGCTTGAATGCGGGACAGATTTAGGTCGCCCCGACCAGAAACGCAACGACATTCACGGCCGCCGCCCTACGCCGCGAGCCCCGAAAGGACGCCCGAACGGATCAGATTTCTGAGGCGGTAGGCCAAGGCCAAAGGCTTTGGGAAGGGCTTGCGGCAGAAGGCGATCTTGCGAACATAGTCATCGATCCGCCAGACCGCCGTCGTGCCGCCGGCGAAATAGGCAACGTCGCCGGCGCCAAGCGTGCGCTCCGTGCCATCGGCGGCTGTGACGTGAACCGAGCCTTTGAGGATGACAACCGTCTCGTCCCAACCGAAGTGCCAGCGGAATTCGCCCGCGGTGCAATCCCAGACGGCCGTGACGGCCGCGTCGTCTCGGCCGCGCGAATGCTCGGCAAACCGTGCAACGGGGTTACCCGCGATGATCCAAGATGGATCGATCGGGGCTGGCTTAAGGCACATGGTTTCAGCCGTGCCCGCGACGAAATTCGGTGCCGGCGGCTCGTTCGCCCACACGGGCACTGCGCGCACCGCGAACGCCGCAGCGGTTGCCGTCATGAGTTTCCAGACCATCCGCATTATCCCTGCCGACCGTATCAACGGGCAAAATGACACAGAAAACGTAGGAGGCGGATGAACCGGAATGCTTGCATTTTAACGATGCGAGCAGACTTCGCGGGACTTAAAAGGCATCCTGAAAATGCTTGGGCCAGCGGCCGGGCAGGATCGCCACGATATCGTATCGCTGCGAAAGCAGCGCATGTTCGGGCCGCCGCGCCAGCCAGAGATCGCTGGCGGCGCGTATCCGGCGCTGGGCGGCGGGCGCCACGGCATCGATCGCCTCGCGCTCCCCCCGCCGGGCCTTGACCTCGATGAAGACGGCAAGATCGCCCTTGCGCGCTATGATGTCGATCTCGCCAAGCCTGGTGCGATGGCGAATGGCGAGAATGCGATAGCCCTTGGCGAACAAGTAAAGTGCGGCGAGATACTCGGAAAGATGCCCTCGACGCCATGCCTTGCGCCGTTTCGCGAGATTGCCGCTACTGTCCATCGCGCGCCTTGATGTCGAGCAGGCGCTGGTAGAGGTCCTTGCGCGGCAGGCCGGTGAGGCGGGCCGCCTCGGCCGCCGCCTTCGCGGTCGGCATGGATTTGGAGAGATCGACGAGCATGGCTTCGAGATCAGCCTCCGGCGTCAGCTTCTCGCCCGGCGGCGCGATCACGAGGACGATCTCCCCCTTGACGTTGTCGACCCCGCTATAGTGCGCTGCGAGTTCGGCGAGAGAGCCGCGGCGGAATTCCTCGAAAGTCTTGGTCAACTCCCGGCAGACGGCCGCCTTGCGCTCGCCGCCGAGCACGTCGGCGGCTGCGGAAACGGTGGCACCGATCCGATGCGGCGATTCGAAGAAGATCAGCGTCGCCGGCACCGCGGCAAGCTCGGCCAGTCGGTCGCGCCGCCCCTTGTCCTTGGTGGGCAGGAAACCGGCGAAGAAGAAGGCGTCGTTCGGCAGGCCGGCACCAACCAGCGCCGCAAGCGGCGCCGAGGCGCCGGGGATCGGCACGACGCGGTGGCCGGCGTCGATCGCCTGAAGCGCGAGCCGATAGCCGGGATCGGAGACCAGCGGCGTTCCTGCATCCGAAACCAGCGCCACCGACCGACCGTCGGCAAGCGCCTGCAACAGCTTCGGGCCTACCTGGTCGGCATTGTGTTCGTGATAGGCGAAGGGACGATTGTCGATGCCGTACCGGTCGAGCAGGACGCGGGTCACGCGCGTGTCCTCGCAGGCAAGCACGTCGGCACCCGCAAGCGTTTCCAGCGCTCTCAAGGTTATATCGCCGAGATTGCCGATCGGGGTAGCAACCAGGTAGAGCGCCGGCGACAGCGGTCGGGCCGGAACGCCGACATTGAAGAGACGGAACGAGCGCGTCTTGCCGCTCTCGCCGTTGTTGTCGTCGCCCATAAAGATCCCGCTATTCGCCTTGTTTCGATTGGATCTTTATGGGCGAGGCGCGCCACTTCGGCAAGGGCTCGGCGATTCTCGCGAGGATCGTCACCGGAATCCCCGAATGCCTTTGGATGACCCGCTATTCCTCTTGCAATTCCGTGCTGAATTCTGCCATTTTGCCCGTCCATTCCTGTGGGCTTGGCCCGCAGCGGCATCCTTCAGGGCGCACCCGGTGCGCCCGGCAGTCACGGTCGAAAGCGGTAGCATCCATGCGCATTACCATTGAGCGTTCCAACTTGTTGAAATCGCTGAACCACGTGCATCGCGTGGTGGAGCGTCGCAACACGATCCCGATCCTCTCAAACGTCCTTTTGAAGGCCGAAGGCGCCAACCTCGACATGAAGGCCACCGACCTCGACCTCGAAGTCACAGAGGCGACGCCGGCCAATGTCGAGCAGCCCGGCGCGACCACCGTTCCGGCTCACCTTCTTTACGACATCGTCCGCAAGCTGTCGGACGGCTCGGAAGTGCTGCTCGCGACCAACAGCGACGGCAGCTCGATGACGGTCGCCTCGGGGCGGTCGAAGTTCTCGCTGCAATGCCTGCCTGAATCCGATTTCCCGGATCTGACGGCCGGCAACTTCAGCCACAGCTTCCGCCTGAAAGCCTCGGACCTGAAGATGCTGATCGACCGGACGCAGTTCGCGATTTCGACGGAAGAGACGCGCTACTATCTGAACGGCATCTTCCTCCACACGATAGAAAGCAAGGGCGACCTGAAGCTGCGCGCCGTGGCGACCGACGGACACCGCCTTGCGCGCGCCGACGTCGACGCCCCCTCAGGCTCGGAAGGCATGCCGGGCATCATCATTCCCCGCAAGACTGTCGGCGAACTGCAGAAACTCGTCGATAGCCCCGATGCCATCGTCACGATCGAGGTCTCCGACGCCAAGATCCGGATGAGCATCGATTCCATCGTCCTGACGTCGAAGCTGATCGACGGAACCTTCCCCGACTATCAGCGCGTCATTCCCGCGAACAACGACAAGGAAATGCGCGTCGATTGCCAGACCTTCGCGCAGGCCGTCGACCGCGTCTCGACGATTTCGTCCGAGCGCGGCCGCGCCGTGAAGCTGGCGCTTTCGGACGGCCAGCTCCTGCTGACCGTCAACAATCCGGATTCCGGCAGCGCCACGGAAGAGGTCGCCGTCGGCTACGACACGGATTCGATGGAGATTGGTTTCAACGCCAAGTACCTCCTCGACATCACCGCGCAACTCTCCGGCGACGAGGCGATTTTCCTCCTCGCCGATGCCGGTTCGCCGACACTGATCCGCGACACGGCTGGCGACGACGCGCTCTACGTGCTGATGCCGATGCGCGTTTGACGACGTCGCATCGGCGCAAAGATGCACTGAATGCGACGTTTAGCCTTGTTTTTGCGCCACTATCCTGCGACCATGACATGAAACTTTGGCGGCGTGACTGCTTCCGGGTTGAATGATTCGGGGGCGATCAGGCAACGTTCCAAGTTCGGCGATGATGCGCGGATGCGCTCGTTTTCGGGCGTCGTGACAACATATGGTGGAGGCATGCCATGGCGATACGACTGAAGGAACGGCTGGGCAGGAAGTTCGACGAGGAGATCCGTTTCTTCAAGGGCATGATGCAGGGCCCGAAAACCGTGGGCTCGATCGTGCCGACATCTTCGGTCACGGCGCGCAGGATGGCGAGCGTGATCGACACGAATTCGGGGCTGCCGGTCCTGGAGCTCGGACCCGGCACCGGGGCAATCACCAAGGCCATATTGGCGAAGGGGGTGCGGCCGGACAATCTGGTCGCGATCGAGTATTCGACCGACTTCTACCTGCATCTCGTTCGCCTCTACGAAGGCGTGCATTTCATCAACGGCGACGCCTTCGATCTGAACCGGACGCTCGGCGTGCTCCGCGGACAGGTGTTCGATTCCGTCATTTCGGCCGTACCGCTCCTGAATTTTCCGATGCAGGCGCGTGTGAACCTTCTTGAAGACTTGCTCGACCGCCTGCCGCCCGGCCGGCCGGTGGTGCAGATTTCCTATGGCCCGGTCTCGCCGATCATCGCCAAGCCGGAGCGCTATCACATCCGGCATTTCGATTTCGTCGTGCGCAATATCCCGCCGGCGCAGCTGTGGATCTATCGCCGCTCCTGAAGTGCTACCGCAAGACCGAGCGCAATCTTTGTCTTGCGGTTCACGTCGTCTCATGCCACTCCACCGCCATGATGAATTGACCGGGATGGGATGAAACGCATGGGTGCACGCGACCGCCTGATCGTCGGACTGGATGTACCGACGGTGAAAGAAGCCGAGACGATCGTGGCGACGCTCGGTGACGACATCCTTTTCTACAAGATCGGCCATCAACTCGCCTTCGCAGGCGGACTGGAACTGGCGCGGGATCTGGCGAGCAGCGGCAAGAAGATCTTCCTCGACATGAAGTTGCTCGACATCGACAACACTGTGGCATCCGGCGTCGAAAACATCGCGAAGATGGGCATGTCGATGCTCACCCTTCACGCCTATCCGAAGGCGATGCGGGCGGCGGTGACCGCCGCCAAGGGCTCCGACCTCTGTCTGCTCGGAGTGACGGTACTGACATCGATGGATGACGAGGACCTCAAGGATGCCGGCTACGGCACCGACGCGGTCTCGCTGGTGTTGCGACGCGCAGGCCAGGCGCGCGCCGCCGGCATGGGCGGCATCGTCTGCTCCGCCGAGGAAGCTGTCGCGGTCAGGAACGTCATTGGACCCGACATGGCGCTAGTGACGCCGGGCATTCGCCCGGCCGGTGCCGAAAAGGGCGACCAGAAGCGCGTGATGACCCCGTCAGATGCCATTCGCGCCGGATCGAGCCACCTCGTCGTGGCCCGTCCGATCGTCAAGGCGCCAGATCCGAAAGCGGCTGCGCGGGCTATTCTCAACGAGATGCTGTCGGCGCTCTGGCCGGCCAACCACTAAGCCTGTCCAAAACGAGGCAAAGGAGCGAAACATGGCCAAGGGATACTGGATCGCGCGCGTCGATGTCCGCGATACCGAACGCTACAAGGATTACGTCGCCGCGGCAAAGCCAGCCTTCGAAAAATACGGCGCCAATTTCCTGGCGCGTGGCGGCGCTTTCACCCAGCTCGAGGGTCCGTCGCGTGGGCGCAACGTCATTATCGAGTTTCCCTCCCTGCAGCACGCGGTCGATTGCTACAACTCTCCGGAATACCAGATCGCGGCAAAGATCAGACAGCAGATCGCCGACGCCGAAATGGTTGTCGTCGAGGGCATCTGAGCGGCGTTCGGAACGCGCGGCGATGCGGCGCGATGGCACTTCACCTGCCGCTCCGGATCGGCTAAGACGAAGCCAGATCCGATCAGCCCATCCAAGCCTTTCGAGGAGCCTGCCATGACCCTATCCAACCTTCCACCGCTTGTTACCGTGTTCGGAGGGTCTGGATTCATCGGGCGGCATGTGGTGCGGGCGCTTGCCAAGCGCGGCTATCGCATCCGCGTCGCCGTGCGCCGTCCTGATCTGGCAGGCTACGTACAGCCGGCCGGCAATGTCGGCCAGATTTCGGTGGTGCAGGCGAACCTGCGTTATCGCAGCTCGATAGACCGAGCCGTCGAGGGCGCCCAGCACGTGGTTAATTGCGTCGGCATCCTTGCCGAAAGCGGCCGCAATACCTTCGACGCCGTGCAGGAATTCGGCGCCCGCGCCGTCGCGGAAGCGACACGCGCGGCCGGCGCCACATTGACGCACGTCTCGGCGATCGGCGCCAACGTCAATTCCGAATCGTCCTATGCACGGACCAAGGGCCGTGCCGAAGCCGCCATTCATTCGATCAAGCCGGATGCGGTCATCCTGCGCCCCTCGATCGTCTTCGGCCCCGAGGACGGCTTCTTCAACAAGTTTGCCGACATGTCGCGGCTTGCGCCCTTCCTGCCGCTCATCGGCGGCGGAACGACCCGTTTCCAACCTGTTTACGTCGAGGACGTCGCCGAAGCGGTCGCGCGCGCGGTCGATGGCAAGCTCGACGCCGGCAAGATCTACGAACTCGGCGGTCCTGACGTGCTGAGCTTTAAGGAATGCCTCGAGACGATGCTTTCGGTCGTCGACCGCAAGCGGCCGCTGGTGTCAATCCCCTTCGGCATCGCCTCACTGATCGGCAGCATCGCTTCGATGGTTCCGCTGATCACCCCTCCGATCACCCCGGACCAGGTGAAGCTGTTGAAGCACGACAATGTGGTGAGCAAGAACGCGGAAGCGGAAGGGCGCACGCTCCAGGGCATCGGCATCCGCCCGACCCTGCTTTCCTCGGTGTTGCCGACCTATCTGGTCCGCTTTCGCCCTCAGGGCCAGTATACCAATTCCGGCAAGGCCGCCTGAGCTTTTCTTCCGACATTCACGAGCCGCCAGCGTAATCGCCGGCGGCTTTTTTGTGCTCGCTTTCCAGCCCGCTTGGACGGCGTTGCGGCCATTCATTCACAGGTTTTCGTTGCCGAAAAGCCGCACTCGAAAAAGACCGGCATTAACGGCAAATTTAGCGGGAACATTTATTGCTATTTTTCATTCCATTGACTACCTAACCCGCGCGCCCAACGACTGTTCCTAAGGTTTTTTTGCGGCGCGCTGATTTTACGAAGAGGGCATTCTTCCATGGGCAAGTCTATCGCGCTTCTTTTCGGATGTGCGGCGCTGGTTATTCTCGCGGGCTCTTTCATTGCTCCTCACAGCGTTGCCGCCGTGAAGGGTGAATGCTCGCCCGCCTATGGCCTCGACCCCTGCACGACGGCGTCGATCGACCCGACCGGCCGCTAGACCGTTTCCGTTTTTCGTCGAAACACGTAAACGCTCTATCTGTTTGCTTTTACGCAATTCCGGACGGAAAACCGCGTCACGCTTCCCTGAATTGCTCTGATGCAAGAAGGCCGGTTTGCCCGGCCTTCTACATTCCTTTGATTTCACATAGCTTACTATGTTCAGCGGATCGGCAGCAGCAATGCGAGGCCGAGCACGCCGACGATGATGCGCCACCAGCCGAACGGCGCAAAGCCGCGGCGCGACACGAAGTCGAGCAGAGTGCGCACGACGAACAGTGCTGAGATGAAGGCAGTGACGAAGCCGACCATGATCAGCAGGCCGTCGTCCATGCTGAGATCATGACGGCTCTTCCACAGATCCAGAGCGAAAGCGCCGGCCATCGTCGGCATGGCGAGGAAGAAGGAAAATTCCGCAGCGGAGCGCTTATCGGCGCCGAGCAGCAGCGCGCCGACGATCGTAGAACCCGAGCGAGACGTTCCGGGGATCATTGCCAGGCATTGGAAGAAGCCCACGCCGATCGCCATCGGCCACGAAAAATCCTGCGCATCGTGGACCTTCGGCTGCAGTTTTATCTTGTCGACCGCAAGCAGCACGAAGCCGCCGAGGATGAGGACGACGCAAATCAGGCTCGGCGTTTCAAACAGCACGTTCTTGATGAAGTCATGGGCAAGCGCGCCGATGATTGCCGCCGGCAAGAAAGAGAAGAGCACGGCGAGCACGAAATGCTGCGTTCGCGCGCTGCGGGGCAGCGTCTTCACGATTTCGACGAGCCGGCGGAAATAGACCAGCAGAACGGCGAAGATCGCGCCGAGCTGGATGAGAACATCGAATGTTCCCATGGACTTCGGCGACAGGAAGGAACCGGCGGGCAGGAACTGCTGGACCAGAACAAGATGGCCCGTAGAGGAGACTGGAATGAATTCCGTCAAGCCTTCGACAAGCCCGAGGATCAACGCGATAACGATTTGTTCAGCCATAGGATGTCCTTTGTCAGGAGGCAAGGCGGCCCGATTCGCTTGTATTGGCGGGGCCAAACTCCTATAGCTTCAATCAATAAGTCATGACTAGGGCCGAGCCGTATACGGCATGCGACCCGGTCGTTGCCAATCGCAAAATCCAGGTCTCCATGCCAACGCTTTACCATCACCCCATGTCCACCGCCTCACGGTTCGTCCGTCTGATCCTGACGGAATACGGCTATCAGACGGAACTGCTCGAGGAACAGACCTGGGAGAAGCGGCGCGACTTTCTGGCGCTCAATCCGGCGGGCACCCTGCCGGTCTACGTCGATGACAGCATGCGCGCGCTCTGCGGCGCGTCGGTCATTTCCGAGTTTCTCGACGAAACACACGGCGTCCTGAAGCGCGACCGGCGGCTTCTGGCGGAAGATCCGTTTCAGCGGGCCGAAATCCGGCGGCTGACGGAATGGTTCATGCAGAAGATGGAACAGGACGTCACCCGGCCGCTCGCCCGCGAGCGCGTCTTCAAGCTGCAGATGACGGCAGAACAGGGCGGCGGCGCGCCGGATTCGAAGATGATGCGCACGGCGCGCGCCAATATCCGCCAGCATATGAAGTATCTCACCTGGCTCGCCGGCTCCCGTCAGTGGCTGGCTGGCGACCGCTTGAGCTACGCCGACCTTGCCGCGGCGGCCTCGATCTCGGTGCTCGACTATCTTGGCGAAATCGACTGGCCGGAATCGCCGGTCGTCAAGGATTGGTACCAGCGGCTGAAGTCGCGCCCTTCGTTCCGGCCGCTCCTGGCCGAGCGCGTGCGCGGCGTCACACCGGTTTCCCACTACGCGGATCTGGATTTCTGACGAGGGCTTGAGATGCCCGACGAACCGACAGAAGAAAAGAAGCACAAACGGCGGCAGACGCTGACCGCTTTCCTGCGCGGCGAGGCAGCCGCACAGGGCTTCGATCTCTGCCGCGTCACACGGCCCGATTCTACCCCTGAGGCCCGGCCCCGACTTGATGCTTTCCTCGATGAGGGTCTGCACGGTACGATGAACTGGATGGCGGAGACGCGGGAGCGCCGCGGCGATCCCCGCGTCCTATGGCCGGACGTGCGTTCGATCGTCGTGCTTGGCCTCAACTATGGCCCCGAAGCCGATCCGCGCGGCATTCTGGAAAAGCCTGACCGCGCTGCAATATCGGTCTATGCGCAAAACCGAGACTACCACGACGTCATCAAGGGCCGCTTGAAAGAGATCGCCACGCGCTTTGCCGCCCGCTCCGGCGAGGACGTGAAGGTTTTTGTCGATACGGCGCCGGTGATGGAAAAGCCGCTCGCGGCCGCAGCCGGCATGGGCTGGCAGGGCAAGCACACCAATCTCGTCAGCCGCACGCATGGCTCCTGGCTCTTTCTAGGATCGATCTTCACCACGGCCGATCTCGTTGCCGACGAACCGGAAATCGATCATTGCGGCTCTTGCCGTGCCTGCCTCGATGCCTGTCCGACCGACGCTTTCCCTGAGCCCTACCGGATCGATGCGCGCCGCTGCATCTCCTACCTCACTATCGAGCATAAGGGGCCTATCGATCCTGAGCTCAGACCGCTCATCGGCAACCGGATCTACGGCTGCGACGACTGTCTTGCGGCCTGTCCCTGGAACAAGTTCGCGCAAGCCGCGTCCGAAATGAAACTCGTCGCCCGCCCGGACCTCAGGGAACCCACCATCGCCTCTCTGCTGGCGCTCGACGACGCTGCCTTCCGGACGTTCTTCAGCGGCTCGCCGGTCAAGCGCATCGGCCGTGACCGGTTCATCCGCAACGTTCTGATCGCGGCCGGCAATTCGGGCGATCGCGCCCTGATCGACCGCTGTCGGATCCTGGCGGACGACGCCTCCCCGGTTGTGCGCGCGATGGCGGTGTGGGCGCTGTCGCGATTGATGGAGGCTGGTGAACTGGAGGACTTTGCGGCAAATAGGGACGATGAAGAGGACGCAGGCGTGCGTGCCGAGTGGCGTCTGGCGGGAGTGACGCGATGCATATGATGATTTTCGGCTGCGGCTATTCGGGATCGGCGATCGCCGAAGCTTTCGCGGATCCCGACGCACGCGTTGCCGGCACCACGCGCTCTCCGGAAAAGGCTGCACTTCTAGAGAAAGCCGGCGTGCAATCCTTCGTCTTCGACGGCGAAACGATCAGCGATGCGCTGAGGGCCGAAATAGCCACCGCCACCCATCTCGTCCAGTCGATCGCGCCGGGCAGGTCCGGCGACCCCCTGATCCGCCTGCTCGGTTCTCATCTCGACGCCACCATGCCGAAGCTCGAATGGATCGGCTATCTCTCGACGGTCGGCGTCTATGGCGACCACAAGGGCGCCTGGGTGGACGAAACCATGTCGCTTCATCCGGTATCCGCCCGCTCTGTCGAGCGTGTCGAAGCCGAAGAGGCGTGGCTTTCGATCGGAGACAAGCTCGGTATCCCCGTTGCCGTTTTGCGGCTCGCCGGCATCTACGGTCCCGGCCGCAACGCCTTCTGCAATATAGAGAGAGGCACCGCGCGCCGTCTCATCAAGAAAAACCAGGTCTTCAACCGCATTCGCGTGGAAGATATCGCCGGCGCCACACGCTTTCTTGCCGACAATAGGCGCGGCGGCATATTCAACGTCACCGACGACGAACCCGGTCCGCCTCAGGACGTGATTGCCGAAGCCGCGCGGCTGATGAGCGTCGAGCCGCCTCCGGAGCAGCCCTTCGAGACGGCCGAGCTGAGCCCCATGGCCCGCTCTTTCTATGGAGAGAACAAGCGCGTTTCGAATAGGCGCCTGCGCGTCGAAGGCTTCGATTTTCAGTATCCGGACTACCGGATGTCGCTGAAAGAGCTTTGGTCCTCCGGCCGCTGGCGGGGTTGAATTCTACCCCCTATCCTTGCTGGAACAGCATCGCCGCTGCTCGGCATCACGCGCAGACACGGATGCGTGAGCCTGTCGTTTGGCACTTGCAAGCTCGTCTAAGTGCCCCATATCGAGACAATTCCAAAGGCAGAAAATTCCTACTAGCCCATATGG
Organism: Rhizobium sp. RAF56; assembly: GCF_052113965.1. Classification (NCBI taxonomy): domain Bacteria; kingdom Pseudomonadati; phylum Pseudomonadota; class Alphaproteobacteria; order Hyphomicrobiales; family Rhizobiaceae; genus Rhizobium; species Rhizobium sp. RAF56. Next base: position 17,156 of record NZ_JBFRDU010000025.1, read on the forward strand.
ATTAGCTAAAAATACCCTTAATATAGCGTTAATTGCCACAAACTTTGCACAATGCGGCAGGAATTATGGCGTTCCCGCAAAATAATTTTTCGAAAATTTGTGATTTGCGACCGAGTTGCCGCAGCACGGCAAAATTCGTTCTGATTTCGACTGATTTCATTTAATTTTTTCCAATTCCCTTCCATTCATCTCGCCCTAACCATAAGCCCCGAGACATCCGGAATGTTACAGACCGTAACAGTCCGTGATCACGAGTGGCACTTTTTCGCCACGTTTCGAAGGATTGAACGCTCTCAGTAATCACGCAGGAAGTTCAACCATTTCGAGGGGAAACTGATTTGAAGAAAATCCGTCTATCTTTCGTGGTCGCGGCAACTATTGCCACCGCCTTTTCTTTCCAGCCATTGGAGGCATCAGCAGCAAACGGGTGTGGGGGCGCATCCTGGTACGGCGGCAGTTCCAAAACTGCCTCTGGGGAACGCATGAATGCCGCAACACTTACTGCGGCACACCGTTCCCTTGCTTTCGGCACGAAAATCAAAGTGACCAACAGCCACAACGGCCGCAGCGTCGTCGTTCGCGTCAATGACCGCGGTCCATTCATCCGCGGCCGCGTGCTCGATCTGTCGCGTGCCGCCGCACAGAACATCGGCATGGTTGCCTCCGGCACCGCCAAGGTCTGTTACGACGTCATAAGCTGACACGGCGCGCAATCCGGCCCGCAAAGCTTGCTCTCTCCCTCAATCGCGGTTACGACGCGATCGAGGCGTTTCAATAATCTGCCGCCATGTGCGATTTCCGTGCGGATTGATGAGGCGCCAACGACAAGCAGGAGAGACGAATGCGTTTGGGCGGCCGGCTGCAGGGAGCCATCGAGGTACTTGCCGATATCGAGGCTCGCAAGCGGCCGGTGGCAGACGCTCTCAAGGACTGGGGTCTGGCCCACCGCTTCGCCGGGTCCGGCGATCGCGCCGCGATCGGCAACATCGTCTACGACGCCTTGCGCATGCGGCTCTCCCACGCCTGGCTGATGGACGACGACAGTCCGGCGGCGCTCGGCCATGCCGTTCTCTTTCGGCAGTGGGGCGTCTCCCCCGAGGCCCTCGCCGCGGAACTGGAGGGCGACCGTTTTGCGCCCGAAGCCCCTCAGGCGGCCCTCGCAGCCTTTCACAGCCGTAACCTCGCTGACGCGCCCCTCCATGTGCAGGGCGACATCCCGGAATGGGTTCAGCCTTCCTTCGAGCGCGCTTTCCGAGCCGACTGGCTTGCGGAGGCCAAAGCGCTCACCGAACGTCCCACCCTTGATCTCAGGGCAAATGGGCTCAAAGCCAGCCGCGAGAAAGCCGTCAAGGCTTTGGAGCGTGCCGGCGCCGTTGCCTCTCCGATCGCCCGGGAGGGCATCCGCATTGCGGCCGGCGAAGGCCCCTCCCGTTTGCCCAACGTCACGGCTGAGCTTTCGTTCCAGAAAGGCTGGTTCGAAGTTCAGGACGAAGGCTCGCAGATCGTCGCCGATCTGGTCATGCCGGAGGAAGGCAGCCAGGTGCTCGACTATTGCGCCGGCGGCGGCGGCAAGACGCTCGCCATGGCGGCCGCGATGCACAACAAGGGCCAGGTGCACGCCTATGACTCGGACCGCAAGCGGCTGGCCCCGATCATCGAGCGCCTGAAACGTGCCGGCACCCGCAACGTCCAGGTGCACGACGATAGAAAAGGGCTGGCCGGGCTCAACGACCGCTGCGACCGGGTGCTCGTGGACGCGCCCTGCACCGGCACGGGCACGTGGCGCCGTCGTCCCGACACCAAATGGCGGCTGACGCAGAAGAACCTCGACGAGCGCACCGCCCAACAGCAGGACGCGCTTGGCCAAGCTTCCGCCTTCGTACGCCCCGGCGGCATGCTGATCTACGTCACCTGCTCGGTGCTGCCGGAAGAAAACGAGACGCAGGTCAATCGCTTCTGCGCCGACAATCCCGGGTACGCGATAGAGGAAGCGTTAACCTCATGGAAGACGCTGTTCGGCGCGAACGCGCCGCAGCCGCGCTCCTCCGACGGCAAGACCATTACGCTGACGCCCGCTTCCACCGATACGGATGGATTCTTTTTCTGCCGCATGCGCCGCATGGCATAAGTCCGTCCGGCGCGCGGGATGAGGCATAATGCCGCTGCCCGCTACTCCGCCCGCAGCGGATATTGCTGGCGTGGCGGAACAAGGTGGTGCAGCACGGCGATTGAAATCAGGATCAGGCCGCCCATCAAGACCACAAGAAAGAGCGTTGGCGCGGCCAGATGCGAGCCGAAAGCCACGAGCGGAACGGCGCCGGCCGGTGGATGCGTGACGCGCAGCACCAGCATGGCCGCGATCGCAAGCCCCACGGCAATTGCCGCCACCCACCAAAGTCCTGGAAAAAATGCCATCGCAAGACCGCCAATGGCGGCTGCGACCAGATAGCCCCCGAGCACGTTGGCGGGCTGCGCCAGCACGCTTTTCGGCTGTCCGAAGATCAATACCGCGGTCGCGCCGAAGGGCGCGATCAGGAGCGGAATGTCCGTGGCGATCGCAAGACCACCGACCGCCGACATGCCGATCACCGCGCCGAAGCCGGATTTCAAATGGCCATGCCAATGGCCCCTGGGTTCATGACGATGGAGAAAAGGCTTTAAATGGCGGCGCATGGATCCACTGAAACCAATGTTTGAAAATCGCTTCGCTATTTGCCGTTAGTCGGCGGCATTTTCAAGCAAATCCATTCGCCTGGTGGCCCGCTGCCAAGCAAATTCCTGCTCTTAAAACCTTTCTAAACTAGAGGATTTGACACCAGTTTCAATTTGCGCGATGAGACGAGCTGCTCGGAGGACCGCGAGGTCGACCGTCAAAGGAGAGGGACTATGAAACGGACAATCAATTTTGGCGCCGCTCTGGCGCTTGTTGCCGCATCCGCGGTCGTAACGGCGCTGCCCGTTCGGGCCGCGACCGACCCAGCCGCCGTCGTCAAGCACTATGCCGATATGGGACATGCCAAATACGAAGATGCATTGATACTTTCCAAGCGTCTGGACGCTGCCATCGACGCGCTGATCGCCGAGCCGAGCGAAAAGACGCTGAAGGCCGCGCGAGCCGCCTGGATCAAGGCGCGCGTCCCCTACCAGCAGTCGGAAGTCTATCGCTTCGGTAACCCGATCGTCGACGACTGGGAAGGCAAGGTCAACTCCTGGCCGCTGGACGAAGGCCTGATCGACTATGTCGACGCCTCCTACGGCACAGAGAGCGACGAGAACGCGCTTTACGCAGCCAATGTCATCGCCAACAAGACGATCAAGATCGACGGCAAGGATGTCGATGCCTCGCATCTGACGCCGGAATTCCTGTCCGGCACGCTGCACGGCGCGGCCAAATCCGATGCCAACGTGGCGACCGGCTACCATGCCATCGAATTCCTACTCTGGGGCCAGGATCTGCACGGCACCGGCCGAGGTGCCGGCGAACGCCCCGCGACCGACTACGACCTCAAGAATTGCACGCACGGCAACTGCGACCGCCGCGCGGAATATCTGAAGTCCGCCTCGACCCTCCTGGTTTCCGACCTCGATGAAATGACCAAGAACTGGGAGCCCGGCGGCGAGGCCACCAAGCATATCGAAGCAGATCCGAAGGCCGGTCTCGGGGCCATTCTGACCGGCATGGGTTCGCTTTCCTACGGTGAACTCGGTGGCGAGCGCATGAAGCTCGGACTGATCCTGCACGACCCGGAAGAAGAGCATGATTGCTTCTCCGACAACACCTACAACTCGCACAATAACGACGCCGTCGGCATCGCTTCCGCCTATACGGGCGAATACACCCGTATCGACGGCAAGAAGATGAAGGGCCCGTCGCTGCATGATCTCGTTGCCGCCAAGGACAAGGCGCTCGACAAGGAAATGACCGCCAAGCTCAAAGCGACGCTTGCTGCCATGCAGGCGATGGTCAAGCGCGGCGAAACGGTCGAGAAGTACGACCAGATGATCGGCGAGGGTAACGCCAAGGGCAACGCAGTCGTCCAGAAGGCGATCGACGGCCTGATCGACCAGACCAAGAGCATCCAGCGCGTCATCGCCGCGCTCGACCTTGGCACGATCAAGCTCGAAGGCTCGGACAGTCTGGACGACCCTCAGGCCGTCTTCAAGAAGTAACAAAGGAGGGCGGCGGCGCCAGCGCTGCCGCCCTAACCGCCATGATCGGCATTCCGGCCCTTTTGCGTCTTTCAGCGTTCGCCGCCATGGCACTTGCCGGAACGGTGCCGTTCGCGCTTGCCGACAGTCCGGATTTTCCAAGCCATCGTACCGATCTTGACGCAGCTGAGACGAAGCGCGTCGAGGAGGTCACGCGCCCCGCTACCGACTTTTCCAAAGCGGAAGCCTACGAGGCGATGGAGAGCGGGGCCACAACGTCGATCGCACCCGTCACCGCTGACGCATTCTCGCAGCCCTCGGCCAATCTCGGCCTCGAGCGCGAACAGAATTTCCATCTCGGCAATGCGCTCTTCCGCAAGCTCTGGATTACCGCCCCCTCGTCGACGCAGGCCTCCGATGGCTTGGGGCCGCTCTACAACGCCCGGTCCTGCCAGAGCTGCCACGTCAAGGATGGCCGCGGACATCCGCCCGACGTGAATGGGTCAGCCATTTCGATGGTTCTCAGGCTCGCGCGGCCCGCCGGCTCGGCGCAAGAGGCGGAAGCAATCAAGGACCACAGCGCCCCCAATTTTCCCGACCCGGTCTACGGCACCCAACTGCAAGATATAGCAGTCCCCGGCCTTGCGTCCGAGGGAAAGGTATCCGTCGACTACTTCGAACAAACGGTGACGCTTGCCGGCGGCGAAATTGTCAGCCTACGCAAGCCGCACTATGCGGTCGCGGACCTTGCATACGGTCCGCTCGGGTCGGACACGACACTGTCGCCCCGCGTCGCCCCGCCGATGATTGGGCTGGGGTTGATCGAGGCGATTTCCGACGCCGATATCCTTGCCCATGCCGACCCGGACGACCGGGACGGCGACGGCGTCCGCGGGCGGGCGGCAATCGTGCGCGATCATTTGAGCGGCACGATCGCGCTTGGCCGCTTCGGCTGGAAGGCTCAGAACGCCACGATCCGCGACCAGGTGGCAAGCGCGCTCGCCACCGATATCGGCATTTCCAATCCCGACCGGCCGAACGCCTTCGGTGACTGCACCGACAAGGAGCCGGCCTGCCTTGCCATGCCGACCGGCGTACAAAAACGCCTCGGCGACACGGAAGCACCCGGTCCGATCCTCGATCTCGTGACCTATTATTCGCAAAACCTCGCCGTTCCTGCCCGCCGCAAGGCAAGCTTTCCCGAAACGTTGCGCGGCAAGCGGATTTTCTACGAAAGCGGCTGCATCGCCTGTCACATGCCGAAATTCGTGACGCGCAGCGACGCCGCGGCGGAGGCGCAATCCTTTCAGCTGATATGGCCCTATTCCGACTTCCTGCTGCACGACATGGGCGACGGTCTTGCCGACGGTCAGCCGGTCGGTGTGGCAACCGGCCGCGATTGGCGAACACCGCCCCTCTGGGGTATAGGGCTCACCAAAACCGTGAGCGGCCAAACGCTCTTCCTGCACGACGGCCGCGCCCGGTCCCTCACCGAGGCCATCCTCTGGCATGGAGGAGAGGCCGAAAAAGCCCGCAACGCATTCGCATCCCTGGCGAAGGACGACAGGGACGCCCTCATCACCTTTTTGGAGTCACTGTGATGCGCCACTGGAAATCCTTGATCGCCGGGCTTCTTCTCTCCGCCTCGGCAGCGCAGCAGGCACCGGCGGCGGAGATGCTGAACGAAGCCGCCGTCCCTGATGTCATGCAGCGCGCCGTCGACGACTTCATCCGCCCCGGCTACCGCACCATGCACGAGGCTTCGGGCAAGCTGGCCTCGGCCATGAGCGGGCTGTGCGCGGCTCCCTCGCCTGAAACGCTCGCAACGGCGAAATCGGCCTTTGGCAACACCGTTGCCGCCTGGTCGCGGATCGAGATCGTCCAGACCGGCCCCGTGCTCGAAAAGAACCGTTTCGAGCACATCCTCTTCTTTCCCGATCGCAAGGGCGTGGGCATGAAGCAGGTCCAGGCGCTGATCGCCAAAGCCGATGACAAGGACGCAACCGTCGAGGCCGTTTCGAAGAAGAGCGTCGCGCTGCAGAGCCTGACGGCGCTGGAATACGTGCTGTTCGGCACCGGCGCGGAAACGCTCGTCAAGGATAAGGACGGCTTCCGCTGCCGCTACGGCGCGGCAATCGCCGGCAATATCGAACAGGTTTCCGCTCAGCTTTCCAGCGAATGGGACGATCCGAACGGCGTGCGGAAATCCTGGGCGTCACCCGGAAAGGGCAGTGACGACTTCGCCGACGGCAAGGAGGCGATCACCGCGCTTCTCGGCATCCTTGTCCACGGGGCCGGGAATGTCCGCGACCAACGTCTGGAAACCTTCTATAAGGGGGACATCGACGCGGCGCGGCCGAGGATGGCGATCTACTGGCGTTCCGGCAACACCTGGACTTCGATCACCGGCAACCTCCAAGGCCTGCAGGCGCTTTGGCAAAAGGCCGGAATGGCAGACCTGCTGCCGGCAGACCAGCATGACACCGCCGACAAGCTCGACACGCTCATGAAAACGCTGATCGCGACCGCGCCGACCATCAAGCCCGACATCGAGGCCGCACTTGCCGACACCGCCGAGCGTGCCAAGATTGACGAATTGCTTTCCGAAAGCCGGGACCTCACGACAGGCTTCAGCGACAAGTATGGTGGCGCGATCGGCCTTTCGGCGGGCTTTTCCTTCTCCGATGGGGACTGAGATGGTGCGGAGCGCCCTGATCGACCGGCGGGCCTTCGTCAAGGCGGCGGGGGCGAGCTTTCTTGCAGCGCTTGCGCCCGGCCGGCTGATGGCGCTTGAGCGCGCCGATGCGGTCTTTGCCTCCGGCCTGCGTCGGAAAGACGGCTCGTTTGCGATCGCGACCGTCTCCGAGCGCGGCGAGGCCATCGACGAAGTGACGCTGCCGGCCCGCGCCCATGGCATGGCGTACTCCAAGGCGAGTGATCACACCGTCGCATTCGCTCGGCGCCCCGGCACCTATGCGATGATCTTCGATGCCTGGCAAAAGGGCGAGCCGATCGTCATCGCTTCGCCCGAGGGCCGGCATTTCTACGGCCACGGCACCTTTTCGCCGGACGGTCGACTGCTCTATGCCAGCGAGAACGATTTCGACGGCAATCGCGGCATGATCGGAATCTACGACGCCCGCAACCGTTTTGCCCGCATCGGCGAATACGAGACATACGGCGTCGGCCCGCACGACATGACCGCTTCGGACGACGGTCGCTATCTCATCGTCGCGAATGGCGGCATCGAGACCCATCCGGATTTCGGCCGCACCAAGCTCAATCTCGACAGCATGCAGCCGTCGCTGACGCTGATCGATGCGGCAACCGGCGCGCTGATCGAGAAACACATGTTGCCGGCACGCTATGCCCAGGTCTCGACCCGGCATGTGGACGTCGACGCCGCCGGGCGGATCTGGTTTGCCTGCCAGTATGAAGGTCATCGCAACGATCTGCCGCCGCTCGTCGGGCATTTCTCGAAAGGCGAAGACCTCACCTTCGTCAGTCTGCCTGAAGACACCACCCGGGCGCTTGGCAACTATGTCGGCGCGATCGCCGTCAACCGCGCGCAAGGCCTGGTCGGCGTCACGTCTCCCGTCGGTGGCACCGCCGTTACGCTCGATGCTGCGAGCGGCCGGGTGTTGAAGGTCGAAAACGTCCCCGACGCGGCAGGCATTGCGCCTTCGGTGCGGGATTTTGCCGTCTCCTCCTATCGGGGCGGCTTCCTTGGCACGCAGAGCGATGTCGCCTGGGATCAGCATATCGTCCGGCTATCGAGGGCCTAGAAAGGTCTGCAAATCCTGCGCGTATTGCACTCCGACAGCCAATTGATATCGATGGGTTTTCGGCTTGTGGAAAGGCGTTTGCCATGCAACGTTCGCGGAATCGAGAGGGTTCGGCATGGCAGAGGAAGACAGAGACGATTTCCGGCAACGCATTCGCTGGAATTTTGAACGCCAGGCGGCGATGACGACGATCGGCGCCGAGCTGACGCGCGTCGAGCACGGCGTGGTGGAAGTGGAACTGCCGTTCGATCTTCGCCTGACACAACACCACGGCATTCTCCATGCGGGTATCATATCCGCGGCACTCGATACCGCCTGCGGTTTTGCCGCCTACAGCGTCATCGATCCGGACGCGTCGATCCTGACGATCGAATTCAAGGTCAACTTGATGTCGCCAGGGCGCGGCGACAGGTTTCTTTTTCGCGGCGAAGTCACCAAACCGGGAAGCACCATCATCGTCGCGGACGGCCGCGGCTACGCCATCGGCGACGGCCCGGTCAAGCTGATTGCGTCGATGACCAGCACGATGATGGTCGTTCGCGACCGGGAGGGGTTCAAGGGATGACGTTCGAAATGAAATCGGTCGCCGGCAAGTCGATCCTTTTCGTCATGGCGGCGGAGGCCGAATACGGGCCGCTCCTTCGCTCGCGCATCGAGCCGCTGATGACAGGCGTCGGCCCGGTCGAGGCGGCGATTGCCATGGCGCGCGCGCTTGCCGGTCTTGAGGCCCAAGGGGAGCTGCCTGATCTCGTGGTATCGCTCGGCTCGGCCGGATCGGCAAAGCTGGAGCAGACCGAGGTCTATCAGGTGACCTCCGTCGCCTACCGCGACATGGACGCGTCGCCCCTCGGTTTCGAGAAGGGCCGCACGCCGTTTCTGGATCTGCCTGCTGTCATCGATCTGCCTCTGCGCGTTCCCGGCATCGCGGAGGCCAGCCTTTCGACCGGCGCCAACATCATTTCGGGAAAGGGTGCCTACGATGCGATCGCTGCCGACATGGTCGACATGGAGACCTTCGCGATCCTGCGCGCCTGCCAGAACTGGGATCTGCCGCTGATCGGCCTGCGCGGTATTTCCGACGGCGCGGTCGAACTCCAGCACATCTCCGGCTGGACGGAATATCTGCATGTCATCGACCGCAAGCTCTCCTATGCGCTCGACGGCCTCTTCACCGCCCTCGAGGACGGTGTATTCTGGTTCTGACCCTATCCCCGCCTCTCCGAGCGACCGCCGAGGGAGGGACAATCGGGACAATAAAACCGGGCCGCGGCCCATTTCGCCGATTGAAAGCCGAAGCGCTTTTCTTTAAAGGCTCGCCATGACCCAGACAGCACATCCCGATACCGTTCTCATCGTCGATTTTGGCAGCCAAGTGACGCAGCTCATCGCACGGCGCGTGCGCGAAGCGGGTGTCTATTGCGAAATCGTCCCCTTCCAATCCGCTGCCGAAAGCTTCAAGCGCCTGCAGCCGAAAGCCGTGATCCTCTCCGGCAGCCCGGCGTCGACCGTCGAGGACGGCTCGCCGCGAGCGCCGCAGGTCATCTTCGACAGCGGTGTGCCGGTTTTCGGCATCTGCTACGGCCAGCAGACCATGTGCATGCAGCTTGGCGGCAAGGTCGAAAGCGGCCATCATCGCGAATTCGGCCGGGCCTTCCTCGACGTCAACAAGGATTGCGCACTGTTCGAAGGCCTCTGGTCCTCCGGCTCCCGTCATCAGGTGTGGATGAGCCACGGCGACCGCGTCACCGCGCTGCCTGAAGGCTTCGAGGTCATCGCGACGTCCCCGAACGCGCCCTTCGCCTTCGTTGCCGACGAGAAGCGCAAGTACTACGGCGTGCAGTTCCATCCCGAAGTCGTGCATACGCCCGATGGGGCCAAGCTGATCGGAAACTTCATCCACAAGATCGCCGGCCTCAAGGGCGACTGGACGATGTCGGCCTACCGCACCAAGGCGGTGGAAGCGATCCGCAAGCAGATCGGCGACAAGCGCGTCATCTGCGCGCTGTCGGGCGGCGTCGATAGCTCGGTCGCGGCCCTTCTCATCCATGAAGCCGTCGGCGACCAGCTCACCTGCATTCTTGTCGACCACGGCCTGATGCGCAAGGACGAGGCGGCAAACGTCGTCGCCATGTTCCGAGAGCACTACAACCTGCATCTCCTGCATGTCGACGCCTCTGACCGCTTCATCGGCGAACTCGAGGGCGTTAGCGACCCGGAAACCAAGCGCAAGATCATCGGCCGTCTTTTCATCGAGACCTTCGAGGATGAAGCCAAGAAGCTCGGCGGCGCCGACTTCCTCGGCCAAGGCACGCTTTACCCGGATGTGATCGAGAGCGTCTCCTTCACGGGCGGCCCGTCGGTCACCATCAAGTCGCACCACAATGTCGGCGGCCTGCCCGAGCGCATGAACATGCAGCTCGTCGAACCGCTGCGCGAACTCTTCAAGGACGAAGTCCGCGCGCTCGGCCGTGAACTCGGCCTGCCCGACAGTTTCATCGGCCGCCATCCTTTCCCCGGCCCGGGCCTAGCGATCCGCTGCCCAGGCGGCATCACCCGCGAAAAGCTGGCGATCCTGCGCGAAGCTGATGCCATCTATCTCGACGAGATCCGCAAGGCCGGGCTCTACGACGCCATCTGGCAGGCCTTTGCCGTGCTGCTGCCGGTGCAGACGGTCGGCGTCATGGGCGACGGCCGTACCTACGAATTCGTCTGTGCCCTTCGCGCCGTCACCTCCGTCGACGGCATGACCGCGGATTTCTACCACTACGACATGGATTTCCTCGGCCGCGCGGCAACCCGCATCATCAACGAAGTCCGCGGCATCAACCGCGTCGTCTACGACGTCACGAGCAAGCCGCCCGGCACGATCGAGTGGGAGTAATCTCTAGGCCGGTTCCGTTTTTCTTCGAAACACGTAACCGGTCTATCTGTTTATTTTCACGAAATTCGGGACGGAAAACCGCGTCACACCTTTCCTGAATTGCTCTTGGGCCTAAAATCCCAGCGACTGTTGTGCGGGTTCAGGCGGTCCTATGTGCACGCCTTCCAGTTCCAGCATGCGGAGCTTCGCAGTGGAACCGCCGGGGGCTGAGAAGCCGCCGATCTTGCCGCCGGCGGCGAGGACGCGATGACAGGGGATGATCAGCGCGACGGGGTTCTTGGCCATCGCCTGGCCCACATCGCGCGCGGCTTCCGGTCCGGCGCCGAGCGCTTTTGCCAGTGCGCCGTAGGTGGTCGTGTGACCCCATCCTATGCCCCGGGCCGCGGCGTAGACTTTTCTGAAAAATTCGTCCTGCCCGTCGAGATCAAGCGCGACCTTGGAAAAATCGGTATGCTCGCCGGCAAAGTAGCGCTTAATCGCGGCAACGGCCGCAAGCACCTCGGACCCGGCAGCGCCGGGCTCGACACTCGGCAAACGGCGCAGCAAAAGCCGTTCGGTTGCATCAGCGCTTTTCGTCGGCAACTGGAACCGCGTGATGCCGACGTCGCTCCAGGCGATACCGCAAAAACCGGCCGCGGTTTCGAAGATGAGATAGCGGTGCATTGTCCGATCCTTGAAAAAGCGTTTGCGTTTTCCTGTCTATAAAAATCGGCCCGCTTGATCCGGATTTCAACCCGTTTCTTGCGTTATGCCGTTGTCAGCATCTCGGGTCTTCCGAACCCCGTCTTCACGGAAATTAACGATAAATTAATTGTTGTGTTTTTGTTTTTGACTGTTGGCGGCGACGGCATATGATGGTGCGCGGGCTTGATGGAAGCGCCTGAGGCGTGTCCCATGGGTCACGGAGCGATCGATGCGGGAAAGCCGACACGCGCATTTTTCCTATGATCTTGGCGGTCCGCCGCAATTCCGGGAGAGTCGTCCTGCCTGGCCGCGGCGCTCAGATCTCTATTTCGCACTACTGCCAGAGCCGAGCGCCGCAACCGACGCCGAGCGGCTCGCCACGGCACTCAGCCGGCAATACCATTTGTCGGGGAGGCCATATGCGCGAGACCGGCTAAACATCTCGCTCTACGGCATCGGCGCCTTTGCGGAATTGTCGGAGGAGATCATCTTCGCGGTGATGCAGGCGGCAGCCGCGGTTCGGGCGGCGCCCTTCACCGTAACGCTCGACCGCGCCGTGAGCACCGATGAGCCCAATCACCCGCTCGTGCTTTGCGCGAGCAATGAAAACAGTGCGCTGCAGGCGCTGCATTTTCAGCTGCGCCTTTCCATGCATGGGCTCGGCCTCCATCCCACAACATTGATCCCGAGCCTTGCGCCGCATCTGACCCTGCTGTGCGACCGCCGAACCGTTCCCGACACCAACCTCGAGGCACCCGTGACCTGGACGGTGCGCGAATTCGTGCTGGTCCATAGTCTTTATGGTACCGGCAAGCATGATCAACTCGGCTGCTGGCCGCTGCTCGGCTGACGGCTTTGCACGTGCCATCGACGGCCTTCAGTGCGTTGACCGTTGCGCATCTTCACTTGCGCTTGCTATGAGCTTTCGGCAACGCATGCGGAGGAGACCGGGATGGACACCCATGAAATCGTGATTGCCGGCGATACGCCGGGCATCGAATGGCGGCTGCCCGTGCTGCGCTTCAACGGCAGCGATCCCAAGGCACCGACCGTCTACATCCAGGCCGCCCTCCACGCCAATGAACTGCCGGGAACCGCGCTTGTCCATTTTCTCTGCGAGCGGCTTCGGCAAGCGCAAGCGGATGGCGCCATCCTCGGCAATCTCACCATTGTTCCGCAGGCGAACCCCATCGGTGCGGGGCAGTGGCACTTCGGCGGCATGGAAGGTCGGTTCGATCTTGGTTCACGGACGAATTTCAATCGTGACTTCCCGCTGATCTCCGCCCGCGATGCCGACAGCCTGCTTGACGATTTCGACGATCACCGCGCGCCGGACCGGCTGAAGCGGCACCTCATGTACATGGCGCTGGGCGCAGACCTCGTGATCGACCTGCACTGCGATGACGAGTCGCTGCAGTATGCCTATATCGATGAAGCGTTCTGGCCGGAGGCAGCCGATCTGGCGGCAGCGCTCGACATGGAAGCCGTGCTGATTTCGGACGGCGAGAGTTCGGCCTTCGAAGAGGCTGTCGGCTTCGCCTGGAAATACGAGGTTCCCGGCGAAAGGAAACCACACCTGCCCGGCAAGCTGGCGGTCACCGTAGAACTGCGTGGCACCCGCGACGTCTACCCTGAAATGGCAAGGAAGGACGCGGACGGCCTCTGGCGTTTCCTCGCTGCCCGCGGCGTCGTGCGCGATCCTTCCGTCAGCCTGCCCGGCTTCTCCGGCCCCGCCGTACCCCTCGACAATATCGAAATGATCCGCGCTCCGATGGCCGGCACCGTGCTGTTCCACCGCAACGTCGGCGAACGCGTGGCCGAAGACGACCTTCTCGCCACCATCATCACCGCGCCGGGCATGCCGGACGGGACGATCGAGGTCCGCGCGCCGCAGGACGGGTTCATCGTCACCCGCGTCTCCGACCGCCTTGTCCGGCGCTCCGGTGACCTGATGAAAATCGCCTGTAACCAGCCGACCGCTGCCGCCCGCAAGCCCGGCACGCTGGAGGATTGAGCGTCATGTCGGCAACGATTTACGGAATCAAGAACTGCGACACGATGAAGAAGGCGCGCGCCTGGCTCGACGCGCATGGCGTCGCCTATCGCTTCCATGACTACAAGGCCGAAGGCATCGACCTGGCGCACCTCGAAAGCTGGAGCGAACGGGCCGGCTGGGAGACGGTTCTCAACCGCGCCGGCACGACCTTCAGGGCTCTGCCCGACACCGAGCGCGCCGATCTGACGAAGGCAAAGGCCATCGCGCTGATGCTGTCCCAGCCTTCGATGATCAAGCGCCCGGTGCTGGAAGCAGACGGCAAGCTGCTCATCGGCTTCAAGCCGGAAATCTATGCGCTCAACTTTCCGGGGTGATAAAATCTTTCGTTTTGATAGCGCATATGCTATCAAAACGAATGGCAGAAAAAGTCGTTGTTGATACCAACATATTCGTTTCGGCAATCATGAACGCCGATGGGGCACCTCGGCACATCATTCGCTTGTGCCTTGCAGAAGCCCTGATCCCTTTAATGGGAAACGCCCTTTTTGCCGAGTATGAAGACGTTTGCGGCAGAAGCGAACTCTTCGATGACCAGCTGATACCGGAGGCAGAGCGTTTTGTGTTGCTTGACGCCTTCTTCTCGAGTTGCCATTGGGTTCCCATTTACTATCTGTGGCGGCCGAACTTGAAGGATGAAGCTGATAATCATTTGATCGAGCTGGCTGTGGGTGGCGGCGCTACCGCGCTCATCACGGCAAATAAGCGGGATTTTGTGCGGACCGAACTATTGTTTCCTCAACTACGCATCTACACAGCCGGCGAATTCCTCGCTCAAAGGAGGTCTTGACGTGAGTACATTGACAATCCGCCTTCCGGCCGATCAACACGAGCGCCTCAAGGCGCTCGCCGCAGCGCGCGGTACGAGCCTCAACAAGCTCTTCGAAGAACTATCGACCAAGGCATTGACCGAATTTGACGCCGAGACGCGGTTTCTCCTGAGGGCAGCAAGCGGTAACCCGAAGAAGGGCCTTGATATTCTCGATCGACTTGATCGCGCACATTCCGAAAATCGAAGCAGTTAAGAACGAATGTCGAAAACCACCCGTGCCACGCAGGCGTTGACCAAGGCCGGCGTTGCCTTCGCCGTCCACTCCTACGACTACGACCCGAATGCCGAGCGTGTCGGCCTTCAGGCCGCCGAAGCGCTCGGCGAAGCGCCGCATTGCGTCCTCAAGACGCTGATGGCTGAGGTCGATGGCAAGGCCGTCTGCGTCGTCGTCCCCTCGGATCGCGAAGTCAGCATGAAGAAGCTTGCGCACGCCTTCGGCGGCAAGTCGGCCAGCATGATGAAGCCGGCCGACGCCGAGCGCCTGACAGGCTATCACGTCGGCGGCATCAGCCCCTTTGGACAAAGGAAGCTGGTGCCCACGGCAATCGAAGAGACGGCGATGAGCGAGGACCTTGTTTTCATCAACGGCGGGCAGCGCGGCCTGCAGGTGCGGCTTCATCCCGGCGATGCCGTAGTCGCGCTGAAGGCCTCGACCGCGTCTCTCATTGCATAAGACCCCATCGTCTTCATTTTCGCCGCAAAGGCGTTTAAGTCTTGTTCCTTCCTCCAGTACGCAGGGTTTCCCATGACGTTCGTTCCGCAATCCCACAACTATCCCATCGACGCCGCCAAGCTGGACCAGCTCGCGGAAGTGGCCGTGAAGGTCGGACTGCGGCTGCAGAAGGGCCAGGATCTGGTTATGACGGCACCGATCGCCGCCTTGCCGCTGGTGCGCCTGATCACGCGTCACGCCTATGCCGTGGGCGCCGGGCTGGTGACGACCTTCTATGCCGACGAGGACACGACGCTTGCGCGCTACGACCTCGGTCACGATGAAAGCTTCGACCGCGCGTCGGGTTGGCTCTACGAAGGCATGGCCAAGGCCTACGCCAGCGGTGCGGCCCGGCTTGCGATCGCCGGCGACAATCCGCTGCTGCTCTCGAGCCAGGACCCGGCGAAAGTTTCACGCGCCAACCGCGCCAACTCGGCCGCCTATCAGCCGGCGCTCGAAAAGATCGCCAATTTCGACATCAACTGGAATATCGTCGCCTACCCGACGGCCTCCTGGGCGAAAGTGGTTTTCCCCGATGACCCCGAGGCGATCGCGGTCGCCAAACTCGCCAAGGCGATCTTCGCCGCCTCGCGCGTCGACACGCCCGATCCCATCGTCGCCTGGGGCGAGCACAATGAGAACCTCGGCCGCCGTTCGGCCTGGATGAACGAGCATCGTTTCGCGTCCCTCCATTTCCAGGGCCCCGGCACCGATCTCAAGGTCGGGTTGGCCGATGGTCACGAATGGCATGGCGGCGCCGCGACCGCCAAGAACGGCATCACCTGCAATCCGAACATTCCGACGGAAGAAGTGTTCACCACCCCGCATGCGCTTCGCGTCGAGGGTCACGTCTCCAGCACCAAGCCGCTTTCGCATCAGGGCACCCTGATCGACAACATCCAGGTGCGCTTTGAAGGAGGCCGCATCGTCGAGGCGAAGGCGACACGCGGCGAAGAGGTGCTGAACAAGGTGCTCGACACCGACGAAGGCGCGAGGCGCCTCGGCGAGGTGGCGCTGGTGCCCCATTCCTCACCGATTTCGGCGAGCGGCATTCTCTTCTACAACACGCTTTTCGACGAAAACGCCTCCTGCCATATCGCGCTCGGCCAGTGCTACTCCAAGTGCTTCGTCAACGGCGCAAGCCTGACCCCTGACCAAATCAAGGCGCAGGGCGGCAATTCGAGCCTCATCCACATCGACTGGATGATCGGTTCCGGCAAGGTCGACATCGATGGCGTGACGGCCGACGGCGCACGCGTCCCTGTCATGCGCCAGGGCGAATGGGCCTGACCGACAAAGCCCTACCTGACGGAAACTCGGGTGGGGCGGAAAACCGTCCTCCGGTGGATCGGCAAACCGCGCGGCATGCGCTTAAAACAACGTTCCCTGCTTCGACGTGGCGGCTAGTTCGGCGGATTTCGGTACCTTTTTCTTCGGTACGGGGGGCGACGGCAAATCGCCGCTGTCACCCGTGACCGCGCCGACGCGGCCGTCCGCGAACTCGATGCTGACGGCGGCTCCCGGCTGCAGCGAAGAGGCAAGCGACACCGGCTTGTCGGCTTCGTCGCGAATGACCGCATAACCGCGTCTAAGGACATTCTTGTAGGAAAGCGACTGCAGCACGCGATCTTGGGCGGCGACCGCGCGGCTCGTC
Source organism: Rhizobium sp. RAF56 (assembly GCF_052113965.1). Taxonomy (NCBI): domain Bacteria; kingdom Pseudomonadati; phylum Pseudomonadota; class Alphaproteobacteria; order Hyphomicrobiales; family Rhizobiaceae; genus Rhizobium; species Rhizobium sp. RAF56. The sequence goes on from NZ_JBFRDU010000025.1 coordinate 33,906, forward strand.
TGTGCGAGCTTGTGGCGAACCGCGGTATCGGCGTGACGCACGAGATTGGCGAGGCGATCGCGGGCGCGGGCCGTCTGCACCTTCAGCCGGTTCGGTACGCTACGCAGCGACGTTTCGGCGTTCGAGACGCGCTTGTGACTGTCGGAAAGCAACCGCTCGACCCGTCGCTCCGCCCGCACCATGCGCTCGCTCAGCACTTGCCGGCGCTCCGCGATACGGTTCGACAGCACGTCTGGTCGGAGATCAGCGGCGGTGCGTTCGAACGCGCGGCGCTTGTTCAGCGTATTGAGCTCCAGCCCACGCCCGAGCCCGGCGGCGGCTTCATCGAAGCGACGACGCGGCAGGGCAAGCAGCTGATCGAGCGAGGGAAGAGCGCGCACGAGTGCCCGCACACCCTGACGGCGGTGGTCCATCTGCCGGCTCGTGCAGGTCTGGAGCCGCGCCGCAAGGCTCGCAATTTGTGCCTGGAGTTCGCCCTTGACGGGTACCGCCATTTCCGCGGCCCCGGTCGGGGTCGGTGCGCGCACGTCGGCCGCGTAGTCGATCAGCGTCCAGTCGGTCTCATGGCCGACTGCTGAAATCAGCGGAATGTCGCTGGCGGCGGCGGCGCGAACCACGGCTTCATCGTTGAAGCTCCAGAGATCCTCAAGGCTGCCGCCGCCGCGCGCGACGATGAGCACGTCCGGCCTCGGCAGCAGGCCGCCCGGCTCCAGCGCGTTGAACCCTCGGATGGCATTCGCCACCTCTTCCCCCGAGCCATCGCCCTGCACCTTGACCGGCCAGACCAGCACATGCACCGGAAACCGATCGGCGATGCGGTGCAGGATATCGCGGATGACCGCCCCGGTCGGCGAGGTCACGACGCCGATCACACGCGGAAGAAAGGGAAGACGCCGCTTGCGGTTCGGGTCGAAGAGACCTTCGGCGCCGAGGTTGCGCTTGCGCTCCTCGATCAATGCCATCAGCGCGCCGGCGCCGGCCGGTTCCAGCGTTTCGATGACGATCTGGTATTTCGAGGAACCGGGGAAGGTGGTGACCTTGCCGGTGGCGATCACCTCCATGCCCTCCTCGGGGCGGAACTTCAGACGCGAGAAGCTGCCCTTCCAGATGACCGCATCGATGCGCGAGCGGTCGTCCTTCAGCGAGAAATAAGCGTGACCGGAGGAATGTGGTCCGCGATAACCCGAGATCTCGCCGCGAACGCGCACCTGGTCGAACGCGTTCTCGACCGTGCGTTTGATCGAGCCCGACAGTTCGGAGACCGAATACTCGGTGAGGTTCGACGGCGAATCATTCTCGAAGAAGCTGCTCATGCAACGTTTTTAGCCGATGACGCGACGAAGATCAGCAGTAAGGTCGCGCTCGGACGCCAGTCTTTCACTGCAAGACGCGGAAGAATTGCACGCCTTCCTGGTCCGGCGACGACAGCCGCTTGAGATAGGGCGGCACATTGCCTTTCGCGAGTGCCGCATAAAGGCCATCGGGCTTCAGATGCGCGATGTTTTCCGTCTGCGGATCGTCGCGGCAAAAGGCGAGCAGCGTCACATCCGCACCGCGCAGAAATGCTTCTGCCTCCGCAGGTCGGGAAAGCCCAATGTGCATTTCCGTCAGCATGCCGGCCTGATCTCGGTGATAGGGCGCCGATAGTGCACGGTGAGGCGTGAAACGCAGGATGCGCGCGCCCATGTTCGAAGGTGCCGAGATCACACCCGGCTCAAGCTCTGCAATCGGCGACAGCGCCTCTCTCGACGAGCACGCGGCGACTTTTCCGCGCCCTGACACGTCGGTCGAAGAGATGAGGTTTGCCCCCATGCCGCCGGCGAGAGTGCCGCCGACCGCCCAGACGGCGGGTACGGATATCAAGAGGCCGACGACATAGAAGAAGGCTGCGCCAAGGTCCTCCGTATCGGCGCTGGACATGCGCCGCAGGTCTAGAATGAAAGGGGTGAGCGGCAGGATCGCCAGCACGTTCGAAAAGAGCGCGCCCCGCACCTGCACCAGCGCGATGATCCAGTTGACGAGCAGCAGCGCAAGCAGAACGGCGTGCAGCTGGGCGCGATCGCCGCGCAGAATGCGGAAGATTGACACCGCAATGCCGAGCAGGCCGGTCGCGTAGAAGGCGCCTACTATCTCCGGTTCTCTGCGGGCAAGCACCAGGATCGATTGCGCCTCGCTGACGTTGTCGAGCCACAACTCCTTGAGCATCGGATCGAGATCCGCGAGTGGATTGCGCAGGCATTGCGGGGCGAGCACAAGCGCAGTCACAAGAACCGCCCCGCCTGTTGCCGCCAGCGCGGCCATTCGCCAGCCGCGCGAACGCTCGCTTGCCATCAGCGCCGAGACGAACAGTCCCGCGCCGCCGACGCTGGCGATGCCGTAAAAGCCGAGCGAAAGATTGTCGCAGGTAACCGCCGAATAAAGATGCGGGGGCACCGTCAGCAGGAAAGCAGCTGTAATGGAAAGCGTCAGCGTCAAGGCGAAGGCGCGAGCGGCTGGAGCGAAGGCCGCTCCCTCCCAGGCCCAGATCGCCGCCACCACCACACAAACCACAGCCACGAACGGCGTCGTTTCAGCACCGATGCCGAGAGCAATCGCGGCCGCGAACCCTGCCGCGCCGAAATTTGCCGGTCGATAGCGCCCATCCACCAGCATCGCCGCCATGAGAGCAACGAGACCGAGCTGCGCATTGTCATGGTCGATGGAACCGGGCAGGAAGCGGTTCGATGTGAAGATCGTGAGCGCGGTCAAGCCGAGAGCGACATGCTGCCCCCCCGCGCCGCCCATTCGGCGCCCGGCGAGACCCATGAAGCCCAGGAACGGCACCACCAGCAGAAGCGGCCAGATCGTCAACGCCCAGGCTTCGGCGCGCTCGGGGCTGACGAAGAAGCGGAAAAACGAGATCAGATTGGCGATCGGCAGATCGATGAAGCGCGACCAGTGCATCAGCGTGCCGCCGGCAAGGCCAAGCCGGTACTGCGTCATGTCGAACCAGCTCTGGCCAGCCAGCAGATCGCGAACTTCGACGAGGCGCATGGCGTCGTCATTGTCGGCACCGACATAGTCCGTCGCGTTGCGATTGAGGAAGAGCAGCGCGATGATGACGAGGGCGCTGTAGACGAGAGTGATGATCCAGGGGTTCGACCAGATCGTGGCCCCCTTTTGCTTAAGACCCGCAGTCTCGGGCATTCCCACTACGTTCGCCATGTCGTCGTCCCGCGCTCGCGCCAATGCGAGGCAAAAATAGTCTTTCGGCCTCAACAAAGCGTAAAAGCCGTCGCCGGCCGGGATTTCATAGGGTCTTATTAACGGCCCGCAGTATAGGCTTTTGTCGATTTCGTTTGTTTCGAGTGGAAATCATGAAAGAGCTCTGGACGGAAAGCTTGCGTGTCGCTGTTCTGCTGCCCTGCTACAACGAGGCGGCGACCATCGAATCGGTCGTGATGGGGTTTCAGGCAGCGGTGCCGGGGGCCGAGATCTACGTCTACGACAACAACTCGACGGACGGCACGGCGCTGCGTGCCATGCTTGCGGGCGCAACCGTTCTGCGCGAGCGCCGGCAAGGCAAGGGCAACGTCGTGCGCCGCATGTTTGCCGACATCGATGCGGACATCTACCTCATGGCCGATGGCGACGGCACCTATGCGCCAGAGGACGCCGACGAGCTGATCCGCACCCTGTTGACCGAGCGTGCCGACATGGTCGTCGGTACGCGGCGTGGCGTTCATGACGATGCCGGCAGGCAGGGCCATGCCATTGGCAACCGGTTGTTCAATACTCTCTACCGGACGATCTTCGGGCCAGACTTCACGGACATCTTTTCCGGCTATCGCGCTTTTTCACGCCGCTTCGTCAAGAGTTTCCCCGCTGTCTCCGGCGGCTTCGAGATCGAAACGGAAATGTCGGTCCACGCCTCTCGTCTGAAGCTGCCGGTCGCCGAACTGGAACTCGATTACGGCCGCCGACCGGAGGGCTCGCATTCGAAGCTCTCGACCTTCAAGGACGGCGCCAAGATCCTCTGGATGTTTGCGATGCTGATGAAGGAAACCAGGCCGTTCGCGTTTTTCGGCATCCTGGCAGCGCTTTTCATGGGCTCCAGCATCGTCTTCATGACGCCGGTGCTGATTTCCTACTTCGAGACGGGACTGGTCCAGCGCATGCCGACATGGGTACTTTCCATGGCGCTGATGATGATTGCCTTCATGCTGTTCACCGCCGGCACGATTCTCGATTCGGTGGCGCGCTCGCGCGCCGAACAGCTGCGGATCCACTATCTCAACCTTCATCAGCATTCGGCAATCAATCCGATACTCAGCCGCAACCGCCAGGGCATGGAACGATTGGGCAGCACAACAAATGCCGCCTGAGATCCTTCACCTTTTCCCCAAGGATGTCACATGAACCGCGAGACGACCAACAAGCTGCGCTTCCTCTTCGAAGACGCGATCCCCCCGATGCTTCGCGATTCCCGCTTCTTCCGCTGGACGGCGCGGCTCGCCTGGGGAGAGCATATCGATCGGCTGGTGGATTTCCGCGAACGCGCACCGTTTCTGACGCCAGCCGAATATGCCGGCCTTTATCGCGATCATCCACGCGTCCACGAAGGAACCGATAATTCCGCCGGTTGCATCGCCGAGATCGTCCGATCAATCGTCGGCTCCAGCGTTTGTGACGTCGGGTGCGGTACCGGAGCGCTGCTGAAGCACATCAGGGCTGGTCATCCGAGCCTCGGCCGGCTGACCGGCGTCGATTTCGTGATCGACGACGCCTCGCGCATCGAAGGCATCGAATATGTGCCCGCCCGCATCGAAGCATTGCCATTCGCTGATAACGAATTCGATACCGTGATCTGCACCCACGTCATCGAGCATATCCTTGAATACCGTGAGGCGATTGCGGAGTTGCGGCGCGTAGCGCGCCGCCGGCTGATCATCGTCGTGCCACGAGAGCGGGAATACCGCTATACATTCAACCCGCACTTCAACTTCTTCCCGTACACGCATTCGTTTCTGCGCGCAGTGCATCCAGTGCCGGACGTTTACGTGTGCAAGGATATCGGCCGCGACATCTTCTATAGTGAAGATCGACCGGCAGACGCCTGAGGCCTCAAATGCCTGCTTCCTATCCCCTTGGCATATGGACGAGCCTTGTTGGAACGCCGCTGCTAATCGCCACCGGCCAGGTGCTCTTCAAACTCGCCAGCGCCCAAGCCGGCCGGCCGGACCTGCGCGGCATCGTTTCGCTTCTGATCAACCCGGTGCTGATCGCAGCCCTGTTGCTCTATGCCTTCGGCACGATCGTCTGGATCTATGTGCTGAAATCCGTGCCATTGACGATCGCCTACTCCTTCATGGGATTGACGTTCTGTTTCGTGCCGTTGCTTGCCCAGGTTTTTCTAGGTGAGGCCTTGACACTGCGCTATATGATCGGCGCTGCCTGCATCGTTGCGGGCATGCTGGTAATCAACATCCGATGAAGCGGCGAAGCATTCCGACCAAGGCGGAAGGATGGGAGCGGTGACGGACCATCTTCGCTTTGCTGCTCTCTCGCTGGCGAGCCTCGCCCTATTCTGCGTCGCCAGGGAGCTCCTGCTTCACTATTCACCCCTGGGCCCGGTCACGGCCGGAGCCTGCGGGTGCGTGCTGGCCGTAGCGGCGGTCTTGGGTTCCGGCAACCTCAGCCATCTCTGGGGCGGGACGTGGAAAACGCCTCGCAAACGGGCGCTGCAGACCATCCTCGTCGTTTCGTTGTTGATGAGCTACAGCCTTTCCGCCGTTCTCCTCGTACATCAACCACTGCTGCAACCGCTCGCAGCACTCGTCCTCGCGTCGGCAGCGGCGATGGCGTTCAGCTTTTTCGGATATTCGCGCCTGGTTTTCCGTCGCTGAGCACGCGTCAGACCGGCTCCCAGCCGTCCTTCTCGCTGGCGCGATAGATCGCGTCGATGACCTCCTGGTTCTTTTTCGAGCTCTCGAGCGTCACCACGTCGGCCTTTCCGCCCCGTGCCGCGTCCGCGAAAGCCTCGGCTTCGCGCTTGTACTGGCGGCTGTCGGGGAAGCGGAAGATTTGCGATTCGGAGTGGTTGCGGTTGGTCAGCTCGATTTCCTCGGCCCCGTAGCGGTCGGCATTGAAGGGCGATTTCACTTCGATGAAGCCGTCCGTGCCGTGGAAGACCATGACCTGACGCGCCGCCATCTGGGTGGAGATGTAGAAGGTCATTTCGAAATCGCCGAAATCGGCTTTCACGCTCGAATAGATGTCAGTGCCGAATTTCGGGTCGCGTTCTGTGACGGCCTGGATGCGCATCGGCTCACGGCCCGTGACGAAGCGCGTGCTGATCGTCGGGTAGACGCCGATATCCGGCAGGCCACCGCCGCCAAGGCCGGGAATATTGCGCATATTGTCGGGATCGCGGTTGAAATAGGTAAATGCGCCCTGCACGTGCCGCAGCTTGCCGATGGCGCCCTCGGCGATCAGCGAGCGAACCTTCTGCCAGACCGGCGTATAGGTCACCATATAGGCTTCGGTGATCAGCACCTTGTTGCGGTCGCGGGCGGCAATCAGGCTGTCGATTTCTTCCGCTTTCAGTGCAATGGGCTTTTCGCAAAGCACGTGCTTGCCCGCATCCGCGGCCTTGATCGTCCATTCGACATGCTGCGAGGTCGGCAGAGGGATATAGACGGCGTCTATCTTGTCGGAGGCAAGCATCTCCTCGTAGGAGCCGAAGGCGTGCGGAACAGAAAAGCGGTCAGCCATTTCGCGGGCGCGCCCAAGATCGCGGCTGGCGACAGCCGAGACAACGCAGTTCTCCGCGTCTTGAATGGCCGGGACGACCAACTCACGACCGATTTTCGCCGTCGACATGATTCCGAAACGCAGCATCGCTGATCCTCCCCGAACTGAAATCGACGCACCTTATTTCAGCCGATACTAAACGTGCAATGGCCCGGACGAATTTGTCCCTTCCAGGAGTTGCCCCCAGGTCACCCTCGCTCGCGACGAAGTGAGGAAATCCCGGGTGGCATTTCCGGCAGTGCGCCGGTAACGTGCCGCAGCGACGCAACGCGCCGAAACTCTTACAAATCGATGGAGATCAACCGATGGAAATGCGTAAGCTTGGGCGAACGGGGCTTTCGATCGCACCGATCGTGTTCGGCGGCAATGTGTTCGGCTGGACGGCCGACGAGAAAACCTCTTTTGCCATCCTGGATGCATTTTTCGAGGCCGGCTTGAATGCCATCGATACGGCTGATGTGTATTCGTCCTGGGTTCCCGGCAACAAGGGCGGGGATTCGGAAGAAATCATCGGCAAGTGGTTGAAGCAAAGCCGCACGCCTCGCGACAGGGCGGTCATCGTCACCAAGGTCGGCTCCGACATGGGCCAGGGCCAGACGCTGAAAGCGGCCTATATCCTGAAAGCAGTCGAAGATTCGCTGCGCCGGCTACAGACCGACTATATCGACCTTTATCTTTCGCATTGGCCTGATCCGGGCACGCCCTATGAGGAGACGCTGAGCGCCTTCGCGAAGCTAAAGGAACAGGGTAAAATCCGTGCAATCGGATGCTCCAATCTCGACGCTGGGCAACTAAAGGATTCGCTGAACGCGGCGGCGAAGGCCAACCTGCCGCGCTACGACGTGCTGCAGCCGGAATACAATCTCTATGAGCGCGCCAGTTTCGAAGGGCCGCTTGCCGAGCTATGCGTCGCCGAGGAGATCGGCGTTATCACCTACTTCAGTCTCGCCGCCGGTTTCCTGTCGGGCAAGTATCGCAGCAAGGCCGATGCCTCAGGCAAGGCGCGCGAGAACCGCGTTGCGGCATATCTGAACGACAAGGGCATGCGCATCCTCGATGCGCTCGATACGGTTGCGAAGGAAACGGGTGCCAAGCCCGCCGAGATTTCGCTTGCCTGGCTCCTGCGCAAGAAAGGCGTCACCGCGCCGATCGCAAGCGCCACCAGCCTTTCCCAGCTCGACGCGCTGATCAACGCCGCAAAGCTCAAACCTTCCGACGAAGCGATGCGCCTCCTCGACCAGGCCGGCGCGTAAGAAAGGAACGATGATGACCGTTGTCGTTCGTGACGCCACCCCTGCCGACGAGATGCGTTGGCGCGAACTCTGGGCGGGATACCTTGCCTTCTACAAGGTGGACATCGATCCTGTTATCACCGATGCGACGTGGCGCCGGGTCTTCGACCCGGCTTCCGCCATTTTCATGCGCGTCGCCGAGGTCGAGGGCGAAGTCTTGGGCTTCACCCTTTGCCTGACACACGAAGGCACCTGGACGCTGAGGTCCGATTGCTATCTGGAAGACCTCTTCGTCGACGCCCGTTCCCGCGGCCAGGGCGTCGGCCGGGCGCTGATCGACGATCTCATCGGCCTCTGCAAGGCAAACAATTGGGCGCGTCTCTACTGGCACACCGAAGAGACCAACGCGACCGCTCGGAAGCTTTACGACAGCTATGTCGAAAGCGACGGACATATCCGCTATCGCATCAACTTTTAGAGCACGACCGAAAGCCGTGTCATACTTCTCCTGAAATTGTTCGAAGGGGCGGCAGACCTTCATAGAGGGCCGAGTGATCGCCTTCCCAATTTGCCATGCCCGGTTTCGTCAGAAGACCGCGCGGCGGGACGTAGCTTCGGATCACCCGGCGCGGACGTTCGTGCCACTGGATGTTGAAAGCCCATAGCTTCGGGAAGAAGCAGAGCGACGCGTAGGGAAGCTTGTCATGGATCCACCAGGCAAGCTTCCGCCAGTCTCCTTCGCTGCGGCAATGATCGATCAGCCAGGGCACCACGATGCAGGCGGTCGCGCCCATGCACCCGTCGAAGTCGCGCATATCCCAGATGTGATCGGCGGCGGTCGCGGCGTTGGTCGAACAGTTGAGACCGTTCCTGTTGCCGAAATCGTTGACCTCGGGCGAACGATAGCCGGAGCGGATATGCAGCCGCCCAAAGGTCGCCTGCAGCGGTTCCAGCAGATTTTCGCAAAGCGCCCTGCCTGCTTCGGCGGCAAGATCGGGATCATCAGGGATATTCGAGATGCGGTAGAAATCAGCAATCTCGGAATGCAGGAAATCGCGCAGGAAGAAGTTCTTCGAAAGCCTGATCCGGCCCAATTCTTCCAGGCCTTTCATCGAGGCCGGCTTTTTCATTGCTTGGTTCCCCCACAACTTCCGACTGCCGAGCATGCCCGCGCGCACCAGCGTGCCGCAACCCGTTTTTCAAGGCTTGAGGAAAATAGCGCCCTTCTGCCTTGCCCGCCGTGACCTGTTCTCTACCTTAGGGGTTGCAACACAGGAGGAACTGCATGTCCGAGGAACAGGCAATCCGAGCCGTGGTCCATCTCTATGTCGACGGAATGGCGTTCGGCAACGAGCCTGCGTTGAAGAAGGCTTTTCATCCGAAAGCGACGATCATCGGCAATTACCAAGGGGCCGTGGAGTGGCTGTCGCGCGACGAATTCATCGCCGCCATTCTCGCCGAAACGCCCGCGACACCTGACACCCAGCCGCTGATGGATATCGGCATGATCGACATCGAAGGCGACGCGGCAAGCGTCAAGGTCGTCGACGAATTCGCCGGGATGCGTTTTTCCGACTACCTGTCATTGCTGAAAATCGATGGTCGCTGGACCATCGTCAACAAGGTCTATCACCTGCATGCTTAAGGGGTGAGAGGAACCGCCCCTCACCCTAGCTTTCCCAAATTCGCTAGGCCCTAAGCACGCCGCCGGTGGACTTTGCAACGTTGGCGACGATCTTCTGGGTCAGCGCCTCGAAATCCTCGTCGGTCAGCGTGCGCTCGGCCGGTTGGATCTGCACCTCGATCGCAATCGATTTCTTGCCTTCGCCGAGCGAGGCACCCTCGAAAATGTCGAAGATGTTGACACCGGTGATCAGCTTGCGGTCGGCGCCGCTGGCGGCGCGCATGATGGCGCCCGCTTCCACGCCCTTGTCGACGACGAAGGCGAAGTCGCGCTTGACCGCCTGGAAGGCGGAGAGCTCCAGCGCCGGCTTGGTGCGGGTCGCCTTCTTCTTCGGTTCGGGCATGGCGTCGACATAGACCTCGAAGCCTGAGAGCGCGCCGGAGACATCCAGCGCTTCCAGCGTCTTCGGATGGAATTCGCCGAAGTAGCCGAGCACGACCTTCGGGCCCATCTTGATGGTGCCGGAGCGACCGGGATGATACCAGGCGGGACCGCCCTGCTCGATCTGGATATTCGTCATCGGCAGTCCGCAGGCCTCGATGACGGCGAGCGCATCCGCCTTGGCATCAAAGACGTCCACCGGTTTTCCGCCGCCCTTGGCGGCGTTCGACCAGGAACGACCGCTGCCGGCGAGCGATGCCGTACCGCGGCGCACGCCGCCGGCGACGCGCCGCTGGCCTTCCGGCCGGTCGTTCTCATAGGTGCCGGAGACTTCGAAGATCGCGACGTCACCGAAACCCTTGTCGGCGTTGCGTTGCGCGGCGCTCAGCAGTCCCGGCAGCAGCGACGGCCGCATGTCGGACATGTCGGCGGCAATCGGATTGGCAAGTTTCAGCGCCTCGGCGCCGCCGCCGAAAAGCGATGCCTGTTCGGCGGAAATGAAGGACCAGGTGACTGCTTCAAGCATGCCGCGGGACGCCAGCGCCCGCTTGGCGGTGCGCGTGCGGATCTGCAACGTCGTCAAAATCTTGCCGTTGACGGCGGCATGGCTTTCAAGCGGCGCCGGCTTGATGTTGTCGACGCCGTGGATGCGCATGACCTCTTCGACGAGATCCGCCTTGCCGTCCACATCAGGACGCCAGGACGGCACCGAGACGGAAACGCGCTCGCCCGAGCCCGCGACCGCAAAGCCGAGCCTGGTCAGGATCGACGTGCTCTCCTCGGCGGAAATCTCAAGGCCGGTCAGGCGCTTGACCTCGGAGAAAGGAAAATCGACGCTCTTCGGCTGGTGGCCTTCGTAGCCCACGACCTTGGCGGTGGCCGCGCTCCCGCCGCAGCATTCGAGCACCAACTCCGTCGTCCGTTCCAGTCCCGGCACCATGTATTCAGGATCGACGCCGCGTTCGAAACGGTAGCGCGCGTCGGTAATGATGCCGAGGCCGCGGCCGGACTTGGCGATGTTCATCGGGTCCCACATCGCCGACTCGATCAAGACATCGGTGGTGTTTTCGTCGCAGCCGGAATGCTCGCCGCCCATGATGCCGCCGATCGACTCGACCCCGCTGTCGTCGGAGATCACGACGTTATTGGGGGTGAGCTTGTACTCGCGTTCATCGAGCGCCAGCACCGTCTCGCCTTCCTTCGCGCGGCGGACCACCAGATTGCCCTTGACCTTGGCGGCGTCGAAGACGTGCATCGGGCGGCCCTGATCGAAGGTCATGTAATTGGTGATGTCGACGAGCGCGCTGATCGGGCGAAGGCCGATGGCCATCAGTCGCTGCTGCATCCATTTCGGACTTGGGCCGTTCTTGACGCCGCGCACCAGTCGGAGCGCGAAGCCTGGGCAGAGACGGCGATCGTCGAGGTCGATCGAAAGCCCGACCGACGTGTCGCCCTCGACCGCAAAGCTAGGCGTCCGGCGTGGCTTCAGGGTGCCGAGACCGGAAGCCGCGAGATCGCGGGCGATACCATAAACACCGGTGCAATCCGGCCGGTTCGGCGTCAAATTGATTTCGATCATCGGATCGTCGAGCCCGGCGTAGGCGGCGTAGCTCGAACCGACGGGCGCATCGGCGGGCAAATCGATGATGCCGTCATGACTGTCGGAAATCTGCAGTTCCTTTTCCGAGCACATCATGCCCCGGCTCTCGACGCCGCGGATGTTGCCGACGGCGAGCGTCACGTCGATGCCGGGCACATAGGTGCCAGGCGCCGCAAAGGCGCCAACCAGTCCCTCGCGCGCATTTGGAGCGCCGCAGACGACCTGCACGGGAGCGCCGGCGCCGGTATCGACCATGAGCACCTTCAGGCGGTCTGCCTGCGGGTGCTTTTCGGCGGAAACGACCTTGGCGATGACAAACGGCTTGAATGCCGCCTTGTCGTCGACATCCTCGACCTCCAGCCCGATCATCGTCAGGCGGGCGCAGATCTCATCGAGCGTCGCGTCGGTGTCGAGGTGCTCTTTCAGCCAGGAGAGTGTGAATTTCATTGAATATTCCCCTTACGCGCGCGACTTAAGCACTGAGACCGCCGAACAGTGTCGGCATATCGAGCGGGCGGAAGCCGTAGTGGTTCATCCAGCGGACGTCGGCGTTGAAGAAGTCGCGCAGATCAGGCATGCCGTATTTCAGCATCGCGATGCGGTCCAACCCCATGCCCCAAGCAAAACCCTGGTATTCGTCCGGGTCGAGGCCGCCGAAGCGGAGCACGTTCGGGTGCACCATGCCGCAGCCGAGGATTTCCATCCAGTCGTTGCCCTCGCCGAACTTGACGATCGGGCCGGAGCGGTCGCACTGGATGTCGACCTCGAAGGAGGGCTCGGTGAAGGGGAAGAAAGACGGGCGGAAGCGCATCGTCACGCTGTCGACCTCGAAGAAGGCCTTGCAGAATTCCTCAAGCACCCAGCGGATGTTGCCGACGTTGGATGTCTTGTCGATGACGAGGCCTTCCACCTGATGGAACATCGGCGAGTGGGTGGCGTCGGAATCCTGGCGATAGGTCTTGCCGGGGATGATAATCCGGATCGGCGGCTTTTGTGCTTCCATGGTTCGCACCTGCACCGGGGAGGTGTGGGTGCGCAGCACCTTGCGCTCACCTTTCTCGTCCGGCTGGAAGAAAAACGTGTCGTGCATTTCGCGCGCCGGATGGCCTTCCGGGAAGTTCAGCGCGGTGAAATTATAGTAGTCGGTCTCGACGTCTGGGCCTTCGGCGATGGAGAAGCCCATGTCCCCGAAGATGGCCGTGATTTCGTCGACGATCTGGCTGATCGGGTGAATGCGGCCTCGCTCGGCCGGCGAGGATCGCACCGGCAGGCTGACATCGACGGTTTCAGCCTTCAGCCGCGCGTCGATCGCCGCATCCTTCAACGCGCTCTTGCGAGCATTGATGGCGTCGGTGACGGACGTCTTCAGAGCATTGATCGCCGCCCCGCGTGTCTGGCGCTCTTCGGGCGTCATGCCACCGAGCGTCTTCAGAAGTTCCGAAACCGAGCCTTTCTTGCCGAGGGCCGCAACCCGAACGGCTTCGATCGCCTGCTCATCGGGAGCCGCGGCGACGTCCGCCATCAATTGGTGTTCCAAAGTTTCCAGTTCGGTCATCTTGTCCTGCCCTGCCGGCGTCGGTTGTCGTTCAGTCGACGTAGTAGTCGATGCACACCGTCAGAAGATAGCTGGTGGCAACGATAAAGCGCTGCAGATCACTACCCATGTGCACGCGGCCAATCAACCGGGCAGCAGTCAAAAAACCACCGAGATGGCGGGTCAGGCGGCGAAGTTCGGCAATCGTGGCCGGCGGGGCGTAATCCGACCATGCGGCGAACGCCCGATCTGGGGTCTCCCACCGCCAAAACAAAAAAAGACCCGCCCCAGTTTCCTGGCGCGGGTCTTGACTTCAACGCGATCGAGCGTCCAGCCGCGCCGAGTTAACGGACGGTGGACTCGAACTCGTTCGTGGTGCCGGCGTCCTTAAGGTATGCAAGCGCCTTCTTGGCGGCAGCGACGAGCGCGCCGAATGCTTCCGGCTCGTGGATCGCCATGTCGGAGAGGACCTTGCGGTCGACTTCGATGCCAGCCTTGTTCAGACCGTCGATGAAGCGGCCATAGGTCAGGCCGAATTCGCGGACGGCGGCGTTGATACGCTGGATCCAGAGGGCGCGGAAGTTGCGCTTGTTAACCTTGCGGTCGCGATAAGCGTACTGCTTGGCGCGATCGACGGCAGCCTTTGCGGTACGGATGGTGTTCTTGCGGCGGCCGTAGAAACCCTTGGCCTGCTTCAGAACCTTCTTGTGCTTGGCGTGAGAGGTGACGCCTCTTTTTACGCGTGCCATGTCATGATCTCCTTAAATCTAAAGCGTTCGCGAAGGGTCTTAGAGACCGTTCGGCAAGTAGTTCTTGATCACCTTACGGCCATCCGGTTCAGCGAGAACCATGGTGCCGCGGGCGTCGCGAATGAACTTGTTGGAACGCTTGATCATGCCGTGGCGCTTGCCAGCAGCGGCTGCCTTGACCTTGCCGGTCGCGGTGATCTTGAACCGCTTTTTGGCAGACGACTTCGTCTTCATCTTGGGCATTTTGCTACTCCTTCTGTGCCCCGGCTTCGCCTTTAACAAAAGACGCCCCTTGCAGGCCCGGCAATCCGGTCTCGCAAAAGGTGCGGGTGCTTCGTGTTGTTGAACTGCGAAAGGGTGACGATCCCTTCCGCCAGCATTCTAAACTGCCACGGCATGCCCTGCCGGTCAGTTCGGACGGGCGCTTATAACCGCAGTTCCCCGAAAGTGCAACGGGAGCAGCGCCTGAATCTTTCAGGACATCGACGTGAGAAATCGCTCGCGCTGTCTCGCCGGGAAAGTCAGGGTCACTTCCAGCCCGCCAAGGCCAGACGCCGACAGATCCAGCCGGCCGCCATAGGCCTCGACGATATCGCCGGAAATGGCAAGCCCGAGACCAGAGCCTTCGCTGTCCTCGTTCATCCTGGAGCCTCGTTTCTGCAGCAAATCGTAGTCTTGCGGATCGGCACCCGGCCCATCATCGGCCACCTTCAAAAGGATACCGCTCCGCAAGCCCTCGGCGGTCAGTTCAATGCGGGAGCGCGCGAAACGCGCGGCATTGTCGAGAATATTGCCGAGCGCCTCGGCGACATCGGCCGGGTCGGCCTCGATCACGAGATCGGACGCGATATCGACGTGCCATTCGACACCCTTTTCCACCGTAAAGGGCTTCAGCACGTCGACGAGCTTTTTGGCGAGAGAGAGGGCCACCGTGGTCGTCATCCGTTCGACGCCCATGCGCGCCGCCTGCAGCTGACGGTCAGCCCGCTGGCGAACGAGCTCGATCTGCTGCAGAGCGGCCGACCGCTTCTCGGGAGGCAGGCTCTCCACGAGATGGGAGAGCACCGTCAGCGGCGTCTTCAGACCGTGCGCCAGATCGCTTGCCCGCGCCCGTGCCCGCGCCACCGCCGTCTCGCGTTCGGAAAGCAGCAGGTTGAGTTCCGAGACCAGCGGCCGGACTTCGCTCGGTCCTTCGACGTCGATCTTGGCGCTGCGGCCGGCGCGAATGTCCGCGACGCGGTCGCGCAGCCGGCGGAGCGGGCTGAGGCCGATCCAACCCTGCAGGAAGGCCGCCATCAGCAAAACGCAGCCCATGGTGAGCAACATCCGGCGCATCGGCCTGTGATAGCTCTCAAGCGCCGCATCGAGATCGCCGCGGGAAAAGGCGGTATGGACGACGAAGGCTTTTTTCGCCGCACCGTCGCCGAGCGTCATCGGCCGCGAGGCGACGAGCATCGGCGAGCCGTCCGGTCCTTCGGCCTCGAAGAAGCCAGCAAACGGACTCTTCGCAAACGACGCGGGGTTCAGTTCCACGTCCCACAGCGAGCGGGACCGCAGCGGCGGTTCGCCGTCATCGATTGAGATCTGCCAGTAGCGGCCGCCCGCGGGCAACGAAAGCCGCGGATCCGGGAGATCGCCGGCAAGCAGCAGCCGGCCGTTTTCGACCGCCACGCGCGCGGCCAACGTATCGGCAAGCGCCGACATTTCGCCCGCATACTGGTCGACCACGTAGTCCGTGAACAGGCGGCTTAAGAAAAGCCAAGCCAGCGTCACCGCCACGGCGATCGCCACCAACGCACCGAAGGCCAGTCGGAACCGCAGCGAGCGCATCATTTTCGTCGCTCCGGCAGGAGATATCCGAAGCCGCGCCGCGTCTCGATCGCATCGCTCTCGGTCTTCTTGCGCAGCCGCGCAATCATTGCCTCCACTGCATTCTTGGAGGCATCGTCGTCGCGACCCTGCACCCCGCGCGCCAACTCCATCGGGGTCAGAACCTCGCCCTTACGCTCGATAAAGAGCGCGACCATCCGATATTCGAGCGGAGTGAGGTCGAGATCCCGGCCGTCGAAAGTCACCCGCCGGGCGTGTTCGTCGAGCGTGAAACGGTCGGTGGATTTGTGCGGCGAAGGGCGGCCTCCGGCGCGGCGCAGCAGCGCGCGCAGACGCGCCAGCAGCTCCTCGCTGCGAAACGGTTTCGGCAGATAGTCATCGGCACCGGCGTCAAAGCCGTCCACCCGCTCCATCCACGAGCCTCGGGCGGTCAACACCAGCACGGGCGTTTCGAGACCCGCCTTGCGCCAGCGCTTGAGGATCGAAAGACCGTCCATGCCGGGCAAACCGAGATCCAGAATGATCGCCGCATAGTCGCCGCTCTCGCCTTCCTCCCAAATCTCAGGTCCAGCCGCCAGCCTGCGGACCAAATATCCTTCCCGCTCGAGCTTTTCCGCTACATGCGCGGAAATGTCGTTGTCGTCCTCGGCGAGCAGAATGCGCATCGTGCTTAAGGTCCTCCGAGCACCGCGCCGCTGCGGGCATCGACGCGCAGCGTCTTGATCGCGCCGCTGTCGTCGCGCAGCTTCAGGCGATAAACGTCGCGATTGGCGGATCGGCCAAGATCCACGTCGATGACGCGGCCATAGCGCCCCGCGTCGATCTTCTGCAGGACTGTTTTCAGAGACAAGACCTTTCCGTCCCGCACGGCGTTGCGGGCAAGATCGTGGTTGTCTTCGCGCTCTTTACCCTTCGAGCCGCCATTATCGTCGTCGCCGCCGCCGTCGTGACCCTTTCCGCTACCGCTGTCGTCACCGCCACCGCCCCGGCCGGAATGGCCGCCGCCATCGCCCGAGCCCGATCCGGAGGAGCCGCCTTGCGAGCCGCCGCCATGGGACCCGGAGCCCGAGCCCGAACCACCGCTGCCACCGGAACCACCACTCCCGCCGCTGCCGGAACTGCCGCTTCCACCGCTGGAGCCGCTACCACCACCCGAACGTCCGCCACCACTGCCGGAACCACCGTCCTTGGCCCAGGCGACGGACACGGCACCAAGGTTGGCGGACAGCGCCGTGGCAGCGGCGGTTGCGAGCAGCACCAAAAAAGAGCGGCGATGCGTGTTCATGGTCCTTTCCGGCAATGACGAGGCTTGTCAGAGTGAACGGTCACAGCTTGCTAAACAAGTGCCGACGAAGATAAAGGCCGCCGCGCCGAACCGGCGCGGCGGAGGCTTCTCCGGTCATGACGGACCGGAGAGAACCAGCCAGATTGCTCAGCGTGGGGGGACGATGGAAACGCTGCTGATCGGGCCTGGATTGCGCTGGGCATCCCCACGATGCGGCTTTGCCGTCACGGTGACCGCGCCATGCTCGCGTTCGACTTCGATCTCGAGCGGGCGGCCAAGCTGATCGACGGCGACCAGCGAGCCGTTGAGCAGGCCCTGAAGCGCCTGGCTGGACACGGAAACCGTCACCTGCGGCCGCTCGGCACGATCCTCGCCGGCACGCGGCCCTCGCCGATGATGATCGTCGGCAGCAGCGCCCGCATGGTGACCGTGATCGTCATTGCCATCGTCATCGCCTGCCCCTCGACCGGCTCGACCGCCGCCATGATCGTCACCGGCTTCGGCATGGCCGCTGCTTGAATTTCCATGATCGTCGCCGCCACCATTGCTGCTGCCACTGGCGCTGCCGCTATCGCCGCCGCCGCTGTCATGGCTGCCGCCGCCGGAATTGCCGCTGCCGCCGTGGCCCGAATTGCCGCCGCCACTTCCGCCGCCGCGCGCGTAGGCGGCGGAAAGGAAGAAATCGGCACCGTGCGAACTTGCGAAATCCTGAGCGAGCGGAGATATCGCGAGCAGTACGACCGCGGTGGCAGACGCCAGAAGCGCATTTCTAGTCGGGGTGATCATGACTTATATCCTTTCCCACATGCGTCGATGGGAAAAGAATGCCATGGCGGTGCTGACGGACCGTTGAGTGCAACTGTCAGCGCGCTGTCAGGTTAAGACCCGACACCTGAAAATGCGAAAGCCGCCCTTACGGACGGCCTGCATCAACGACTGGATATTCCCGAAACCTCAAGGCTATCGAGGGCGCTCATCCGGCAATTCAAACGACGACACCGCCATTTGCCGCCTTCAAGCGATGCTGTGCGGCTCGTGCCGATCACTTCGGCGCGAGCACCATCATCATCTGGCGTCCTTCGAGCTTTGGCTCGGCCTCGACCTTGGCGATCTCCACCGTATCAGCCTTGACCTGCTGAAGGAGCTTCATGCCGAGTTCCTGGTGAGCCATTTCACGGCCACGGAACTTCAGCGTCACCTTGACCTTGTCGCCTTCGTCAAAGAAGCGGCCCATTGCCTTCATCTTCACGTCGTAGTCGTGCGTGTCGATGTTCGGGCGCATTTTGATTTCTTTGATTTCGACGATCTTCTGCTTCTTGCGCGCCTCGGCGGCCTTTTTCTGGTTAGCGTATTTCAGCTTGCCCAGGTCCAGGATCTTGCACACAGGCGGTTCGGCATTGGGGGAAATCTCAACGAGGTCGAGCCCGGCTTCCTCAGCCATTTTGAGTGCCTGGTCGGTGGCGACCACACCCAGGTTGGCGCCGTCAGCCCCGATGAGCTGTACTTTTGGAATGCGGATTTCCCGATTGGAACGCGGCCCTTCCTTCACGGGCGCGTCAGTTTTGAAAGGTCTGCGAATGGTCGTACTCTCCACGAATTGTTTCGAACTATGCAGCTTTTTTGCTCCCCGCCGGCACGTTCGTCCGGCCCTCTGCAGAGCTGCGATGAAGTCAATAGCACGCTTTAAGACAGAAATCACCTCCTGTCAGCCTCTGCAAGAATCTGTTTTATAGCCCTAAACTGGAGGCCTTTCGCATGACCGTAACCTTGACGACGTGCAATCCCGAATTCCTGACTGTCGGCATCGGCGAGGCCGAGCGCCGGATCGCCTTCGTCGTGCGCCGGACAAAGGACGACGAGCCTGGCGCCACACTTGTCTGGCTGTCCGGCTATCGCTCGGATATGTCCGGGACCAAGGCGGTCGAACTGGACGGGCTCGCCGATCGCCTCGGCCTCGGCTGCATCCGTTTCGACTATTCCGGCCACGGCCAATCGGGCGGAAATTTCGTCGACGGCACGATCTCGCGCTGGCTCGAGGAAGCGCTTGCTGTCATTTCTCACATTGCGCCGAAAAGCGTCGTATTGGTGGGCTCGTCGATGGGCGGCTGGATCGCGCTTCGCCTGGCGCAGGAACTGCGCAGGCGTGGCATCAGCCCCGTGGTCCAGGGAATGGTGCTGATCGCGCCGGCGCCGGATTTCACCATCGACCTCATCGAGCCGAGCCTTTCGGACGCGGAGCGAGCCTCGCTCGCCGAACGGGGTTATTTCGAAGAAGCTTCGGAATACAGTCCCGAACCCAACATCTTCACCCGCCGCCTGCTGGAGGACGGACGGGCGAACCAGGTGCTGACCGGCATCGTCGAAACCGGCTCGCCTGTGCACATTCTGCAGGGAATGCAGGATGCCGACGTTCCCTATGCGCATGCGCTGAAGCTTGTCGAACACCTGCCGGCCGACGACGTCGTCCTAACCCTGATCCGCGACGGTGACCACCGCCTGTCACGACCGCAAGACATCGAGCGCATGCTTGCCGCCGTCGCCGCACTTGCCGTCCCTTAAGAACGTCCGCCGCATTTTCGCCATTGACCATCGGGCCGCAAGAGGCCCGTTCAAGCCGATTTCTGTTGCATTTTAACCATGTTGAAGAGTTGCCTGTGTTAAGAATTAAGTAACGATTGACTTGGCGCACCCCCCTCCTTAACAGTTTGTTAACAAATAGAGGGACGATACAAGGAAGTTGGGCGTGCGTATAAAATGCCTGTTCGTAGCCTTTGTGGCTGTCTTTGCAATGTCGTCGTCGGCCATGCCGGCCTCTCAGAACACCCCCTCGATGGCCATTGGAAACGTGACTTCCCAACCCATCGGCCACTATGATTTCTGTCAGCGCTACCGCAGCGAATGCGGCCCCGTCCGG
This sequence comes from Rhizobium sp. RAF56, assembly GCF_052113965.1. Taxonomy (NCBI): domain Bacteria; kingdom Pseudomonadati; phylum Pseudomonadota; class Alphaproteobacteria; order Hyphomicrobiales; family Rhizobiaceae; genus Rhizobium; species Rhizobium sp. RAF56. The sequence goes on from NZ_JBFRDU010000025.1 coordinate 53,907, forward strand.
GACCTCAAGGCTGTCGATCTGAACGCTGATACCTGGGCGCTGGTCACCAAGGTGAACCTTTCCGTCAATAGGATGATCACGCCTGCCACCGACAAGGAAGTCTACGGCGTCGAGGAATTCTGGGCCTATCCGACGACCGCGGGCGACTGCGAGGATTTCGCCCTTCTCAAGCGCCGCATTCTGATACAGCGCGGCATTTCTCCTTCCAATCTCCTGATGACGGTGGTTCGCAAGCCCGATGGCGAGGGCCACGCCGTGCTGACGCTGCGCACCTCGCAGGGCGACTTTATCCTCGACAATCTCGAGAACGAGGTGAAGCTCTGGACGGAGACGCCCTATTCCTTCATCAAGCGCCAGGCGAGCAACAATGCCGGCCGCTGGGTCACCATCGAGAACGGCCGCGACGTTCTGGTCGGCGCTTTGAGATAAGCTGACAGGATCAATTATGCAGAAGGCCGGCTTTCGCCGGCCTTTCCACGTCGGGCTTTCGGATCTAGCCGCTGCCGATCAAAATGCCGGCGCCGAGCACGAGCGAACCGCCGAGAACGACCTGGAAGGCCGCCCTCAGGAATGGGGTTTCCATGAATTTGTTCTGGATGAAGGCAATGGCCCAGAGTTCGAAGAAAACGACGACGACCGCGATCGCCGTCGCCATCCAGAAATGCGGTATGAGGTAGGGGAGCGCGTGACCAAGGCCGCCTAGCGCCGTCATGATCCCGCAGGCGAGGCCCCTCTTGATCGGCGAGCCGCGGCCGGAGATCTTGCCGTCGTCATGCGCGGCCTCGGTGAAGCCCATGGAGATGCCGGCGCCGACCGCGGCTGAAAGGCCGACGAGGAAGGTCTGCCACGTATCTTGCGTCGCAAAGGCGGCGGCAAAGATCGGCGCGAGCGTCGAGACCGATCCGTCCATCAGCCCGGCGACGCCCGGCTGGACGTAGGTCAGGACGAACTGGCGATGGGCAGTGGCATCCTCCGCCTTCTTTGCTTCCGCGGGCGCATGCTTTGCTCCGAGCATTGCGGCGATTTCCTCGTGCCCCTGTTCGGCGAGCGCCAGATCGCCGAGTAACTGGCGGGTCGCGGCGTCCGATGTGCGTTTGGCCGCCTCGACGTAAAAGCGATAGGCCTGCGCTTCCATCGCCTCGGCTTCCCGCCGGATGGCTTCCAGCGGCAGGTTCTTGCGCAGCCAGTCGGGTCGGCGTTCATAAAAGCCGCGCACATGCTCACGCCGGATCAGGGGAATGCGCTCTCCGAACCGCCTGCGATGCATGTCGATCAGCACTTTGCGGTGCGTGTCCTCCACCTCCGCCATGTCTTCGAAGACCTTGGCGGACGCCTGATAGTCGCGTCGCAGCTGATCGGCATAGGCCTGATAAATGCGCGAGTCGTCCTCTTCCGCCGCAATGGCGACAGCCAGAATCTCTTGCTCTGACAGGGACGAGAACGATCGCTTGGATGACGTGAACAACCGCGCCAGCATTATGAAAACTCCAATTTAGAATTATTCTAAATCTAAATTGGTACTATGGAAGGGTCAAGGGCCTTCATCAAAGCAAACGACAGATTGCCGCAAGCCCACGGCCACATCTTGGTGTCTGCCTGGGGCTCGCCTACATAGGGGCTGCTGCGCATCGGATCCGATGATGCGCGAACGCAATGCCTGGAGCATGCCATGACCATTGAACTGACGGGCCGCGCCGCCCATGTCGCCGAAATCCGCGAGCGGGCCGAAGCCGAGATGCGCGAGATCGGCGTCGATGCAGCATTCATCGACCGGCTCGTCGAGACCTTTTACGGTCGCATCAAGGCTCATCCGCGCCTCGGTCCGGTTTTCGACGCCAAACTCGCCGGCCGCTGGCCGGATCACATGGAGAAGATGAAGCGCTTCTGGTCGTCGGTTGCGTTGCGCAATGGCGCCTATGGCGGCAAGCCGGTGCAGGCGCATGTTGGCGTCGAGGGCATGGCGGCAGACCTCTTTCCGGAGTGGCTGACGCTCTTTTCCGAGACGCTTACCGATATTGCCCCCTCGCCCGCCGCGCGCGACTGGTTCATGGCGACCGCGGAGCGCATCGCCAAGAGCCTCACGCTATCGCTGTTCTACAATCCTGCTCTGGACGACCCAGCAAGAAAGCCGGCGTGATGATCAGGCCCGCCGAGGCGACAGCGAGGCGCCGAGGCTCGCCAAAACGACGAGCGTCGTGCCGAACATCTGCAGCACGGTCATTGGCTGGAAGAGGATGAGAAAGCCGGCGACAGCGGCAATGGCCGGCTCCAGGCTCATGAGAATTCCGAACGAGGATGCCGGCATACGCCTCAGCGCCACCATTTCGAGTGCGTATGGCAACAGCGGCGTCAGCACGGCAAGGCCAAGAACATAGGCAAGCGCACCTGGCGACAGCGCCTGCACTGCTTCCACGGCACCGAACGGCAAAGAGACGAGAGCCGCCACTAGCATCGACATGGCAAGCCCCTCAAGGCCCTTGAACGCGGCGCCGACCTTCTTGGTCAGCAGGATATATATTGCCCAGCAGACGCCCGAGCCGATGGAAAAGAGCACGCCGGCAAGATTGCCGACCCAGCCCTCACCATCGAAGGAGAGGAAGAGGACGCCAGCCCCGGCGATCAGCGGCCATACCAGCCGCCAGCCGATGCCATAGCCGATGACGGCAACGGATAGGGGACCCAGAAAATCGATCGCGACGGCAAGCCCAAGCGGAATGTGGCGGATCGCCGCGAAAAAGCACAGCGTCATGCCGGTTGTGGTCAGCCCCAGCAGGCCAGCGCCCAGCCATTGCGATCGACTATAGGTGAGTACCGGCGGACGCGTCAGCAGCACCAGCATGATTGCGGCAACGACAAGCCGGAGCGAAGTTGCGCCGGCAACGCCATAAGCCCCGATCAACGGAGCGGTCAGCGCCGAGCCGAATTGCGCACAGGAAATCGAAATCACGCAGAGCAATGCGCCAGCGGCCATGCTGCGTCCGCCCGAAGCGGCATCCGCCGCCGGCCTAGCCAGCGCAACGCTGCCGTCCGGCCCTACATCCACTGGCTCCATACCCATGCTCGCTCCTATCCAGCCTGCTTCTAGGCAGAAGATCGGCACAAGCCAAATTCAAAATTTCAATCGGAGGATCAATCGCCTTGATGCTGCTCGCGTCTGGACCGGATCACACCCTCGGCCTCCTCGCGGCTCATCTCGAAGACAGCTTTGCCGATGCTGAAGCCGAAACCGTTGCGGGCGAAGGCCGAGAGTTCCTTGGCCTTTCGCTTGTCATCGAGATCGCCGCGGCGGAACGGGCCGAAGCCGCGTTTGCGGCCAAACATCAGCGCCGCCAGGAGATCGTCCGCATTCTCGAGCGCCGCGCGGACGGTATCGCCGTCCACGCCCTTGGCGACCAGCTTCTGCGCGATGATGCGCTTCGACTTGCCGCTGCGAACGCCGGAACGCGCGCTGACCGCCGCATAGGTTTCGTCGTTCAGCGCATTCTGACCATAGGCGAATTTCACGGCGGACTCGGCAACCGCCTTCAGTTGCGCCTCGCTGATGCCCTCGAACCGCTGCTTTGCCTTCCTCGCGATGGCGTCGAACAGCTGCTTTTCCGTCATCATGCGCCGCTCAAGCCTGTAGATGGTCGAGTTGCGCGCCCAGGCGAGCATGCGGGACGTTGGGATATCGGAATGCATCGTCTCGTCGTTCATCGGCGACGTCTGTCCTTAAATCGCACCATCACGTGGGTCCTTTCCCGTCAGGCTACCGCCAACCGCTTGTAAAACAGCGTCGTATCGCAATAGCCGCCTTCCGGCCACATGGCATAGTCGGGAATGACGCCGCAACGGATCCAACCGAGACGCGGATAGATAGCTTCGGCCGGACTACCGGTGGCGGTGTCGAGTACAAGCAGTGTCTTTCCGCGCCTTGCAGCCTCACTTTCGGCCGCCGCCATCAGAAGGCGGGCGATGCCATTGCTTCGCGCCTTGCGGTGGACCAGCAGCTTCTTCAGATCGCCGCGATGCGGCTGGTTCGGCATCTGCGCAAAACCGACCTGCACCGTGCCGACGATCTCACTTTCGATCTCCGCAACGAAAAGCAGCGTCGCGCCACTCTCGACCGCATCGGCAACATCGCGCCAATAGGGTTCGGCATCGGCAATCCCATAGGGCTGCATGAAGCCGACCGACGCCCCGCCTTCGACGCAATCGCAGAGGATTTCGCAAAGGGCTGGGACGGCCGCGCGGGCTTGCTCCGCGTCCAAGAGACGGATAGTCGCCATGATAGTTCCTCGAATAAAAATCAACGGGTGCCGCGGTCGAGCACGACGCAATAGCGCGCGCGCCAGTCGGCGGGATTGTAAAAAATGTGCCCGTCGCCGACGGGCATGAACAGGCAATCGCCGGGCTTGAGGCGGTGAACGGTTTCGCCGACCGTGATCTCCATTTCCCCTTCGAACAGCCAGACATGTTGGGTCATGCCGCGGCTTGCCGCATTGGGTGGAAAGCTGACGCGGGCGCCGACCGGAAATTCGACTTCGACCACATCCACCGGCGAACTGGTTGCCGGCGGCGAGACCGAGCGACGGACATAGCCCGTCTCCGGGTCGCGCCAGATCTGCTGATCGGCGCGGCGCGCCAGCGGCGAGGCCACACCGTCCTCCTCGGCGAAGAAAGTCGACAGCGACAGACCGAGTGCTGCGCAAAGCCGCCCGAGCAGCGAGGCGGTCGGGCTAACTTCGGCCCGCTCGATGCGCGAAATCATGGCGCGGCTGACGGCGGAGGCATTCGCGAGTTCGTCAAGCGTCAGCCCTCGCGCATTTCGCAGCTGCTTTATGCGCGCTCCGATCGCTGTTTCTAGTTCCGCTTCCATCGTCACCCTTTGAATTCCACTATAGAAGAAATACACGTCCCTATATTGGAATCAAGCCATCGTCTCCTATCAATTCACGATCAAAAGATTTCATCTGAAGTGAACCCTTTTGCGATTTGGATCACCGATGCGACTGGCTAGTCTGTATCCATCCACGATTCGCGCGGTCTTCGGCGACGCCCAAGGAAATCGATCCCATGCCCTCCCAGCCAACGACCTCGCCGGCGTCGATAGCATCGATCGTTCTTTCGATGAGCTGCGTCGCGATCGGCAACGGCATGATGCTCGCATACGTGCCGTTTTCGCTGGCGCGCGTAGGAGCTCCTCCATGGACCGCCGGCGCCGCGGTAACCGCGATCGCCTTCGGCGGGCTCCTCGGCTGCGTGATAGGAGGCCCGCTCATTCGCAGAGTAGGCCATGCACGGCTTTTTTCCTGCTCGATGGCGCTGGTCATTCTCTCGGCCCTGCTGATCGCGCTCGGTGTCAACCCGATCCTTTGGGTGGTCGCGCGCGGCATCTATGGCTGCTCCGGCAACATGAACTTCATCATCGCCCAAAGCTGGCTCAACCACGCCGCCTCCAACGACTGGCGCGGCAAAGCGATGTCGGGCTTCTATATGACCTATGTCATCGGGCTGGGTGCCGGCGCGTGGCTGTTCGGCCAAATCCCCGCGGAGGGCAATCTGGCGCCGCTCGCGACGATCTTCTTCACGGCGCTTGCGATCCTGCCGATCGGCCTTACCCGCCTGCCCAACCCGCCGCCGCCGCAAAACGTCAGCGTCGATATCCCCATGGCCTGGCGCAATTCGCCGGTCGCCCTGATCGGTGTACTCGCCGCCGGCGGACTGTCGATGGTGGTGCAGGGCTTTGCGCCGATTTACGCCGCCGGCAATCAGATCCCGCAGCAGGACGTGGCGCTCTTGATGTTCGTCATGCAGTTTGGTCTCCTGTTCATCCAGTATCCCCTCGGCGCGCTCTCCGACCGGATCGACCGGCGTTACGTGCTGCTCATCACCTGCATGCTGATCTGCGGCGCAGGCATTGCTGCTCTGTTCGTCACCTTCGCGAGCCTCGCACTCCTGATGCTGGTCTTTGCAATCTTTGCCGGCGCCGTGGAGACCGTCTATTCGATCGCCAACGCCCATGCCAACGACCGCGCCGACCCGGCCGATTTCGTGCCGCTCGCCTCGACCCTGCTCGTCGCCTGGTCGGTCGCCGCCACTGCCGTGCCGCTCGCCGTCACCGCACTGACGCCGGTCTTCGGCGACCAGACTTTCATCTACGCCGCAATGGCGGTCGCCGCAGCCTACGCGCTGTTCGTCGCCATCCGTCTCAGGGAGCGTGCGGCGGAACCCGCAGCAGGCGAAGGCTTCGAGCTGATGAGCGCGCAGATACCGAATGCCAGCACGCTGTGCGACCCCATGCTGGAAGAGCCGCCACAGACACGTTGAGGGCGTTCCAATCGTTGCCGAACCGCTGCTTTTCCGCTTTGCGGTGAGGGGCGGCGCTGCTATATGGCGCGCATGAGCACCAATCCGACCACTCCGCTTTCGCACATCCGCAACTTTTCGATCGTTGCCCACATCGACCACGGCAAGTCGACGCTGGCCGACCGGCTGATCCAGTCGACGGGCGGCCTTGCCGAACGCGAGATGTCCGAGCAGGTGCTTGACAACATGGATATCGAGCGCGAGCGCGGTATCACCATCAAGGCCCAGACCGTCCGCCTGCACTACGAGGCGAACAACGGCGAAAAATATATCCTTAACCTCATCGACACGCCCGGGCACGTTGACTTCGCCTATGAAGTCTCGCGGTCGCTTTCGGCCTGCGAAGGTTCGCTGCTGGTGGTCGACGCGTCCCAGGGCGTGGAAGCCCAGACGCTCGCCAATGTCTATCAGGCGATCGACAACAACCACGAGATCGTCACCGTCCTCAACAAGATCGACCTGCCGGCCGCCGAGCCCGAGCGCATCAAGGCGCAGATCGAGGAAGTGATCGGCATCGACGCTTCCGACGCCGTTCTGATTTCGGCAAAGACCGGCCTCGGCATCCCCGACGTGCTCGAAGCGATCGTCAACAGGCTGCCCGCGCCGAAGAGCCCGGGCGGCGAAAAGGCGCCCTTGAAGGCGCTTCTGGTCGACAGCTGGTACGACACCTACCTCGGCGTCATGGTTCTGGTGCGCATCATCGACGGCGTGCTCGTGAAGGGCCAAACCATCCGCATGATGGGCACCGACGCGAAATACCAGGTGGAGCGTGTCGGCGTGCTGACGCCGAAGATGGTCAATGTCGACTTGCTCGGCCCCGGCGAGATAGGCTTCATCACCGCTTCGATCAAGGAGGTGGCCGATACGCGCGTTGGCGACACCATCACCGAGGACAAGCGCCCGACGGCGAACGCGCTGCCCGGTTTCAAGCCCGCGCAACCGGTTGTCTTCTGCGGCCTCTTCCCGGTCGACGCCGCCGATTTCGAGGATCTGCGCTCCGCAATGGGCAAGCTGCGCCTCAACGACGCCAGCTTCTCGTTCGAGATGGAAAGCTCGGCCGCCCTCGGCTTCGGCTTCCGTTGCGGCTTCCTCGGGCTCCTGCACCTCGAGATCATCCAGGAGCGCCTTGAGCGCGAATTCAACCTCGATCTGATCGCGACCGCTCCGTCGGTGGTCTATCAGCTGACGATGACCGACGGCAGCGAGCGTGAGCTGCACAATCCGGCCGACATGCCCGATGTCGTCAAGATCGACGAGATCCGCGAGCCGTGGATCAAGGCAACGATCATGACGCCGGACGAATACCTCGGCGGCATCCTGAAGCTCTGCCAGGACCGCCGCGGCGTCCAGACGGAACTGACCTACGTCGGCAACCGCGCCATGGTCACCTACGACCTGCCTCTCAACGAAGTGGTTTTCGACTTCTACGATCGCCTGAAGTCGATCTCCAAGGGGTATGCTTCCTTCGACTACCATCTCGGCGGCCATCGCGAGGGCAACCTCGTGAAGATGTCGATCCTCGTCAATGGCGAACCGGTCGACGCCTTGTCGATGCTGGTGCACCGCCTGGCCGCTGAAAAACGTGGCCGCGTCATGTGCGAGAAGCTGAAGGACCTGATCCCGAAGCACATGTTCAAGATCCCGATCCAGGCCGCCATCGGCGGCAACGTGATCGCCCGCGAAACCATTTCGGCACTCCGCAAGGACGTCACCGCGAAATGCTACGGCGGCGACGCCACCCGCAAGCGCAAACTTCTGGAAAAGCAGAAGGAAGGCAAGAAGCGCATGCGCCAGTTCGGAAAGGTCGAGATCCCGCAGGAAGCGTTCATCGCGGCGCTGAAGATGGGAGACGAGTGAGCCGACCGATAGCTCACTCGACAGGCCATGATCTGGATCGTGGCCAGTCCTTTTCGCATATTGCGCGCGCGAGTTTATGCGCCTAATCTATGCGCATAGGCCATGGGGGCGTTTCTTGAATCCTAAACCCAGCACACCCATCCGGAAAAAGTCGGCCAACCTTTCCGTCGGCGCCGATCTGCTGGCGGAGGCGCGCGCGCTCAACATCAATATTTCGCAGGCCGCAGAAGCTGGAATTCTGCAGGCAATCGCTGAAGAGAATGCGCGGCTGTGGCGCCGCGAAAACCAGGAAGCCATCCATAGCTCCAATCTCTACGTCAAGGAACATGGATTGCCGCTGAGCGGCCTACGCCAGTTCTAAGGAGACGCCAGTGGCTCGGTTCGACGTCTACACCGCGGCCACCACACCCCATCTTCTGCTCGACGTACAGGCCGATCTCCTCAGCGATTTCGCGACGCGGATCGTGGTTCCGTTGATACTCGCCGAGGAAGCGCCAAAGCCTGCTCGCCGCCTCAACCCCGAATTTTCCATCGGCGGCCACTATTATATCATGGTGACCCAGTTCATCGCGGCCGTTCAAGTCAACGAACTCAGGGAAAAGGTCACTGATCTCAGCGCGCACAGGGATCGCATCCTGATAGCCCTCGATATGGCTTTCACCGGCTATTAGGAAGATTCCCCTCTTCCGGCGGCCCCACGCCCGCCGTCGCGATAGCGACGGGCGCTTGCGACGATCGCTTTTCCTGACCTGGCTGCTACTTTTGTTTTCCCTGAAGCGCGCGAGCAATGCTCGGAGACTGGATGTGTTTAGTCTGGTAGTTCACATAGTCTTCGTAGGATACCTTTTCGGACGCAAAGGCGCTGAGGACCCTGCGGCAATACACTTCCGCTGTCTTCGGCAATGGAACATGTATTTCAGCGGAAAGTTTCTTCAAATCTTCCGTCCTTTTGGTCGTATAAATGCAATCTCCAAGAAGATAGTTGTAAAAATTGGGATTGCTTTGCAGCCGGGCGCGTACGTATTCGAACCGCGCTTTTGACCAGACGGCGTTGGTGATGGCGAACGCGGGCGCAGCGATGACGATCGAAAATCCGAGAGCGGCAAGAAAAAACTTCATAGTATCCCCCAAACATGCCTAACCCTGTATAATTATTATGGGCTAATCCCTGGCTGTCAATTTGGCACGCGTAGCTAGGCGGCATTTCGGGGGCGGGGTCGAAGCTGCCGCGGATTTGAAGGGTCGGGCTGGAGGCGGCGCCCTCTGATGGCGCCGCTGCGAGCTCGACTTTTCGCAAAAAGGTCGGTTAGCGCGCAGAATGCGGGAGGTCGATCGTTACCGCCGACAGCGGCTACTGAGCCGCGATCGCGTCGACCGCGTCGGTTGCCTGCATCATGGCGACCCAGGCGCGCGCGATCGCGAGGCCGGCCCTGTCGGCGGGTTCGGCATGAACAGCCGCGATGCGGGGATAATCGGCGAGCCAGCCAGGCGCGCTCCTTTCGACGATCTCCGGAAATTCCTGGCCCCAGGCTTCCACGACCGTCCTGTCCGCCTCGAAGTGAAATTGCGTACCGTAGGCCGCACGGCCGATGCGAAAGGCCTGATTGGGGGTCGCGGCGTTCGACGCCAGGCGAACGCTGCCTTGAGGCAGGGAAAAAGTGTCGCTATGCCACTGAAAAATGGGAAAGCCATCGCTCAACCCGGCGAAAAGCGGATCCTTGCGCCCTTCCTCCGTCAGCTGTACGTCATGCCAGCCGAATTCACGCGCCGCACCCAACCGGTTTTCCGCCCCGTAGCCGCGCGCCAGGAGCTGGCTGCCGAGGCAGACGCCGAGCACGGCCTTTCCGGCTTCGGCAAAGGTACGCATCAGCCGCGCGAGTTCCGGCAAGTAGGGATGGCGTTCGTCATCGATTGCACTCTGCTCGCCGCCGAGCACGATCAGCCCGTCGTGGTCGGCAACGCCTGAGGGGAGCGGTTGGCCGTCCCAGACGTAAAACCACTCGCGCTCGACGTTCGCCTCGGCCAGCGCGACGCCGATCTGCCCGAGATGGGTATTCTGCATGTTCTCGATGATTGCGACCCGCATGCCGTCCTGCTCTCAAATGATTGACGGGCGAAGATGAAGCACGAGGGCGTTGCCGGTGCAAGCGCCGCGTGGCATAGCCGGAACCTTGATGCCGATCCGGAGCCCGATGACGATGACCGACAAGCCGAAAATCACCATCCTCTACTGCACCCAGTGCAACTGGCTACTGCGCGCCGGATGGATGGCGCAGGAGCTTCTGCAAACCTTTACCGATAGCCTTGGCGAAGTGGCGCTGATCCCAGGCACAGGCGGCAATTTCGAGATCCGCATCGACGGCGAACTCATCTGGGAGCGCAAGCGCGATGGCGGCTTTCCTGGGCCGAAGGAGCTGAAGCAGCGGGTCCGCGACATCATCGATCCCGGCCGCGATCTCGGCCACACCGACCGGACCGCCACTGATACGTAGAATCCCCTATCGATCGTAGGGCGACACGCACACCCGGTAGCGGCCGGAGGTCTGCATGTAGCGGTTCGTCTCCGGATTGTAGGAACGGTAGCGATCGAGACACCAGCCGACATGGCGGCTCGTGCCCTCGGTCGGCAAGCGTGCGAGCGGCTGCATTTGAGGCGCTGGCTGCTGCGGTACATTGCGATAATATGGAGCGCTCGGAACGCCGACGGCGCGCGGCCGATAGTAGATCGGCGGCCGGTTCGGCGGCAGGTATGACGGCGGAAAGTTGGGCGGGCGATACCACTGCTGCTGCCCGAAGCCGAAGCAGCCGCGATAGTCGCACATGACCTGAGCCTCTACGACGTATGGCAGCTTGCTCTTGGCGATCACCGGCGCTCCCGGCATGGCCGCGACCTGCGGCGCCTGCAGGAGGAGCGCAAGGCCGACACCGCATAGCGACCGCGACTTAACTCCGAACATGACGAACTTCCTTTCGCGCGACGGCTCTCCATCACGAAAGTAGGGCGTAAGCACGCTTCTGCAAAGCACCGCCGCAGTAACCAGCCGGCGCACGGTTGATCAACGGGCGGCGCTGGGCAATAAGACTTGAAACAATATTGCGGTATCGACTGCGCATGCCGCCATCAAGGAGCATAGGTGTGAGCCTGAAATTCGGAACCAGCGGTCTTCGCGGCCTCTCCGTCGATCTGAAGGGGCGTGCCTCGGCGCTTTATGCGACTGCCTTTGCGCGGCATCTTCTGAAGTTGGGCAAGATCCAGCCGGCGGATCCGATCCTTGTCGGCCGTGATTTCCGCGATTCGAGCCCGGCGATTGCCGCTACCTGTATCGGCGCTCTCGAGCGCGCAGGCCTCAAGCCCATCGATTGCGGAGCGGTTCCAACGCCTGCGCTTGCGCTTTATGGGCTGAAGCTGAAGGCGGCCGCGCTGATGGTCACGGGCTCGCATATCCCTGCCGATCGCAACGGCATCAAGTTCTACCGGCCCGACGGCGAAATCGACAAGGATGACGAGGCCTCGATCAGCGCGGAGGCGGCCGCGATCGGCGATTTTCCGCTCGATGAGACGCCGGGCAAGGCGCCGGATCATTCCGCGCAGGCGGAGGCGATTTTCTTCGCGCGCAATGCGGCACTGCTCTCTCCAAACGCGCTGGCCGGCCTGACGGTTGGCGTCTACGAGCACAGCACCGTCGCTCGCGACCTGCTCGGTTCGGTGCTGTCGCATTTCGGCGCGCGCGTCGTTGCCCTCGGCCGTTCCGAAACCTTCATTCCGGTCGACACCGAGGCGGTATCCGCCGAGACCATCTTCCTGATGCGCGAGTGGGCGAAGAAGTATCGGCTCGACGCGATCGTCTCGGCGGACGGCGACGGTGACCGGCCGCTCGTGGCCGACGAAAGCGGCGAGCCGCTGCGCGGCGACGTGCTCGGATTGATGGCCGCGAACTTCCTCGGCGCCAAGGTTGTCGTTACCCCGGTGACGTCGAATTCCGGGATCGAAGCGGCTGGCGGCTTTACTGTTACGCGCACGCGCGTCGGCTCGCCCTTCGTCATTGCCGGCATGGACGCAGCTCTCGCAGAGGGCAGAGACAAGGTGGTCGGCTTCGAGGCCAACGGCGGAACCTTGACCGCAACCACCTTTTCAGTCGGAGGCCAGATGCTCGACGCTCTGCCGACCCGCGACTGCTTCCTGCCTATTCTCGCGGCACTCCACGCGGCGGCCAAGAACAAGCAGCCGCTCTCGACAGTCGCCAGCGGCTACCGCTTACCGTGCGCGGCAGCCGACCGGCTGGAGAACTTTCCCATCGAGACAAGCGCGGCGCTGATGGCCCATCTAAGGGCATCCGACGCCGATCTCACAGCCTTCCTCGCGCCCCTCGGCAAGCCCGCTCAAACAAGCGACATAGACGGGCTGCGGGTGACGCTCGAAGACGGACGCATCATCCATTTCCGTCCCTCCGGCAACGCGCCGGAAATGCGCTGCTATGTCGAAGCGCCGACCGAGAACGACGCGAAGAATTTGCTGGAACAGGGACTTGGCCTTATCCGCACCTATGCCTCTCACTCCGCTTGAGCGGCTTTTTTTAGGAATGCCGCGAAAACTTCAAAAACGCTGTTGACACCGAAGAGCCACCCCCTTACATGCGTGTCCGTCGCCCAGATGGCGGAATTGGTAGACGCGCCAGCTTCAGGTGCTGGTACCCGAAAGGGTGTGGAGGTTCGAGTCCTCTTCTGGGCACCATTTCCCATTCCATCGACGTTCTTATACGTCGCTGAATGCTCAAAAAGACCCCGGTTTTCCGGGGTTTTTTTAATATACAGCGTCCAACGGCGTCCGCGGCCATTTGTTGGCATCCACGTTTTTTGTTGGTAGGTTCGTTGGTATCCTCAGAGAATGCCAACTCGGCGCGCGAGAGTGGCCGCCCAACGGGACGGCGTTACCGATGACCGCTTGTCGCTCGCTCAATCGCTCTACGAGGGCCGCTTGCTGTCGCTGCGGACCTTCTGGCATCAAGGTAGCGTGTTCGAAGCTCTTGCTCGGCCGCTCCTCGCGCGTTTTCGGCTGGCCGCCGGGTTCCCTATATTTCCCCGCTTCCGCACCACGATAATATTTGCTTTTCTGACCGGCGGGCGTTGGGTCGATTGATACTTGGACATTGTCTCGCTCCTTCGAGGGTAAACCAGCGTCTGCTGACCAGCGGAAACTAAGGCTTTCGGGCCGCTACTGACGGTTGGCTGCCGCTCTCTCAATCGCCCTGATCAAACCCTCCGGCGTGCAATCGCCACTTTTGATTGCCGAGAGGGCGATGGACATAGCTTTGCGTCCGGCCTGGTCATCAAAGTGGGGGGGTCACATGGAATAGGTAAAGGTGGGTCGCAATGGTAAACGCGCGGAGGGCGGGCTTTGTGCGCGTTTACGAGGTCCATCACGGCCCACCATCACAACACCCGTGCAGCGAACTAGTTCCGCCCTGGTTGAAACAGGCTGAGCTGGCGTGCTCTCATCGTAGCCTAGTCGACGTAGCCAATAGCTTCCATCGTCTGTACCAGTTTTGAGAGAGCACCATCGTCTTCCCTCAGGACGGCCAGCATTATTTCTTTTGTCACAGGCCGCAGCACGATGCGATGGATTGAGGTACGAGCCGGGAGTTCGATTTCCGGGTCTGTTTGCATTGCTTGCCTGTGGGTCCGCGCGGCTCGATAGGCATCCTCTCCGGTCGCCTCGTATCCCATCGCGGCCCCATCACCCAATCGAAAACCATGGATCACAAAGCCGTCCGGCATCGCCGCCCCCTTCAAAGCTGCCCTTACTTCGATTTGCTTTTCTTCGCGGCAGTAGCGTTCGATTTGGCCGTCGCCTTTAACACGTCATCGACGGCGGATACCGCGTTCCGAAGAACTGTGTATTTTTGAGCGTTTTTTAGTGCGTCGTCAGGATCGATTTTCCCGCCAACACTGACTAACTTCTCGGCCATATCGTGAGAAACTTGATCAAGTACCTTCCGGTATTCTTCGAGAACTGCGGCAACAGCCATTTCTTCCTCCCTAGGCTAGAGCCTTATTGGCGTTAACCAGTGTAGTCTCGATGGCCCTCAAACTGGTAGGGGCCACGTAAGGTTTGACGCATGCGAATTGGAGAATTGGAGTTATCTTAGACGCGGGCCGCGTTGACGGGAAGTGGGAGAGTTATCGGCAACTTGGGCCGCTTCCGGGAGGCCATCGCGCGAAACCGGGCTCCTTCCCCAAGCGGCCTTGCGGGGGTGTAGTTCAGTCGAGGTCAGCGGAAATCGCTGAGCGTTAATAAGCCTCCTCCGCCACGGCGCTAACTGCGTTGGAATACCGGACCTCGATCGCCCTTCCGCTAGGATGGGCGCTTGCTGTCGCTGCGGACCTTCTGTGCATCCAAGTAGCCGTGTTCGAAGCTCTTGCTTGGTCGCTCCTCGCCGGTTTTGGGCTGCTCGCCAGGTTCCTTGTCCTTGCCGGCCTGCGCGCCGCGCTCATACTCGTTCTTCTGACTGGCGGGCGAGGTGTCAGTCTGTGGTGCGGGGCTCTTCGGCTCAGCGTCGGCCTCAGGTTTCGGGACTTCCGGAGCCTCAGGCTGAAGTGGGTTCGGAAGACGGGATTGCGACCTTGGAATATCGGCGAAATGCTTGGACATTATGACGCTCCTTCAAGAAGGAAACGTGCCATCCATTGCGAGGTTCCTCGGTTTGGTCTCTCCTGTTTATTGACTACTCTGCTTTCCTCGAAGGTTCTTCGGCGCCGCATCAAAAAAAGGCCCCGGAGGAGCGGGGCCAGTTTAGATCAAGAGGTGGGTCGCTATGGTAGGCGTGCAGGCGGTTAAGCCATGAAGTGGTGCAGCGACTAGAGATCCATCACGGCCTGCTGTCATAACATCGGCGGAACAACGTTGTTCCCGTAAACCGACGGTCGGCTGCCGACATTTCCCAGAGAACTAGGCTAAATAAGAAGGCCCCGCAAAAGCAGGGCCAGTGGAGATCAACACAAAAGAGGGTGGGTCGCAGAAGCACTCAAGCCTTGCTGGGGGGGGCCGTCGCTTGGAAGCGCGTCGCGACCCACTCATCTAAAACGCTCTCCAGCCGGTTTTGTTCCCATGGGCTTTCAAATTACTTGGAACCATACTTGGTGTGCTATGGCAGGTTGGATGTTGGTGCGCCGTACCCTCAAACCACTCAAAGGGGACATAGGGTGGAATAGGGTGTGGCGCGGCCCGCCGCCCGCACGGCCCTGATAAAATAGCTCTTGCCGTGCCATGGACGCGGGCCACCCAAATGAACCTCTTTCAAGCCCCGATTTACGCCTTCCGGGTCATATCACGTGACGGCAGGCAGAGATAACTTCACGGGTGTTAAGGACTGGGGACCAAGGCCACCGATGCGGGTGTAGATGAGATCGTATCGGTGGCTTTTTCTATTCTGACGCCGCGTTGTCTCGGCTTCACACATATCTGTCGACGCGATCACACAGCCACTGTTTCAGGCGGCAGCAGCACGAGCCGTTCTTCCGGCAACGGCCGCTGCAATACCTTTGCCTCGCTCCACGGTGCTGTCAGCCAGGTTTCGATTTCCTCCGGCTCGCTCAGAATGACGGGCATCGCCTTTTGGTGGATCGGCTCGACAATGCCGTTGGCCTCCGTGGTTAGGAAGCCGTAGTAATCCGTAGTGATCAGACCTTCCTTGATCTTCCGAACGCTCGACCACTGCGGCACCCAGATGCCAGCGAAAAAGGCCAGCGGGCGATCTAGGCCCGTCGCGAACCACCCATTCGGAGTGCGGCCCCCCTCGGGCTTATTGGCCGGGTCGGGTTCTGCAAACGATGTGAACGGCACAACGCAACGGTTCTCGATGCCAAGCCAGCGCGTCCAGTGTTTACTTGCCGTGTTGCGGACATTGGTCGTGCCGCCGTCCGGCTCCATCTTCAAAAGCTCTTCGAAATCGACCGGCTTGTTCTTCTTGCGCAGCGCGTCCGCACGCTTCGACGTCGCCTGATAGATCGCCTGCGACGAACTCGGTAGTCCCCAACGCACATTCGCCAACTCACGCCCGGCTGGCGTGTTGCGAACGACCGGCCCCATGCGGTCGGGCCACATCTCCTCGAGCGGCTCCATGTTGCCGGTGCTGTCGATCATGGCGCGGGTGATGAGCCGGATCGCTTCCTGGTTCGACAACATTCGATAGAGATTGCACACATTCCCCTCCTTTCGGGTCCATAAACCGGCCTTCGTCACCTCGGCCGGATCAACCATCTGGCCGCCCCAGCGACAACAGAACGTCCGCGCCGCTTCAAGTTCGCGGAAGCAGAACACCAGATAAGTCGCGTCGTCCAGACTTGCAGAATAGTGTTTTGACCCCCGCTCATCAGCGAGCGCGTCGTTGATGACCTCTTCTCGCGCCTGAGGCGTTTGGAAGTTCCATTGCAATACCCGCCCGTCGGTGTTCCACCAGATCGCGCCTTGGTGCGGTAGGGTCGAGTTGATCAGCGCCCGCGAATTGGGATTGTGGCGTTTTGCCATCACAGCGTCTCATCACGCCAAACCGGCACCTGCACGGTACGGACCCGCTCCAGCCTTCGTACGGGCAGCTTGCCGTAATCGGCGCCGGCGGGCGTCTTGACGTAGAAGAAGATGAAATCGCGCCGCCCGCATTGCTCGCAGCGGATCTTCGCGCCGATCTGGTCCAGGCTGATATCCTCGTTGAACTTGAGAAAATCGGCGGGAAAGTAGTAGCGCGTTACGTTGCACATCTGGCAGGTGATCGACAGCAGTTGGCCGACATGCTCAGCGTCGCTCAACTTCCATTTTCGGAGCTTCTTTTGGTAGTTCATTTCCGGCATGGGAGGCTTATCCCTGGTCGGCAGCGCGGTCGAAGAGCGGACGCCAGCCGCGGCCCATACCGCGGCTTATCAGAATTTCCGCAGTAGCAAGCTGCGTGCGCAGATGGCGGCAATCTAGTAGCAGGGTTTTGATTGCCGCCTTCGCATCCTCATCGTGCCAGGCGAGCACTGCTTGCATCTCCCAAGCCACCTGCTCTTCGATGGTGAGGGGATCTTGGGCTTCATTCGGTCTTTCTTGCGGGCGCACGGCTTCACCTCCTGCTGGGTGGACAGCAGTTGTTTGGATCGGATTTCGTTCTGAGCATATTCCGCTAACGGGGAATTTGTTCCTATTATGTTCTCGTTGATCGAGGTGTCAAGTGGCGCAGATCGCCGGTTCGCTTAGATAGTCGAACGATGATCCGTGGCGCGCGTTTCACACTCCGGCGATTGTAAGGGAGGAACCAGACATGCGCAGGGGGAAAAACGGCGGCGCCGGCCCTCGCCCTGACCCGATGCCGGCGCGCATTGAGCCGTGCCTCGCACTTCTGAAAGAAGAGCCTCCCAAGGGCGATGCTTGGATTTACGAAATCAAGTGGGATGGCTATCGGCTTGCGGTCCACGTCGAGCCGAATAACGTGCGCATCCTGACGCGCGGGGGCCATGACTGGACGCCACGGTTCCCCTCGATCGCGGAGGCTGCCAAGGCGCTAGGCCGCACCATGATCCTCGACGGTGAGGCGGTCGTTCTCGATAAAGAGGGCCGACCGGATTTCGGATTGCTGCAACAGGCGCTCGGCGGCCGCGGTGGGAAACGCCGATCGAGCGAGGCCATTCTCTATGTTTTTGATCTCCTCTATTTAGATGGCCGTGATGTCACCAAGCTGCCTTTCTTCGATCGGCGGCAGCTTCTCGATCCACTTTTCGAACTCAGCGAAGGCGCGATCCGACTTTCCGATTACATCCAAACCGACGGGGCAGAACTGCTTGGAGCGGCGTGCGCCAGAGGCCTTGAAGGCATCATTGCCAAGAACAAGACGGCGCCCTATCGATCCGGCCGACGGGGCGACTGGCTCAAGATCAAATGCGTCAGCAGTGATAGTTTCGCCATAGTGGGCTACGAGCCCTCCGAGGTCGGCCATGGCGGGATAGGGCGGCTGTTGTTGGCGGCCAAGCGTGGCGAGGAGCTCGTTTACGTGGGCGGCGTTGGCACCGGCTTCAACGGACGTACAGCGAGCGCGCTTCGTCAACAGCTTGACGCCCTGCAAACGGACAACCCGGCACTCAAACTAAAGCACAAAGGCGCTATCTTCGTCGATCCTAGGCTGATCGCCGAGGTAGAGTATCGCGCTTGGACCGGCGACGAGAAGCTGCGGCACCCGTCATATAAGGGGCTGCGCGCGGAGCAGGATGCGGCGGTCATCTACGAACTTAGCCAAAGGGATTGACTGAGCCGTACTCAGTCCCGCTTGGTTCAAATGCCTCGGCCTCCGCGAGAAAGTTGTGAGGCATTCCGAACATCTCCGTACCAGGCGATTGACCTAAGCAAATGAGCTAGCAATTCTGCACTCGCCTTCGACGCCGGCGCAGAGCGCAATTGGTCATAGGTCTTGGCTGGGAGATAACGGTGACATACGCTCGCTATGCAGACGTCGAGACGAAGTTATTCCCAGTATTGAGCGCTGACTTTCAACGAACAGGCTGCATTGACCCGGTCGACTTCTTGGCGATCCTGACTTGGAAGGCCAACCGCTCCCGAACGAAACATATCAGCCGCTTTTCAAAGAATGGCTTTTCTTTCCGTCAAGCAGTCGAGAAGATCGCGGATGCTGTTTTTACAGCAACGTCTGACCCCGATAGACTTCGGATATTGATGTCGGATTGGGGCTTTCGGTTGGCTACCGCCTCGGCAATTTTGACCGTTTTATATCCGGATCGATTTACAATCTACGACGTTCGTGTTTGCGGGCAACTCAATGCTTTCGAGGATCTAAAAGCACGCCGGTTCAGCATCTCACTTTGGGATCACTACGAGAAATTTAAGAAGAAGGCGATTGCGCATGCGCCCCAAGGGCTCACCTTGCGAGAAGTCGACCACTATCACTGGGGGAATTCCTGGCATCGCGATGCTCTCACGACTATCAATGAATTCGATGGGTCGGAGGTCCCCGTCGCCTCATGAAATCCTTTCAGGAATTGGTCTTTCCGGCGCTCTCGCAGTTCTTTGCGGCACGCGAGCCTGTGCCGCCGTGGTCCCTTTCATACTGGACTAGCGATACTGGCATGACCGTAGTGTCCACCCTGGTTGGGGCCGTTGTCGGTGCGCTTATCGCCGGGGTAATTCAATGGCGCGTGTCGAAGACGGAGTTTTTGAGAAACCGTGAGCAGGCTCGCATCGACCGCATCGACGCTCAACGAGCGGTAGCATTGAGGATCACGTCCAAGATGTTCACCATGACCAACCAACTGTATTCGATCATGTCCACAATGCTTTCCTCACTTGAGCGGGCCAAACAGGCAGGAAACGAGAGCCTCGCGCTCTGGCAGCGCTTTCAGCCAATCTCTGGCATTCCCACCGATCCGTCTCGCATTGATGACGATGAGATTGCGCTAATGTTCGCGCTTGGAAAAGGCGACATCGCGATGAACCTTCATATGCACGGTGATAGATGGGGTCAGAACGTTCAATTATCGCCGGCTACAACTGACCGACCAGATGCCAGCCCAAATGTCCGGTCCTGTCGGTACGACGGTTTTGACAGAAGAGGAACACAAAAGGCTCGGGCCCAGGATGTACGAGTTGGAGGACATTGCACGGCACCTCCGTGACGCGCTGCTTGAGGATCTCGACTATGCCGTGACTACACTTGCGAAGATTGGACCGAGGCTCAAAGAGCACTTCGCGGACGATGCGTTTCCTGTAGCAACATATCCCGCCATTCTGCATGAGCGGATGGAGAAATTTCGAAAGCTTGCGGTGGAGGATGATGTCTCTATCGCCAACGTCCTCTCCTTTTTTGAGACGTCGGGTGCTTTTAAAAACGTTTATGATCAATGGCCGTGAGGCGTAATCGCGGCGCGCGCATACAACTCTGCTTGAGGATGCCACATGCTTTGGAGACCGAACTTCTTCCTTGGTATCGGTCATCAGATTAAACCGGCAACCTCACCGATGCAGAGAAACGGCGGTTGGACGCCTTCAGGATGCAAGTGCGTCACCCGGCTGCCCGGCGAGAGGATTTGCCGGACGAAGTGCAGTCTTATGTCGGCAACTTGGAAATGGCGCTCTACAATCTCAAACAGGAAGGCGCTGCCGGGCGCGCCTTTGCGGTAAGCGCTATAGGGGCGTTGATCGTTGGTCTCAACTATTTCGGATTTCGGCCCACTAGCGCAATTTGGCCGTACCTCATTGGCATTCTTTTTCTGACCGTTCCCTGGTTTCGCTACAGTTCTGAGTTGAAAAAGAATGCCAGCGAAGATATGCCGCGGGATGCCCGGGCGGGGACGTCGACCGATGAGCTCATCAAAAGGGAATGGGAACTCGACTTCATCGTCCATGAGAAGCGTGGACTAAAGCAAGTTATCGAGCCCGCCGCAGATCTAGGACAGCCGCTGGCTTCTTCGGCTCGCAGTAGTTCGCCCAAGCATCAGGGTTCGGCGCTTGGCCAGCGCGTTTGCCGCGCCGATACGCGCGCTCGGTCTCATCGCAAACCACATGGGCAAAGCGCTGCCTCAGCAATCTCGCCCGGGAAGCTCGAAACCTCGCCGAACCAGTCGCGGAACGACGATCGAAATCCGTGCACGGTCACGCGATCTTCATCCGGCGGAGGTTCATCTCCATCGCCATGACGGAGACCCGCTGATCAGGGAGTACGTATCAATTTCCCGCCGCACGGCGCAACCGGTCCGCCGACGGCGCAGCCTCAGTATCGTGAATTCAGCGCGCGAGCATCGCCGCAGCTCACAATGATCGGGGACGGCGTAGCTTTGGCGCCATCTAGCGCAGGGCTCAATCCTACCGCCCGGAGGCGGTTCCAATATCGCCATCCGGCGTGGTCTGGAACGTCGGCAACCGAGCCGAAGGTCGGTCTGGTTCAGATTGAGTATCCCTTTAATGAACCGCTGCTGGGATGGTTTAATAAATGGCAATTGACCATTCTAATCGAACCATCTATATATGAACCATTCTAAATGAACCGATGGGTTTTCTATGTTGGCCCGCCTCTATCTCCGCGCATCCACCGATGAACAGGACGCACAACGCGCCCGCCAGCAACTCGAAGCATTCGCCACGGAACGCGGGCTGACTATCGCGACAACCCACGTCGAGAATGAGAGCGGCGCGAAGCTCGCCCGCCCCGAACTATTCCGTCTACTTTCCGACGCGCGGCCCGGCGACGTCCTCTTGATCGAACAGGTTGACCGATTGTCCCGCCTGACAGCCGACGATTGGCAAAAGCTCCGGGCGGAGCTGTCAGCCCGAAAAGTCCGGGTGGTCGCACTCGACTTGCCCACGAGCTGGACACTAGCTTCACAGTCTGACGACTTCACCGGACGCATGTTTGCGGCGATCAATGACATGATGCTGGACGTGTTGGCCGCCGTCGCGCGCAAGGACTACGACGACCGACGCCGCCGCCAATCGCAAGGACAAGCCAAGGCCAAGGCCGAAGGCCGCTATCGGGGCCGGGCGGAAGACACGAAGCGAAACGCCTCGATCGCCACAATGCTCGCAAGAGGTATGAGCTGGACGCAAGTACAGGCCGCGACAGGTTGCAGTCGCGCCACGGTCGCGAAGATTGCAAAGCGGCAGGTCGTACAAGAGTTACCAGTTGAAAGCTCTGGTCGAGTAATTCATGTAGGCAATACTTAGGTATATCTATCACACCATAAAAACTCACTCAGAAAATCTGGAAATACTTGCCGCCCCCCCGCCCCAGGTGCCGCCGGGGGCGCTAGATATAAATCTGGGAGAAATTGCGCTACGCGAAAAAAATATAGAAATCAAATATTTGAAAGAGTTTCTAGCGTGCAGGAAGCGCTGTTTTGACACGGATTTCGAGCCGCCAAGCAGCAAACGTCTATCGGTTATCGAACTTCGGTTTTGAGATCTCGGGGCTCAGTGTTCTAATACGGCTTCTCACTGGTCAAAACTCATTCGCCCATTCTCTGCGTCCGATGGACATGATGCGCCAAGGCTGGCTTTCGATCTTTCGCCAGGCATCGCAGCAGTGATCGACGATGTCCTCGTAGGATTTGAATACACGGTTTGAGAGCCAGTTTTCGCGCATGAAGTGCCAGAGGTTTTCGACCGGGTTCAGCTCCGGCGATTTCGGCGGGAGTGGCAGGATGGTGATGTTTTCAGGCACGACGAGCTTGTTGGACATGTGCCAGCC
>NZ_JBFRDU010000026.1:0-63251 GCF_052113965.1 Rhizobium sp. RAF56
GGCATCCTCGGCACGGCCTATTCGACGGCTTCGAGCTACTCGGTCTACAGCCTGGATATTTCGTCCATGACCTCCGGTCAGATCGCCGGCGCGCTGAGCATGGTGGAATCGGCTCTGAAGACGATGACTTCGGCTGCTTCCAAGCTCGGTTCGATTTCGAGCCGCATCGAGCTGCAGACGAGCTTTACCTCGGATCTGCGCGACTCCATCCAGTCGGGCGTTGGCAAGCTCGTCGATGCCGACATGGAGCAGGAATCGAGCAAGCTGTCTGCTCTGCAGACACAGCAGCAGCTGGCGATCCAGTCGCTGTCGATCTCCAACTCCTCGTCGCAGAACATCCTGTCGCTCTTCCGCGGCTGATGACAGCTTGCCGGCGGCCGCCCGACGGCGGCCGATCGAAAATCAGGAAAACCGCGCCCCGAAACGGGCGCGGTTTTTCGCGTGGCGCCTTTCGTTTATTAGCGTTAACGATTTATTAACCTTTTTTGTGTCATCTGCGGTTGACGTAACGGTTGGTTAACCATTCCTAAAAGGCGGTTAACAGGCATGACGCTGACTTCCGCTACCCGGCCCAAGACCGGAATGTCCCTTCAGATTTAGTGCCATAAGGGGCAGATACCGATGACCAGCATCCTCACCAACGGCGCCGCGATGGCCGCCCTTCAGACCCTTCGTTCGATAGGTACCAATCTCGAGACCACGCAGAATGCCGTGTCCTCCGGCTATCGCGTCTCGAAAGCGTCCGATAACGCCGCCTACTGGTCGATCGCCACCACGATGCGCTCCGACAACAGCGCGCTGTCGGCCGTTTCCGACGCGCTCGGCCTCGGCGCCGCGAAGGTCGATACCGCCTATTCCGCGATGAGCAGTGCGATCGACGTCGTTTCGTCGATCAAGTCGAAACTGACGGCGGCAGTCGAAGACGGCGTCGACAAGACCAAAGTGCAGGAAGAGGTCAAGCAGCTGCAGCAGCAGCTCCTGGGCATTGCGCAATCCGCAAGCTTCTCCGGCGAAAACTGGGTCGCCGGCAGCGGCGGCAAGAGCGTCGTATCCTCCTTCGTGCGCTCGGCCAACGGTCAGGTGGCGGTACAGGTCACGCCCTACACGCTCGACCCCACTTCCACCGGCAACGTTCTCTTCGGTATCGATTCGGTCGGGCAGATCGACATGGCAACCGGCATCATCGGCTCCACGACCTCGTCGCTCGGCTCGATCTTCACCATGAACATCGCCGCCATGACCAGCGGCGATATCCAGACGGCGTTGACGATGGTCGAGCGGGCGCTGAGCTCCACGACCGCCGCAGCCTCGCAGCTCGGCTCGATCGCCAATCGCATCGACCTGCAGACGAACTTCGTCTCGGCGCTCAGCGATTCTATCGACTCCGGCATCGGCAAGCTGGTGGATGCCGACATGGAGGAAGAATCGAGCAAGTTGAGTGCTCTGCAAACGCAACAACAGCTTGCCATTCAATCACTGCAGATCGCCAATAACAGCGCGCAGAACGTGCTGTCGCTTTTCCACGGCAACTGATCGTTCGCCGTCAACAGCTATGGCCGCGCCCGCTAAGGGCGCGGTTTTGTTTTTTAAAACAGGCCTTGAGTGAAGCTTGCGCCGCGATCGCGATCGACGATTTCACACTTGCGCCGGCGCTTAGCGACTTGTTAAGCATAGATGGCAGCCGATTTGCTGCGAACGACTGGCCGTGCCGGGTTTCGACCCGCCGGCGGGCATGACGCCGATCCAGTCGCTACCGGGTCCGCTCGGTCTGTCCCCTTCATTTTCATTGTGGGTTTTTCGATGAACAGCGTGACGACCAACGCCGCCTCCTTGGGCGCCCTTACCGTACTTAGCGGCGTGACCAAGCAGTTGAACGCCGTCCAGAAGGAGGTCTCGTCGGGGCATCGCATCGATTCCGCGTCAGACGACCCCACCTACTGGTCGATGGCGACAACGATGCGCTCGGACGTCAGCAGCCTGTCGACGATCTCGGATGCACTCGGCCTCTCCTCGGGCAAGGTCGATACCACCTACACGACCATGGAGAAGGCGATCGACCTCCTCACGCAAATCCGTTCGAAGCTGACGACCGCCCAGGAGGCGGGCGTCGACAAGACCCAGATCAACAGCGACTTGAGCGACCTGAAGGCGCAGCTGGCCGCAATGGCGCAATCGGCGTCCTTCTCCGGCGAGAACTGGCTCTACAACTCGAGCCCCGTGCTCGAGGGCCAGAAGTCGATCATCAGCAATTTCACACGCGGCAGCAGCGGCGAAATCCGCTTGAGCGCCATGACCTACGACAGCTCGCAGGCGCTGATGATCGATACGTCGGACCCGAGCCGCGGGCTATTCACGAAAAACATCGAGGCGCTCAATGCGGACGGGACCGGCACCGGCCGTTTCTATTATCTGCTGAACGGCGGAGCCACGCCGCAGGCCGGCGGCACGGAGATTGCCTTGTCGGCGTCGACGACGGACCAGCAGCTCAAGGATATGCTCAATGCCACCAACGCCGTTCTGAAGTCGGTGACGTCATCCGCGACCGTTCTCGGCGTATTGAAGTCGCGCATCGACGACCAGACGACCTTTGTCGCGAATTTGCAGGACAGCATCACCAAGAGCATCGGCGATCTCATCGACACCGACATGGACGAGG
The DNA here is from genome assembly GCF_052113965.1 of Rhizobium sp. RAF56. Classification (NCBI taxonomy): domain Bacteria; kingdom Pseudomonadati; phylum Pseudomonadota; class Alphaproteobacteria; order Hyphomicrobiales; family Rhizobiaceae; genus Rhizobium; species Rhizobium sp. RAF56. The sequence goes on from NZ_JBFRDU010000026.1 coordinate 2,657, forward strand.
CATCGAGCCGTCTGACCGCCCTCAAGACGGCCCAGGACATGGGAACGCAGTCGGTCTCGATCGCCAATACCATGGCATCGAAACTGCTGATCCTGCTGCGCGGTTCGTGAGTGTCAGCGCGGGCCGCGTCGCGTGCCCTCGCGTTCCCCCAGTGCAATGGGCGCCGCATTCATCCTCGCACAAGTTTGACTTCCTACGGTTCCGGACAAAGGCACCCTAATGCGGCACCAACCTTGATCCCCGCGCAGTTGCGCGGGTTCAGGACCTTCGAACCGGAATCGTGATGATCCAACCATTCGGCATGACAATCCGGTCTTCGGTTTCTGAGAAGGACCGGTGCGCGCGAAGTGCCGCCCACACGAACGACAGGCGGGCTGCATGAGCGCTGCTCTTTCACGCTATCTGAAGGATTTCGGCACCGTTGCGCCGCCGCCCCTGGTGGTTGCCGATCCGGTATTCGAGGACGTTTCCGCTTTCGCTGTTGTTCCGGAGGCGGACCCGATCGATATCGAGACCTTGCGCCAAGGCGCGTTCGACGAGGGCAGGGAGGCGGCGGAGGCCGAGCTCTCGGTGACGCACCAGGCGGCGCTGGACGCCGCCGTCGCCGCCCACGGCGAGGAGATCGAGGCGCTGCGCATCCGCTATGAGACGGAAGCCGCCGAGCGCATCGGCGCCGGCTTGCGGCAGATCGCGGCCCTCCTTGCCGAAACGATCAGCGCCGAGACGGCCGCGGCGCTCGGACCGGTGATGAGCGAGGCCGTGAGCACGAAGGCGATCGCTGAATTGGCCAGCCTTATCGAAGCGGCAATACTCGAGGGTGCGGCTGGCCCGATCAGTGTCAGCGGCCCCCGGGATCTTTTTGAAAGCCTGACGGCGCTGCTCGGCGAGAAAGCCGGGCTGCTCAGCCACATCGACGCAGCCGACATCGATCTTTCGGTGACGATCGGTGAGAGCGTTCTTGTGACGCGCATGTCGGCCTGGGCCGATGGCTTGAGGAAGATTTGGGCATGAGCGAGAACGAGAACCACCACCACGGCAAGAACGAGATCGTCGTCGTCAAGCGTCACGGCGGCGGCGATCACGAGGGTCATCATGGCGGCGCCTGGAAGATCGCTTACGCCGACTTCATGACGGCGATGATGGCATTCTTCCTCGTTATGTGGCTGGTCAATGCGGCCAACGAGCAGACCAAGGCCTCGATCACCAGCTACTTCAATCCCATCAAGCTCGCCGACGAGAAGCCGACGGTGAAGGGGTTGAAAAAGCCGGTCGATCAGGCAGAGGGCGAAGAGACAAAGGAAAAATCAAAGCAGAAGGCCGAGGATACCGCCAACGCATCGGCTGCGGAAACCGGCAAGGACGAGACATCGACCGCAGGCGACCAGACCAATTACTCCGAAGCGGATTTCTTCGAAAATCCCTATTCGGTTCTGGCGGAAATCGCCCAGGAGGTCGGTCAGCAGGCCAATGTCAGCGCCAAGGGCGAGGGCGGGGCTGCCGATTCAGGTCCAGCGACCGGTGCCGACGGCGGCAAGGCCTACCGCGATCCTTTCGATCCCGACTTCTGGACCAAGCAGGTAGAGGTTTCGACCGCCAGCAAGAAGGCGGCGGATACCGAGACAGCCGGCGAGGACACGCCGAAGGGGGAAGTCGTGGCAATGGCGAAGGCAACCGCCACCGACGACGGCAAGGTGACGACCGAACCCCAGACGCCGGAAGAAAAGCCGACACTGAGCCAGGATGACGCAGGCGACGCCGTTGAGCGAAGCGCATCGGAACAGACCACCCCTCTCAAGCCGGGCGGCAAGGATGCGCACAAGGCGGCGAACGATGCGGCCGAGGGTGACGCGAAGCCGGCGTCGAAGAAAGATCAGCAGGCCGCCAAGGAGTTGCAGCAGGAGATCGCAAGGCAGATCAGCGGAGTGGCGGGTCAATTGGCCGAGGGGCTGGTCGTGACGTCGGCCGAAGGCGGCTTGCTGGTGACGCTCTCCGATCAGAGCAACGACCCGATGTTCAATGTCGGCTCGGCGGTGCCGCGCCGGGAGATGGTGCTGGCGATGGAAAAGATCGGCAAGATCCTGGCCGACCGCAAGGGCGCAGTCGTCATCCGCGGACATACCGATGCGCGACCCTTCAAAGGCGGCAAGAACGACAACTGGCGACTTTCGCTCGATCGCGCCCAGAGTGCCTACTACATGCTGGTCCATGGCGGGCTTGACGAGAAGCGCGTGTCGCAGGTGTCGGGCTTTGCCGACAGGCGGCTGAAGTTGCCGGACGATCCATTCAACGACGCGAACCGCCGCATCGAAATCCTCGTGCAGGGCGATCAAGGCTAGGTTCATGGCACGCTCACACCGCCGGCTGTTTCTGACACTTCTCCTGGCCCTGGGCGCGGCGGCGCCTGGGATCGTCCGTGCCGAGGATCAGGAGCAACTGCCGCCCTACAAGATGTTGCGGTCGCTGCAGTTCGTGCAGGACGCGGTGGTGCTGGGCGACCATTCCGGCGGGGAGATGCAGAGCTTTCTTTTGACGGCGCTCGACGAGCGGCTTCGTACGGCGGAGAAATCCGTTTTCGACGACAGTCGCAATGTCGATGCCGCGCTGATCTACGCGATGAGCGGCGGCAATCCCACGACGCTCGAATTCCTGATGTCGCGCGATACGAACGGCAACTTCGACAACCGCGTGGCCGATGTGCTGCGCAAGTATCTGAACGGCAAAGGCCTGCTCGTCGCAAAGAGCTTGGCCGACACCGCAATGGAATATCGCGACAAGAAAATCGGGCCGTATCTCTCGCTCGTCGCGGGCAACGTGATGGGCGCGAAGGATCCGAAAAGCGCGCTGAAACTCTACGACTGGGCGCGGCTCGTGGCGCCGGGGACGATCGTCGAGGAAGCGGCACTGCGCCGTTCGGTGGCGCTGGCGACGCAAGCGGGGCTGACGGCGCAGGGCCTCGGTTATGCGCAGCGGTATGTCCGAAGGTTTCTGCATTCACCCTACGCCGGCCAGTTCGCAGACCTCTTCGTCACCTTCGTCGTCGAGCGCAGCAAGGAGATGAAGGCCGGGGACGTCACCGGCATTCTGGACTTCATGGACGCGCCGCGGCAGCGGGAAGTCTACCTGCGCATCGCGCGCCGCGCCGCGATTGAAGGCAGGCTTGAGCTTGCCGAACTGGCGGCCAGCCGGGCCAAGGCCATTCCGGGCGATGAGAGCGAAGCCTTCCAGTCGCTGGCCGCGCTCTACGGGGGCCTCGCCGGCATCCCAACGCCCGGGATCGACGCCGCACGACAAAACATCAGCACGATCCCCGAGGGGGAATTGAACGCCAGGGACAGGGCGCTCCGAGAGGCGGCGCAGGCCGTGGCCGACGCTGTGCTCCAGCCGCCGGATCCCGACAGCCTCACGCAAGCCATTTCTCCTAACGTCACCAGTGAAGCAAAAACTGAACATAGTGCCGCTCCCGCAAATGACCTACCCGGCGCCCCGGCTGCCGCAGCGGGGGATGTTCAGAAAGAGGCAGCCGCGCCCCAGGCAAAATCGGTGGCAGCGGCTAGGCAGGATGCCGACGCGTCTTTCGACTCATTTGTCACGACAAGCCGCTCGAAGCTCGACGCGCTCGACGGGCTCCTTGACCAAGAGGGCAAGTAATCATGATGGATATCGGTATTTCCGGCGCCGCACCGGCCGCCGAGCCTTCTGTGGTGGTCAAGAGTGGCCGCAACGGCCAGGACAACGGCCACGGTTTCAATGATGCCCTGTCGCAGGCGAGCGGACGCGATCGCAACGCTGCGGGCGACCGGCGCGATAGCCGCGCCGCGGGATCGGACGCGAGCGCAAGCAAAGCGGGCGCCGGTCGTGCGGAGGCCGGTGGACGGGCAGTCGCACGCGCGCCGCACGCTGCGGCTTCCGCGACCGACGCGAATAGCCAGGCGGATGACACCGCGTCGGACGCATCGGAAGACGCGGCCGCCGAGGTGGCGACGGCAATCGCGAGCGACCAGGCTGCCGACGCTCAACCTGATGCGCCGACGAACGCCGCACTTGCAGCCATGCTTGCCAGCACGGCGCTTGGCGAGAATGTGGCGGACAATGCGGCCTCGACCGATGGCGTCTCCGAGAATGCCGACGATGGCGACAAGACGGAAGAGCGTGACGATGCCGTCGGCGCCCAAGCGACTGCCGATGTATTGACATTGCTGGGTGCGGTGACAGACCCGGCTCCGCCGGCGGTCATCGCGGCCGCCGCCGCCGGGTCCGCATCGATTTCCGGCGCACAACCGGCCAAGGCCGCGCCGCAGGCGGCGCCCTCCGGCAAAACCAGCGATGGCCTCAGCGTGCTTGCCCAGCAGGCAAACTCGCGAAAGCCGAGCGATAGCCTCGGCAGCGTCGCTGCTCCGGCTGCAAATACGGACGAAGCCGACGCTTCCGACACCGCATTGCCGACTGTGAAGGTTGCGCGTGCCGATGGTAATGGACGGGTCTTCGACCTATCCCTTTCACGTGGCCATGACGACAGCCTCGATGTCGAGGCCAAGACGTCGAACGCCGGCAATATCGACGTGACGGTACTGGATCAGCGGCGCTATCTCGGCCTTGCCGCTGGAACCAACTCGGCGACAATTCTCGGTACGCTCGGCGGCAATGGCGAATGGACGAGCGCGATGAGCCCAAGCTCGGAACTCTCCAACCAGGCGCTCTGGACGAGCACCGGCAAGGTCGTCAACACGCTGAAGATCCAGCTCCATCCGCAGGATCTGGGCACCGTCACGGCGACGATGCGCCTGTCTGGCGATGAATTGAGCATCGATCTGAAGGTTCATACCGGCGAGGCCTATCGCCAGCTCAGCAGCGATCAGAGCCATATTCTCGACGCGTTGCGATCTCAGGGCTATACGGTCGATCGCGTCACGGTCAGTATGGCGGCGTCCGATAGCAACGATGCGAATGCCGGTTCAGGCTTCCAGGGACAGCAGCAGGCGACGGCCAATCAGAATCAAGGCGGGGAGGCTCAGTCGCGCAGGCAAGGCTATTCCGGACAGCAGGCGAGCGGAAATGAAGGCAATTGGAGCGTTGGGGATGCGGAAACCAATGATGGCGCTGGCGGTGCTAGTCGGCGCGGTCGCGCTGGCGGCGTCTACCTCTGAGGGGAACGCTTCGTCAGCCTCCGGTCTCTGCGAACGCGAAATCCAGTCCGCCGCAGCCAAGTACGGCATACCCGAAGGGATCCTCTATTCGGTCGGTCTGACGGAGACCGGACGCAAGGGATCGCTCTACCCTTACGCGCTGAATATCGAAGGCAAGCCCTTCTTTCCACCCTCCGAACAGGCAGCCCTCCTGCAGTTCGCCGCGGCACGCACGAGCGGCGCCAAGTTGATCGATATCGGTTGCATGCAGATCAACCAGTACTTTCATGGAGAGAACTTTTCCTCGACGGAAGAGATGTTCGATCCGCACCAAAACGTCGAATATGCCGCGAAGTTTTTGCGCAACCTGCACGATAGGCATGAGACCTGGACGATGGCCGTGGCACGATATCACGCAGGTCCGAACAACGATCCGGCGCAGAAGGTGTACGTGTGCCGCGTGATCGCCAATCTGGTGGCGACCGGTTACGGAAAATGGACGCCCAACGCAGCTCAATTTTGTCGCGATTGATTAGCTAAAAAGTTGTATTTTTGTCACAGCGCTACATTAGTCATATTATGGCGAGATTGCGGGCAAAAATAGAACGCAAGGCCTTATTCACCAGACGTTAACTTTTCCACGTTATTCTTGTGTGGATTGCGCCGTCCTGCCACTAGATGTAGGCCAAATCACGCCGCATATATTAATCAATTATTAATTATCATTCACGATTTCCTACAGTTGTTCGCGATTCGCCCGATTCGTACCCATTGGCGTGTTGAATTGCACCACACTGATTCGGAGGCGGACGAATGATCGTAGTGGTTGATGAGCGCGAGCTCGTTAAGGACGGATATACTTCCCTTTTTAGTCGCGAAGGCATCCCGTCGACGGGGTTCGATCCCCGCGAGTTCGGGGAGTGGGTACAGACGGCTGCGGATGCTGATATCGCAGCGGTCGAGACCTTTCTTTTGGGGCAGGGGCAGCACACGATGGAGCTCCCCCGGTTCATTCGCGACCGGTCGCTTGCGCCGGTGATCGCGGTCAGCGACCAGCACTCTCTCGAGAATACTCTTGCACTTTTTGATTGTGGCGTGGACGACGTTGTCCGCAAGCCGGTCCATCCGCGCGAGATTCTTGCACGTGCTGCCGCAATCCGCCGTCGACTGAAGGCGATCTCGGGCCACACGGATGTCGGCCCGATCCGGGTCTTCTCCGACGGGCGTGATCCCGAGGTGGAGGGTGTCGTGTTTGCGCTGCCGCGCAGGGAGCGCCGCATTCTGGAATACCTGATCGCCAACCGCGGTCGCCGCGTGACGAAGACCCAGATCTTCAACGCGATCTACGGCATCTTCGACGAAGAGGTCGAAGAGAATGTCGTCGAAAGCCATATTTCCAAGCTTCGCAAGAAGTTGCGCAAACGGCTCGACTTCGATCCGGTCGATTCGAAGCGCTTCCTTGGCTATTGCATCGATTGGGATTGATGCCGGGCTGCCGCCCCCAATGCTTCTTTGAAAAGCTGACTATCTATCGCCGGCTTTTCCTCCTTCCAGACAGCTTCACGCAAGGCCCGCCTCATAGTCTTGGGCCAACACGGAAAACGAGGATTGCAGATGAGCATTTTCGGCAGCATGAAAACCGCAGTTTCAGGGATGAACGCCCAGGCTAACCGCCTGAGCGTCGTTTCCGACAATATCGCGAATTCGAATACGACTGGCTATAAGGCTGCCTCTACCTCGTTTTCCTCGATGGTCCTGCCCTCCAGCAGCGGCAACTATACCTCCGGCGGCGTCACCACCAACGTCCGCTACTCGGTGTCCGACCAGGGTGACCTCAGCTACACGACCTCAGGCACCGACCTTGCGCTGCAGGGCAACGGCTTCTTCATCGTTCAGAATGGTGCGGGCAAGAACTACCTGACCCGCGCCGGCGACTTCACCAAGGCGCCGGATGGCGACCTCGTCAACTCCGCCGGTTTCACGCTGATGGGGTACCCCTATTCCTCGGGCGCCCCCTCTGTGGTCGTCAACGGTTTCGGCGGTCTCGTACCTGTCAATGTCGACAGCTTCGGTCTTTCGGCCAATGCCTCGTCGACCGGCAGCTTCAGCGGCAATCTCGACGCAGGTGCTGATATCCAAGGCGCGTCGCACGTGCCTCCGACGACCTTGCCGTCGGCAAACACGGCCGGTGCGACCTACACGTCGAAATCGTCGTTGACGGCTTTCGATGGCGTCGGCAACTCCAGCATCTACGACTTCTATTTCACCAAGACGGCAGAGACCGCGACCAGCAGCACCTGGGAAGTGGTCGCCTATCGGCAGGATGGCGCGGCGACGACGGGAACCTCATCCTTCCCCTACGCGGCCGGCTCCCAGGTTTTGTCAAGCACCATGACGTTCGACAACAAGGGCCAGCTGACCAGCAGCGGCGCCATGACGTTGACCGACGCGAGCTATACGCCGTCGCAGACCATCGCGATGGATCTGAGCAATTTCACCCAGCTCGCCGCAGGCTTCGGGGCGACGGGTAACGTGGACGGCAATGCCGCCAGCGCCGTCGACGGCGTGAAAATCGGCACCGATGGCGTCGTCTACGCCAGCTACGCCGATGGCTCGACCAAGCCGCTCTACCGCATTCCGCTGGCAACCGTTTCGAGCCCGGACAATCTGACTGTCGAGACCGGCAACGTCTATTCGCAGAGCGCAAGCTCGGGCGTCATCATCACCGGCTTCCCGGGCGAGGGCACCTTCGGCACGGTCAAGTCGAACGCGCTCGAAGCCTCCAACGTCGATCTCGCGAGCGAGTTGACGGAGATGATCCAGGCGCAGCGCAGCTACACGGCAAATTCCAAGGTGTTCCAGACGGGTTCCGACCTGATGGACGTCCTCGTCAATCTTCAGCGCTAGTAAGTATTCGGGGCTCTCATGTCTCTCACGTCCGCACTCAATACGGCGCAGTCGATATTCAACAACTCCGGCACCCAAAGCAGCACGGTGTCGAACAATATCGCCAACGCCAACAACGCGAACTACACGCGACGCCAGGCCGTTCTGTCGACCTCGCTCGCCGGTGCGCAGGTGGTGCAGATTGCGCGAGCGCAAGAGCCCCGGTTGCAGGCCCAGTTTCTGACCAGCACTTCGCAGGACAGCGCCCAGCAGCGGCTCCTCAAGGGACTGGAAGACATCAAGGCGACGCTTGGCGGCAACGACAACGAAACCTCGCCGTCCACCTATCTCGCGGCGCTGCAGTCGGCGCTGCAGAACTACGCGTCGTCTCCATCGAGCACGACGGCGGCGCAGTCCGCGATCACGGCAGCGACCGACGTTGCAACGGCGCTCAACAACGCGACCGATTCCCTCCAGGGCATCCGGCTCGGCGCCGACCAGGAAATCGCCTCCGGCGTTACCAAGCTGAACAACCTGCTCGCCCAGTTCAAGACCGCCAACGACGCTGCGAAGTCGTCCAAGGACGGCACGAACGAGTTGGCATCCGCGATGGATACGCGTGATTCCCTGCTGCAGCAGATATCCGAGATCGTCGGCATCACCACGGTGACGCGATCCGGTAACGATATGGCGATCTATACCTCCGACGGCACGCCGCTCTTCGACGTGGTCGCCCGCACGGTAAGCTTCAAGCCGACGAACACCTATGTGCCGGGCCTTGCAGGCAACGGGATCTATGTCGACGGCGCGCCGCTTCTGGCTGGCTCCGGTCCGCAGACGACCGGCCAAGGCAGTCTGCAGGCGCTTCTTCAGATCCGCGACACGGTCGCTCCGACCTACCAATCGCAGCTTGACGACCTGAGCCGCGCCCTGGTGGTGATGTTCTCCGAAACCGGCGGTGGAACGCAGCCGGGCAAGCCTGGCCTCTTCACCTGGAAGCCTTCGAGCGGCGCGGCTTACACGCCGACCACCGACAGCGTCATTCCGGATCCGACGTCGCCGAACATTGCCGGCATCGCAGGCACGATCAAGGTCAATCCGGCCTTTGTTACCTCGCTCGGGGGCAACCCGAGCCTGCTCAGGGACGGCGGTGCCAACGGCGCGGCCTACGTGGTCAACACGTCAGGTGCCAGCGGCTATTCCGACCAACTCGATGGCTATGCCACGGCGATGGACGCCGATATGTCCTTCGATCCCATGACCGGCGTCGCGACCAATGCCAGCATTCTGGAATTTGCCGCGAACTCGGTCGGCTGGGTGGAGAGCAATCGCAGCGGAGCGTCGGCGGCGGCCGAGAATACCGCGGCGGCACAGTCTAGGTCGTCGGAAGCCTATTCGAACGAGACCGGCGTCAATCTCGACGAGGAACTTTCACTGCTGATGGACATCGAGCAGTCGTACAAGGCGGGCACGAAAATCTTGAACGCCATCGACGAAATGCTCCAATCGTTACTGCAAGCGGCGGGCTAAGCCATGAAACTCTCATTCATTTCCAGCAATGCAATCCAGAACGCCATGCGGCAGACAATCCGTCAGTCGCAGAACGAGATGACGGCGGCCTCGCAGGAAGCGACGACGGGGATCTATGCGGATATCGGTCTCGCTCTCGGCGGCAATACGGCCAAGAGCGTCGATCTCAGCCGCGAGGTCTCGCGCATCGATGCGATAACCAACAGCAATTCGATCGTCACGCAACGCCTCTCCTCGTCGCAGCAAGCGCTGACGGCGATGTCGAAATCGGCACAGACGATGCTCGACCAATTGGTGGCGCTTTCCGGCAACCAGGATGCAAACAGCATACAGCTGACGCAGCAGACAGCCGCCTCCTCTCTGGAGACGCTCGGCAGCTATGCCAACACCATGGTCGACGGGGAATATCTCTTTGCCGGCATCAATACGGACGTAAAGCCGTTCAACGACGACAGCACCAACACCACCAGCGCTATCAACACGGCGCTGACCGCCTACATGACCGCAAATTCGATCCCTTCGGTCGACAAGATGACCGGCGCGCAGATGACCGACTTCATCACGACCAAGGTCGAGCCGATGTTTACCGGGGCGGGATGGTCGAGTTGGTCGAGCGCGTCGAGCCAGAACATGACGAGCCGCATCAGCAACTCGGAAGTCGTGGAGTCCTCGACCAACACCAACACGCCCGGCATGCGCTACTTTGCTCTCGCCTCGGTGATGACGTCGGCGCTGATGGGGCAGAACCTGAGTGCGGACGCGCGCAGCGCGGTGTCGACGCAGGCGATCAGCTACACCCGCCAGGCGATCGACGGGATCAACGATCAGCAGGCGACGCTCGGCCTTTCCGAATCGCGGGTCTCCAAGGCCAACGATGCGCTCTCCGCGCAGAAGGACATCATTCAGAACCGCGTGCTGGACCTGCAAGGGGTCGACCCCTACGAGGCATCGACGAAGGTCAATTCCCTGCAGACGCAGCTTGAAACCGCCTACACGATCGTCGCCAAGATTCAGCAGCTCAGTCTCGTGAACTACCTCTGACGACCCTCAAGTAGCCTTTGATGAATAAAGGTGAGTAATGACCAGGAAGGATGCATGAATGTATCAGTTCTCGTACGCGGAGGTCATGCAAGACTCCGTCGCGGACGCAAAAGAACGGGAGCGCCAGGTCCTTGACCGATCGATTTCTCTCCTGGCTGCGGCGCGCGACGTGGAGAAATACTCAAAAGAGGCAATCGAAGCCCTCTTTTATACAAGGCGGGTTTGGGTCAGCTTCGTTGAAGACCTGAAGAGCCCGGAGAACCAGCTTGACATCGAGTTGCGTGCCAATCTGATTTCAATCGCGATCTGGATTTTGAAGGAATGCGATCTCATCCGAAAACGGCAGTCCAGCAACTATCAAGGCATCATCGACGTCACAACCATCATCAGGGATGGACTTAAATGAAAAGTACCCTTCGCATATCGCTTAAAGCCGGAGAAAAGATCTTTATAAACGGGGCCGTGCTGCGCGTGGACCGCAAGGTCGCGTTGGAGTTTCTGAACGACGTCACCTTTCTGCTCGAAAACCACGTTCTCCAGCCGGAGGATGCGACGACGCCGCTGCGTCAGCTCTACTTCATCGCGCAGATGATCCTGATCAATCCGGAAGGCAAGGAACAATCGACGACGATGTTCCGCAAGTCGATCATCATGCTGCTCAATTGCTTCAAGAACGACGAGGTGCTCGCCGAACTGAAGCGCATCGACGGCATGGTGTCCTCCGGACGGGCTTTCGACGCGCTGAAGGCAATCCGCGGGCTCTATGCGATCGAGGATAGCATCCTCAACTCGGTCGAAATGTCGCCGGCAACCGTCGAGCAGATTCGCAGGGAAATCGCACCATGGCGGTAGATCCGGTCAGCGCCCTGAGTTCTGCGAGCGGTGCCAGCGGGTCGACCGCGGCAAGTGCCGCGGCGAGCGCATCGCTGAACTACAACGACTTCCTGAAGCTCTTGATCACGCAGATGAAGACGCAGGATCCGACGGATCCGATGGACGCCAGCGAGCAGATCTCGCAGCTCGCAAGCTTCTCGCAGGTCGAACAGCAGGTGCAGACGAACTCGCATCTGGAAACCGTGCTGCAGAACCAGATGCTTTCCCAGGCGGCCGACTACATCGGCAAGGAAATCGCCAGCGCCGACGGCACCGTCACCGGGACGATCAAGGAAGTCAGCGTTTATTCAGACGGCATCATCGCGGTCACAAACGAGGGCAAGAAGCTGCTGATCCAGCCGGGCGTCACGATTGCCCCGGCCGGCACGAAGATCGATACGACCGTTACCGGCACGAGCAGCACCGGTTCGGACAGCGACACTTCTTCCGGCGCCTAGCGCAAGCCTGTCCCTGTGATAGGAGTGAAGAACTGCCGCGGCTGATTCGAGCGGCAGTGCTTCGCCGTATCGGATGCGGCGCGACGAAACAGACAATGGCATTGCATGACGCAAATGCCGCTTCGGGAGTGCGGCCATGAATGAAGCCGACGCATTGGATATCTTTCAGGCCGCCATCTGGACCGTGCTCGTCGCCTCGGGGCCGGCGGTTCTCTCGGCCATGGTCGTCGGCCTTGTGATCGCTCTCATCCAGGCGCTCACGCAAATCCAGGAAGCGACTTTGACCTTCGTGCCAAAGATCGTCGCGGTGCTCGTGGCAGTCGGGCTCAGTGCACCGCTGGTCGGCTCGCAGATATCCATCTTCAGCACGCTCGTCTTTTCCCGCATCCAGTCGGGGTTCTAGACGAGCGCCCGGCACCCCGGCGGCCATCCTCGCGCAAGCTTCACCGCTTAAAAGTCGAATGAAATAGGCAGGTGGCGTCGCCGCCAGCCCCTTCTCATGAAGAGACGGAACCGGACTTATGGCGCAGCCACCTGCAATTCCCCTTCCCAAAGCCGCTCCAAATATAAGCGATATCGGCTTTGCGCTCGGCATTGTCGTCATCCTGTGCGTGCTGTTCCTGCCTATCCCGCCCTTTCTTATCGACATGGGTCTGGCCTTCTCGATCGCACTGTCGGTGCTGATCCTGATGGTGGCGCTGTGGATCAAGAAGCCGCTGGAATTCTCGTCCTTCCCGACCATCCTTCTGATCGCCACGATGGCGCGCCTGTCGCTGAACATTGCGACGACCCGCGTCATCCTCTCTCACGGCAACGAGGGACATAACGCCGCCGGCGGCGTGATCGCCGGCTTCGCCAGCCTCGTCATGTCCGGCGATTTCGTGATCGGTCTGATCGTCTTCATGATCCTGATCACCATCAACTTCATCGTTATCACCAAGGGCGCGACGCGTATCGCGGAAGTCGGCGCCCGCTTCACGCTCGATGCCATTCCCGGCAAGCAGATGGCGATCGACGCCGATCTGTCGGCGGGATTGATCGACGAAAAGGAAGCGCAGCGGCGGCGTCGAGAGCTGGAGGAGGAGAGCTCCTTCTTCGGCGCCATGGACGGTGCCTCGAAGTTCGTGCGCGGCGACGCCGTGGCCGGCCTGCTGATCACCGCGATCAACGTCTTCGGCGGGATTATCATCGGCTATTTCCGGCACGGCATGCCGATCGGCGAAGCGGCCGACGTCTTCGTCAAGCTGTCGGTCGGCGACGGCCTCGTCTCGCAGATGCCGGCGCTCATCATCTCGCTTGCCGCGGGCCTCCTCGTTTCGCGCGGCGGCACGTCGGGCTCGACAGACCAGGCCGTCATCGGCCAGCTCAGCGGATATCCGCGTGCGCTTGCGGTCGCGGCGTTGCTGATGGGCCTTCTTGCCGTCATGCCGGGCCTGCCCTTCATTCCCTTCACGTTCCTCGGTGGCCTGATGGCCGCGGGAGCGTGGTTCATTCCGCGCCAGGTCGAGGCCGAGAACCAGCTGCGTCGCGACGCGGAGGAAAAGAAGGCGGTGCAATCGAAGGAGCAGGAGAAGGATTCGGTCAAGTCGGTTCTGAAGACCGCGGAAATCGAGCTCGCACTTGGCAAGATCGTCTCGACGCGGCTGCTCGGTGCCCACCAGGAATTGGCTTTCCGCGTCGGCAAGATGCGCAAGAAGTTCGCCACGCAGTATGGTTTCGTAGTCCCCGAGATCAAGGTGACCGACGACATCGCCATTGCCGACAAGGCCTATCAGATCCGCATACACGGAACGACGATCGCCTCGAACATGCTGCGCGTCGGCGAAGTCCTGGTCGTCACCGGCTCGGGGCGCAAGCCGAGCGTTCCGAGCGACGAGATCAGGGAGCCCGCGTTCGGCATGCCGGCGGTTTCGGTGCTGGAGCAGTTCACCGAAGACCTGAAGCGCGAAGGCTTCCAGCCGATCGACAACGTCTCCGTCGTGCTCACGCATATGAGCGAGGTCATTCGCAACAACCTGCCCGCCCTCCTGTCCTACAAGGACGTGAAGGTCCTCATCGAGCGCCTCGATCCGGAATACAAAAAGCTCGCGGACGAGATCTGCACCTCGCATATGTCCTATTCCGGTCTGCAGGCGGTGCTCAAGCTGCTGCTGGCCGAGCGCGTTTCGATCCGCAACCTCCATCTCATTCTGGAAGCAGTGGCCGAGCTCGCCCCGCACGTGCGCAAGACCGAGCAGATCGTCGAGCACGTCCGCGTCCGCATGGCCCAGCAGCTCTGCGGCGACCTCGCCGACAATGGGGTGCTGCGCGTTCTCAGGTTGGGCAGCAAGTGGGACCTTGCCTTCCATCAGGCATTGAAGCGCGATGCCAAGGGCGAAGTCGTCGAGTTCGACATCGATCCGAGAACGCTCGAGGAGTTCAGTGAGGAGGCGACGCGAGAAATCCGTGAATTCATGGATCGCGGCCTGCCTTTCGTACTTGTTACCTCGCCGGAAACACGCTCCTATGTGCGCATGATCATCGAGCGCCTGTTTTCGACGCTACCCGTTCTTTCGCATGTGGAGCTGGCCAAAGGAATCGAGATCAAGATTCTGGGCTCCATTTCATGATCACAGACCCTCAGGGGACCATCCTTGCCTTGTTTCTCGCATTCTGCCGGATTGGCGCCTGCGTGATGGTTCTTCCAGGGTTTTCATCGGGCCGCGTTCCCCAGCAGGTCCGCATTCTCGTCGCCGTGGCGTTGTCGATGGCCGTGCTTCCGGTCCTTTGGGACGTCATCTATCCCAAGGCGTCGTCGGCCGCGCCGGGCGCCTATCTCTCGCTCGTCTTCAGCGAATCGCTGATCGGCGCGATGTACGGCATGATGGCGCGGCTTTACACGATCGGCCTGCAATTTGCCGGCACGATCATCTCGATGTCGATCGGTTTCAGCGCGCCGGGCGGCATGGACATCATCGAGGATACCAGCGAGTCGTCGCTGATTTCGCTGATCGGATTTTGCGGCCTGATGATTCTTTTCATGCTGGACTTCCACCACTACGTCTTCCGCGCGCTCGTCGATTCCTATTCGTCAATTCCGCTCGGCGGCCACCTGGAAATGCGGGCAACGTTGATTTCCTTTACCGACACGCTGCAGACGACCACCTACATCATGCTGCGGCTTGCGAGCCCTTTTCTGCTTTATGGCCTGCTGTTCCAGGTTTCGATCGGCTTCATCAACAAGCTCGCCCCGCAGATCCCGGTCTATTTCGTATCGACCCCCTACCTGCTGATGGGGGGGCTGTTCATGTTCTACCTGGCGATCGCGAGGCTTTTGACCCAGTTCGCCGATGCATTTCTCAGCGTTTACAACGGTCATTAGGACCGAGGCCATGGAGAATCCGCAATGGTCGAAAGGACCCGCTCTGAAAAGCTCAAGCGTCTGGTCGCCGTGCAGCGTCACCTCGAGCGCATGACGGAAAACGAACTCGCCGATACGACGCGGGTGCGCAACGACGTGCAGCAATCGATGGAGCGGGTCATGGACGCGATCGGCTCGGTGGATCCGCTGCACCAGGCGTTTTCAAAGCACTACGGCGATCGTTACGGGCGCCTGACCATCAGGGACAATCAGCTTGCCGGCATGCAGAACCTGCTCGAAACGCAGGTGCTGAAGGAGCGCACGAAAGCCGACCGCCTGGAAGAGCATATGAAAGAAGCAAGAGAAGCGGAAGACCGCGAGGCCGACGACGAGGCGATCTACGATATCGTCGATCAGAAGTTCGCAAGCGGCACGCCAGCCTCCAGCAAGGTTCAAAAACCATAATCGTCGCGATTTCAATGAAAGGAAACGTGACGTGGCTATTTCACCCCCAAGTGATTTGGTCCTGGATGTTGTAAAGGCCGCCGACCCGGCCGATGTTCAGGCGGCCCAGGCGAAGCTTCTCGCCAACAGGGCAGCGTTTGCCGCCAATAGCCTCGCCGAAAACGGCAACGGCTTTGATGCCGCGGTGGACGTGCTCAAGCGCACGAGCACGAGCTCGCAAGCGGGTCTCGCCAACACCAGCGAGCGCACGACGAAGACCGACAAAGTGCCGGAGGTCTATCAGAAGTTCGAGGCGATGGTGTTGCAGAACTTCCTGCAGAACATGATGCCGAAGAGCGAAACCTTCTACGGCAAGGGCGCCGCCGGGGAGATCTGGAAGGGCATGATGGCTGACCAGATCAGCGGCGAAATGTCCAAGAGCGGCGGCGTCGGCATCGCAGAAAAAATGTACCAGGACCAACTCCAGAAGGTGCGCGGCAATGGTGTCGCGAATGCCAAGACGGACGAAAACGATCGCAAGATGGCTTTGAGCATGATTACCGAATTCGAGCGCAAATCGCTCGCCCCAGCATCCGCCGATGACGCAACGACGTCAGCAACATCCCAGGGCAACGTAACGACGAAGGAGGCTTGAGCACATGGATATGGAAGTCATGTCGAGCGACTACCGCATCAAGTCGGTTCTGGGACGTCTGGAACTGATCATAGACAATGAGAACGACCGGATCGGCCGCGACCCGGAATTCGACCTCAAGGTTTCGAACGCGCATAAGAGCCGCTGCCTCTACGAACTGTCTTCGCTGTTTCGCGATACGGATCCGGAACAGCTCGCGTCGAGCCACATGAACCAGCTGCACGGCTTGAAGAAAAAGCTTGCACTCAACGCCCGACGCGTCGAGGCGCACCTGGAGGCGGTTCGCGCCGTCGCCGAGATCCTGAAGAACGCCGCCCAGGACGCCGACGCGGACGGCACCTATTCCCAGGAACAATTCATGATCCGTGAGGCTTGATGGTCAAGCTTGTCCTCACCGGCCTGTGGGTTTGCGCCATCACGCTGGCATCGGTGTATTTCTCGGTGCAGATGGCGACTGCGCCGGCCGTTGATCCGAATGCAGACAAGAAACAGCAGGAATATGTCGCGGGCGAAACGGTCAGCATTCCCGTCATCGACAAGGGCGGCATCGGCGGATACTTCGTCACGAAAATCTCCTACATGATGGGCAAGGAGCAGCCGAAAGAGCCGGGACTGCCGCTGACGGAACTTGCGACCGACGAGCTCTACACGCTCCTCGTCGGCAACAAGGTGGTCGATCTCGCGCATACCGACCGCTTCGATCTTGCCGCCTTTCGCGCAGACATAAAAAAAGGCCTCAACGAGCGTCTCGGCGGCGAGTTCATCGCCAACGTTCTCGTGGAGCAACTCGGCTATCTTTCGAAGGACGAGCTCAGCGCCAATCAATCGGCGCCGGTGAAGAAGAACCTCAAACCGCGACCGATCGTCGAAGGCATGGAACCGCCACCGGGCGCGGTGCTGAAGGCCGCCGAATAGCCAGCCATACGACTGCGAAGCTTCAAAACCGGCCGTCCGCCCTGCGGCCGGCCGTTTGTTTGCTGACAAAGCAGTGTTTTTGCGAGCGCTGTTCGTTCTCTCCGTCATCCCGGCCTTGAGCGATCGAGTCCGGGGTGACGGCGGATAGGGGCGCAGTCCCGGTAAGCCGTCAGAGTTTGTCAGCAGTCTGACGGTCGTCCGCCCTGTGTACGCCGTTTGTTGTGCCGAGGCCGAGATGCTTAACAACTCCTTGATTCATCAACGCAATTGCATGCTGTTTTACTAATATAAGATTTAAGGCGGGCAGCTATGCTTCGGGTGTCGGGCATGTCGCGCCGGCCCGGATTGGGCGGGGCGCTAGCGCGGCGTTTCGCGATACCGCCGCACATCCGTGCTAGGCGGGAAATCGGGCATGGGTTGGGTTTGCCGGCGTAGATGCGTGAACGCGTCTTCGGCAGGAGGTGCGTGTGAATATTGTCGCGAATTTCGCGGTTTTCGCCCCGCGGCGTATGATCCTCGATGTGCCCGTCTGTGATTTCGATTGGGAAGAGGCGCTGCGCTCTGTCAACGAGCTGGCGTTGCGGCCGAGCGGACAGACGGTCATTTCCTTCGTCAACGCCCACAATCTGCTCGTCCAGCAGCGCGATGCCAACTATCGCGAGATCCTTGCCCGCAATCTCGTCCTGCCGGACGGCATCGGCCTCGACATCGCCTCGCGCGTCGCGCACGGCGTATCGTTTCCCGCCAATCTCAACGGCACCGATTTCGTTCCAGCACTCCTGACCTACATGGATCAGCCGATGCGGGTCGGGCTCATCGGCGGAACTGGCGCGGTCGTCGCGCGCGCGGCGGAAAATTTTCGCCGGCATGCGCCCTGGCACGACTTCATCGTGATTTCCGACGGATATCTCGGTCAGGGGCGCAGTGATGCGGTCGCCGAGGAGGCGTTGCGGCAGGAACTCGACGTGCTCATCGTGGGCATGGGAACGCCGCTCCAGGAAAAATGGGTGGCCGCTCATATCAGGCCCGAGCACGCGCGCCTCGTTCTAACGGTTGGCGCACTGTTCGATTTCGTATCGGAGCGGGTGCCGCGCGCCCCGCGCCTTGTGCGTGCCCTGAGGCTCGAATGGACATTCCGGATGGTACAGGAGCCCCGTCGTCTTTGGCGGCGCTATCTTCTCGGTGGGCCGCTTTTCTTCCACCAGGTCGTGCGTTACCGACTTCGCCGCAAGTTCGGCGCTTCCCGGCGCCGTCGGATGCGCTGAGCGTTAATACTTTGTTTGCCCTATAATTTTAGAGTGGCTTAATCATCCGGACCGCGCCGGCGGGAGATGACCGGACATGGGATGAGATAAGCTGCGATGCCAACGAGAAGCGCGACCGCACGAACCGTGCCAGGCGGAATTTTCGCCAGCAGGCCCGTGCCCGAGGAAGGCGCCGGTCTTCCTGCATATCAGGAACGCGGCTACCCGGCTGCGGCAAACGCCGAGCCGCGCGGAGAGGCGGCGCTGCTCGACATCATCCGCCGCGCGCTCGACGGCGATCCCTTTCCGGTTTCAGGCGGTGGGTCTGCCGCCCGTCCTGGAGACGAGACCCTTGCCGACAAGATCCGCGGCATCCTCAATCACGATCAGAGCCTCGAGGAACTATCGGCGGACGCCGAGAGCGGTGGTCTGGGCATGCCCGCGCGATTGCCCGCCGCCGTGGAACAGGCCACCGGCGTTCCGACTCCGGCGGCACTCGAACGCGAGGAGGAAGACGCGCTTGTTCCAATCGGCGCCCCGCTCGCGGAGGTTCCTTCCTTCGAACTCCCGCAGCCCGAGCTTCAGCCTCGGCGAATTTTTGGTCGGGCCGCGATCGCTTTCGTTGCTTGCGCAGCAATCCTCGGCGCGGCAGCGCCGGCACTTGTCCTTGACGGGTCGCCGCGGTTTGCCGCCGAAGCACGATTGCAGGCGCGGGCGGATATTCCCTCGGGTTGGCTCGATGCGATCGCCAAACGGATCGGCTCGCCGCATTCTCTCACGCAGGCCGTTGCCAAGCTGAAGCTCGATCACGATCCGGAGTTTACCAGCAAAAATACCGGTGTATGGACGGTCGCGAGCGAACTCCTGTTCGGCAATGAGGGCGCGTCGGACGCGCCTTCCCGGGCGCAGGCGGCGCTCAGCGACGCTGTTTCGGTTGACGCCGACGCTGGCGCTGGCGCCTTGCGTCTATCGGTGACGACCGGCAGCGGTGAAAAATCGGCGCGCATCGCCAACCTGCTTGCCGACGCAGCCGTATACGATGCCATGATTGCCGAAGGCGCCGAAAGCACCGGGACCAAGGCCGCCGGCGCTGCTCTCGACCGCGCGACGGCCGCACTCGACGTCTTTACCCGCGAAAACGGCGCGGAGCGCATAAAGGCCGCGACCGATCTGCAGCGGCAGCGAAAGAACATCGACGCTGAAATCGCCGCCACGCGCCAGGCGGTCGCGACGGCGAGGGAAAAAGTGGCGGCGACACAATCGACGCGGCTCGGTGACCTCATCGACGGCTCTTTCGACGGCGCGTCGTCTTCGCCGGCGCTCGACGACCTGCGGCAACGCTATGTCGCGGCCCAAGCCGCGCTGTCGCAGCTGTCCGTAAACCTCGGGCCGCGTCATCCGCGTTTGATCGCACAGAAAGCTGCGGTCGACGGTTTGACGGCCAGCATGCGGGCGGAGTTGCGGCGGCTGGCGACGGCCGCGGACGCGGAACTTGCCGCCGCCGTCACTGAGGAGAAGCGCCTCTCGGATCGCATGGCGGCGCTCGGCAAGCAATCTGCCGGGATCGACCTGGCGCGCCTCGGCCAGTTGCAGAGCGACGTCGAAACGACGCGCGCCGCATACGAGGCGTCGACCGCTCGGACGGCCAAGCCGGTGGGCGGTGGCGAGCCGCTGTCCGTCGTCACCCCTGCCGTCGGCATGGCTGTCGTCGATAGCGGGCTGCTGCCCCTGGAAGCGGCCGGGTTTCTCTTAGGGTTCGGCGTTTCGGCGCTCTGTGTGGTCGGCTATGCCCGGCGCCGAGGCACGCCTCGCGGCGGAAACGCCGTTGCGGAAGTTGCTGTTGGCCGTCAGGAAGCGGCGCCGGAAGCGCGTGTCGAACCGCTGGAAATTGCAGCGGACGAGATGCCGCTCGCGCCTATTTCCGCGGCTCACATCGAGCCTGAAAATCGCACGGTTGCGGATATTGGGCAGAGTGGGCAGGACCTCGCCCTGGTGCGGCATGACATGACAAAACTCAGGGCAAAGCTCGAGGCCTATGCCAGCCAGCGCGCCCGGCGCGGGGTGCCGTCCCGCTGAATTGCGCTTGCAATTACCGCATTTAGATATGATAGGGCGTTGGCAGGCAAACCGGACCCGGAGCCTGGCTATAGGCTGGCGCGAATTCGATCGAGGAGATGCGCGTGACGACCATTATCGACGGCAAGCAGGTAGCGGCCTCGGTCATCGAGGCCGTAAAGGCGGCGGCGGCGGGGCTGGAAGCCGAGACCGGAAAAAAGACGGGTCTGGCGGTGGTCATCGTCGGCGACGACCCGGCAAGCCACACCTATGTCGGCGCGAAAAGCCGGATGGCCAAGGAATGCGGCTTCAATTCGATCCAGCATACGCTTTCTGTCGAAACCACGCAGGAAGAACTTGCCTCGCTCGTGCGCGCGCTCAACGAAGACCCGTCCGTCAACGGTATCCTGGTGCAGCTGCCTCTGCCGAAGCATCTGAAATCCGATCCCATCATCCAGTCCATCCTGCCGGAAAAGGACGTCGATGGGCTGCACATCGCCAATGCCGGCAAGCTTGCCACCGGCGATCTCGAGACCGGCCTGATCTCGTGCACGCCGGCCGGCGCGATGCTCTTCGTGCGGCAAACGCATGGTGACGATCTCTCCGGCCTCAACGCCGTCGTCGTCGGCCGTTCCAACCTCTTCGGCAAACCAATGGCGCAGCTTCTGCTCAACGCCAATGCCACCGTTACCATTGCCCATTCGCGCACGAAGGATCTGCCGTCCGTCTGCCGCAACGCCGACATTCTGGTTGCCGCCGTCGGCCGGCCGGAGATGGTCAAGGCCAATTGGGTAAAACCCGGCGCGACGGTAATCGACGTCGGCATCAACCGCATTCCGGCGCCGGAGCGCGGCGAGGGGAGGACGCGCCTGGTCGGCGATGTCGCCTTTGCCGAATGCGCCAAGGTTGCCTCGGTCATCAGTCCTGTACCCGGCGGCGTCGGCCCCATGACCATCGCCATGCTGATGGCCAATACGGTGATCGCCGCCTATCGCGCGGCCGGCAAGGTCGCGCCACGCTTCTGATTTTCGTGGATGCCGTGGCCGCCGGATTTGGATTGACCCAATCGCCTTGCGCTGCCACGCAATCCATGGAATTGGCGGTGGAATTGGCCATGGGACGTGGCCGTGGAACGCCTAGGGACAGTGGAGCACATTATGGATCAGACACTTTTCGCCAATTTGTGCAAGGCGGGTAAATTCAGGGAAGCGCTCGGTCTCGCCGTCGAAGGCCACGAGCACGAGAAGTTTGTGCCCAGCCGCTTCTCGATGGACAAGAAGACCGGATTGCCAATCTTCTACCGTGGCAACAAGCGCGTCGAGGTGGATGAGACCGGCGAATGGCAATTGTCGAAGAACACGAAATTTTAGAGCATCACCCAGGTGCCGCACCGGTCGAGGCGCGCACGATCAACTCGGCTTTCCACAACTCCTGTTGCGGATAAGCGCCTACATTCTTGACGTTGCTGATCAGGCGCTGCGCAATGCGCACGCCGGCGGCGCGCAGCGACGAGCGCGTCGTCGTCAGCGGCACCGAAAAATTTTCCGGCTTCAGTAGTGGCAGCACGTCGTCATGGGCAATCAGCGAGATATCCTCGCCGAGCCGCAACCCCGCCTGGCTCGTGGCGCGGATGGCGCCGAGCGCGAGCACGGTGCTTGAGCAGAGGATCGCGGTCGGACGATCGGGAATGTCGAGAAAACGCTCCATCGCAAGCGTTCCCTCTTCGTCGGTCATCATCGAATTGCTGACGCAGCGCTGGCTCAGCGACAATCCGCGTTCGGCAAGCGCGGCCGCAACGCCGTTCTTGCGGCGGATGGCAAAATCCAGGGGCTCCGGCCCGTTCATCAGCGCAAAACGCGTGTGGCCGAGTTGCAGCAGCAGTTTGGTGGCGTCATAGAAGGCGCCTTCGTTGTCGATGTCGAGATAGGGATAGTCCGGCTCGGTGCCGAACGAACGCCCGTGGACGATGAAGGGGATCGACAGCGATTTCAGCATTTCCAGCCGTGGGTCATGACCCCGCATATAGGAAAGGAACAGTGCGTCGACATTGCCGCTGACGGCGAGGCGCTTCAGCGCGCCCACTTCGTCTTCCGGATCTGCCGGCGTCATCACGAAATGAAAGTCGTGCCGCACGGCCTCATCGCCGAGGCCTGCCAGGAATTCGCCGAAATGGACGTCGGATGGGTGACCGGAGGCTGTCGGCATGACAAGACCGATCGAGCCGGCTTTGCCGGTGGCAAGCCGCTGGGCCGCCTTGTTCGGGCGATAGCCTGTCTCGCGCACGGCTTGCAGCACCCGCTCTCGCGTCTCCCTGTTGACCTCGGGATAGCCGTTCAGGGCACGGCTGACCGTCGTCTGTGACAGACCCAACAGTTGCGATAGCTGTTTCAGATTCACGCGCCGTTGTCCCTTGCTGCGCCCTTGCGGCATCCAAAGCGCTTTAATTATTGTGCATTAGGATGGAATGACACAAGAAAAATCGTTCTCTCGCGCTTGCCAAACTATGCTGCACTGCGGCGTAAATGGCGGATTCTTGGACGAAATTTACAAAAGAGCTTGACTCTGGGGCACCCAGAAGGGATGAATTAAGTAGCCAAAGCGCTTTGAGGAGTTGCGTGCTTTAGGTTCATTTCGGAGGCTGAAGCCTCGGACCAACATGGGAGGTCGGCATAATGAAGAAGCTGTTCATGATGGGCGTCGCGGCAGTGGCGCTGTTTGCGGGCGCGGCAACGGCCGCGGACCTGAAGTTCGCGCCTGGCCAGGACGCCCGGTTCAACTGGAAGAGCCTCGACGATTTCAAGGCGGCGCACGGCGACATCAAGGGCGAAACGCTGACCATCTTCGGTCCCTGGCGCGGCGAAGACGAGAAGCTCTTCGACACGGTTCTCGCCTACTTCATCGAAGCGACCGGCGTGAACGTGAAATACTCGTCGTCGGAAAACTACGAGCAGCAGATCGTCATCGACACGCAGGCGGGCTCGCCGCCGAACGTTGCCATTCTGCCGCAGCCGGGCCTCCTCGCCAACCTCGCCAGCCAAGGCTTCCTGACGCCCCTCGGCGATGATCTCGCCTCCTGGGTCAAGACCAATTACGGCGCCGGCGACAGCTGGGTCGGCTACGGCACCTACAAGGGCAAGGACGGCAAGGAAGCTTTCTATGCCTTCCCCTACAAGGCTGACCTGAAGTCGCTCGTCTGGTTCGTCCCGGAAAACTTCAAGGAGGCCGGCTACAAGGTGCCGACCACCATGGAAGAGCTGATTGCGCTCTCCGACCAGATCGTCAAGGACGGCGGCGTGCCATGGTGCATCGGGCTCGGCTCGGGCGGTGCGACCGGCTGGCCGGCGACCGACTGGATCGAAGACATCATGCTGCGCACCCAGTCGCCCCAGGACTACGACAAGTGGACGACCAACGAGTTGAAGTTCAACGATCCGAAGGTGGTTGCCGCGATCGAGACGTTCGGCCAGATCGCCAAGAACCCCAAATATGTGGACGGTGGTGTCGCCGCCGTTTCGGCGACCGACTTCCGCGACAGCCCGAAGGGTCTCTTTGCGGTGCCGCCGAAGTGCTACATGCACAAGCAGGCCTCGTTCATCCCGTCCTTCTTCCCTGAGGGCACGAAGCTCGGCCAGGATGCCGACTTCTTCTACTTCCCGCCCTTTGCTTCGCATGCGGACCTCGGCAAGCCCGTTCTCGGCGCCGGCACGCTGGCGGCGATTACGAAGGACAGCAAGGCCGCTCGCGCTTTCGTCGCCTTCCTTCAGACGCCGATCGCTCAGGAAGTGTGGATGGCTCAGTCCGGCTTCCTGACCCCGTTCAAGGGTGTCAACACGGCCGCTTACGGCAACGATACACTGCGTAAGGAAGGCGAGGTTCTGACCTCGGCAACCACCTTCCGCTTCGACGGATCCGACCTGATGCCCGGCAAGATCGGCGCTGGCGCCTTCTGGACGAGCATGGTCGACTTCGTCGGCGGCAAGAGCGCGCAGGCGGCGGGTGACGACATCCAGAAGGCCTGGGACGGCATCAAGTAACCATCCATATCGATCCATGCCGCAGGCTTTGTCCGGCGGCATGGTCAGGCTTCGGTGTTGAGCGAGCGTGACGGTGACTTCGCCGTCGCCCGGATTTTCATCGTCAGCCTTATGGCGGCTTGGCCGCCCTATGCCTCCGGCACCGCGGGTCGCGGCGCCAAACCCGCTTCGATGCGGGTCGCAGCCAGAATTAAGGGGAGGGACAGATGGTATCGCAGATATTCTCGGCGTTCGGTGCGGTCATCGTCGGTGTGCTTGTTTGCGCCGGCTATTTCGTGTTCTCGAACAAGCTTCTCGACATGATCTTTCCCGACCGCGGCCGGGACGTTCATACCGCTTCGGTCAATCTGCAATGGCGGGCGACGATCCGGCCGTGGCTGTTTCTTGCCCCCGCGCTGATCCTCCTGCTCATTTATCTCGTCTACCCCGTCATCGCGACCCTCATCCTGTCCTTCAAGGATCGCAACGGTGACCAGTTCGTCGGGCTCGCCAATTATCAATGGGCGCTCGGAGACCGCGAATTCCGCCAGTCCATCTTCAACAATATCCTGTGGCTCGCCGTCGTGCCGGCCGCCTGCACCTTTTTCGGCCTCGTCATCGCGGTCATGACCGACCGCATCTGGTGGGGCAATATCGCAAAAAGCATCGTCTTCATGCCGATGGCGATCTCCTTCGTCGGCGCTTCCGTCATCTGGAAGTTCATCTACGAATATCGCGGCGGCAACGACACGCAGATTGGCCTCCTGAACGCCATCGTGCAGCTCTTCGGCGGCACGCCGCAGGTGTGGATATCGGTGCCCTTCTGGAACAATATCTTCCTGATGATCATCCTCATCTGGATCCAGACCGGGTTTGCCATGGTGATCCTGTCGGCAGCGCTGCGCGGCATTCCCGAAGAGACGATCGAGGCCGCCGTCATCGACGGCGCCAACGGCTGGCAGATCTTCTGGAAGATCATGGTGCCGCAGGTCTGGGGCACGATCGCCACTGTCTGGACGACGATCACCATCCTGGTGCTGAAGGTGTTCGACATCGTGCTGACCATGACCAACGGTCAATGGGACACGATGGTACTCGCCAACCTGATGTTCAACTGGATGTTCCGGGGCGGGGGTGATTCCGGCCGCAGCGCCGTCATTGCGCTGATCATCATGCTCGCGGTAACGCCGATCATGGTCTGGAACGTACGCCGCGCCAACCGCGAGACGAAGGGACACTGAGATGACGCTCGGAAAAAGCCTCTCCCGCATCGGTCCGGCCCGCCTATTCGTGCACGCCACCGTCCTTTTGATCGTCATCATCTGGCTGATCCCGACGCTCGGCATTTTCGTCAGCGCCTTGCGCGACAAGGACCAGATCACCGTCTCCGGCTGGTGGACCGCCTTCTCCGGCTCGACGCAAACCGTCGCGGCGCGCATGGGTGCTGCCGACACGGCAAAGCAGGACGGAGCGAATTACGTGATCGCCGGCTCCGTCTTCGGCGATGCGGGCTCCAAGGGGACCGTGCGCGCCTTCGGTACCCGCGTGCAGCAACCTGCCGCCTACGAGGCCGGTCAGACCGCCGATCTCGGCGACGGCTTGAGCCTGCAGGTCAACGAGGACGGCAGCTACCGTTTCATGAAGACCGCCGCCTTCAGCCCCGATGACGGTGGCCGGCGTGTCTATCTCTCCGTTGCCACCCCCGCGCAGTTCACCCTGCAGAACTACCGAAACGTTCTTGCAAGCGAAGGCATCGGCCAATCCTTCATCAACTCGCTGACGGTCACCATTCCCGCGACCATCATCCCGATCCTGATCGCGGCGTTTGCGGCCTATGCGCTGGCCTGGATGGAGTTCCCCGGGCGGACGGTGCTGATCGCCCTCGTAGTCGGCTTGATCGTCGTGCCGCTGCAGATGTCGCTGATCCCGCTTTTGAGGCTCTACAACGAAATCGGCTCGATACTCGGCGTCCCCTCGAAGACCTACCCCGGCGTGTGGCTGGCGCACACCGCCTTCGGCATGCCGCTCGCGATCTACCTGCTGAGGTCCTATATCGCCGGTCTGCCGCGTGAAATCATCGAATCCGCGCGTGTCGACGGAGCAAGCGACTTCGACATCTTCGTCAAGATCATCCTGCCGCTGTCGTTTCCGGCGCTGGCATCGTTTGCGATCTTCCAGTTCCTGTGGGTCTGGAACGACCTGCTCGTCGCCATGGTCTTCCTCGGCACCACCAAGGACTACCTGGTGCTGACGGCAGCACTCAACGCCCTGCTCGGGTCGCGAGGCGGCAATTGGGAGATCCTTACGGCATCCGCCTTCGTCACCATCATCGTCCCGCTTCTCGTCTTCTTCGCCCTGCAGCGCTACCTCGTTCGCGGGCTGCTGTCCGGCTCGGTCAAGGGCGGTTGATGAACAACCATTCGCATTCAAACAGGACTTGAAGAGCATGAGCATGGCCCAGCAATCGACATCCACGCCGGATAAGGACTGGTGGCGCGGCGCGGTGATCTACCAGATCTATCCGCGCTCCTACCAGGACTCCAATGGCGACGGCATCGGCGACCTGAAGGGCATCGTCGCCCGCCTGCCGCACGTCGCGTCGCTCGGTGCCGATGCGATATGGATCTCGCCCTTCTTCACCTCGCCGATGCGCGACTTCGGCTATGACGTGTCGGACTACGAGGATGTAGATCCGATCTTCGGCACGCTTGCCGACTTCGATGCGGTGATCGTCGAAGCTCACCGGCTCGGCATCAAGGTGATGATCGATCTCGTCATCTCCCACAGCTCGGACAAGCATCCCTGGTTCGTCGAGAGCCGGTCGAGCCGAAGCAATCCGAAGGCCGACTGGTATGTCTGGTCCGATGCGAAACCGGACGGCACACCGCCCAACAACTGGCTGTCGATCTTCGGCGGCTCGGCCTGGGCGTGGGATCCGACGCGCATGCAGTATTACATGCACAACTTCCTGACCTCGCAGCCGGATTTCAACCTGCACAACATGGAAGTTCAGGACCGGCTGTTGAATGTCGTCCGCTTCTGGCTGGAGCGCGGCGTCGATGGCTTCCGCCTGGACACCATCAACTTCTACTTCCACGACAAGCTCCTGCGCGACAATCCGGCGCTGGCGCCCGAGCGGCGCAATGCGTCGACCGCGCCGGCGGTCAATCCCTATAACTTTCAGGAACACCTTTACGACAAGAACCGGCCGGAAAACCTGGAGTTTCTCAAGCGCTTCCGGGCGGTATTGGAAGATTTTCCGGCGATCGCCGCCGTCGGCGAGGTGGGCGATAGCCAACGCGGCTTGGAGATCGTCGGCGAATACACCTCCGGCGGCGACAAGATGCACATGTGCTACGCCTTCGAATTTCTCGCCCCCGATCCGCTGTCGCCGAAGCGCGTCGAGGAGGTGATGCATGATTTCAGTGCCGCCGCACCGGATGGCTGGGCCTGCTGGGCCTTTTCCAACCACGACGTGGTGCGTCATGTCAGCCGCTGGGGAGCGCTGGTCGCCGACCGCGACGCCTTTGCCAAGCAATATGCTGCCCTTCTGATGACGCTGCGGGGCTCCGTCTGCATATACCAGGGCGAAGAGCTGGGCCTGACCGAGGCCGATCTCGCCTTCGAGGATTTGCAGGACCCTTACGGCATCCAGTTCTGGCCGGAATTCAAGGGCCGAGACGGCTGCCGCACGCCGATGGTGTGGGACAGCCAGGTGGCGCAGGGCGGCTTCTCGACCGCCAAGCCCTGGCTGCCGGTGCCCGTCGAACACGTCTTGCGCGCCGTCAGCGTGCAGCAGGGCGACGAGACGTCCATCCTGGAGCACTACCGCCGTTTCCTTGCCTTCCGCCGCGAGCATCCGGCCTTTGCAAAGGGAGCGATCGCCTTCTACGAACCGCAGGGCGATGTGCTCTTCTATCGCCGAGACTGGAACAACGAGTCGGTGCTTTGCGTGTTTAACATGAGCGGCGCAAAGGCGACGGCGACGCTGCCCGAGGGCAACTGGCGGGCGCTTGGCGGCCACGGCTTCGAAAGCGACCACAACGACGGAAAGATCGACGTTCCCGCGTGGGGCGCCTATTTCGCACGACTTGATTGAAATTTGAGGGGAGGGTGAAATGACTGGGCTTGTTCTGAAGGATATCCGCAAATCCTACGGATCGGTGAACGTGCTGCACGGTATCGATCTCGATATCAAGCAAGGCGAATTCATCGTCTTCGTCGGCCCTTCGGGCTGCGGGAAGTCGACGCTTCTGCGAATGATCGCAGGGCTGGAGAGCATTACCGGCGGTGACATGATGATCGACGGGCGGCTGGTCAACGAGGTGCCTCCCTCACGGCGTGGCATTGCGATGGTCTTCCAGTCCTACGCGCTCTACCCGCATATGACGGTCTACGACAATATGGCCTTCGGCATGCGCATCGCTGGGGAGAAGAAGGAAGAGATCGAGCGGCGCGTGCGCGCCGCTGCCGCAAGCCTGCAACTCACCCAGTATCTGGAGCGCCTGCCGAAGGCGCTTTCGGGCGGGCAACGCCAACGCGTGGCCATCGGCCGCGCCATCTGCCGCAATCCGAAAGTGTTTCTCTTCGACGAGCCGTTGTCCAACCTCGACGCGGCTCTGCGCGTGGCAACCCGCATCGAGATCGCGCGGCTGAACGATTCCATGCCCGACACGACGATGATCTACGTCACCCACGACCAGGTCGAGGCGATGACGCTTGCCGACCGCATTGTCGTGCTCTCGGCAGGCAGGGTCGAACAGGTCGGCGCGCCGCTCGATCTCTATGAGCGCCCGGCCAACCTGTTCGTGGCGAAATTCATCGGTTCGCCGGCCATGAACATCATCCCCTGCATCGTCGACGAGACGGGCCAGACGACCGCGGTCACGCTGGCCGGCGGAAAGACGGTTACGCTCGATATCCCGACCGATGCATCGCAGAAGGGCAAGACCGCAAGCTTCGGCGTACGGCCAGAGGACCTTCGCATCGCCACCGGCGACGACTATCTCTTCGAAGGTGAAATATCGATCGTCGAGGCGCTCGGCGAAGTCACGCTTCTCTATATCGAGGGGCTGGTCGACGGCGAGCCGATCATCGTCAAGGTGCCAGGCATTTTCGACGTCAAGCGGGGACAGAAGATGCGCTTTGCGGCCGACCGGCAAAAACTGCATCTCTTCGGCGACGACGGCCGCACCTATGGCAAGTCGTGATCGGCGGTTTGTCCACTGGTCGCGCGCCCTTCCGCGCGACTTTACGCTACTTAAGAACGATGCGTTAAACCTTCGCTGCTAGCCTGCTAACTGCCGATAACAAAAGGAAAATTGGAAGTGGCAGTGCAGACGTCGGGGCGCTCGTCCGAGCATTTTCTAAACAAAGAAGAGTCCTTCATGTATGACCGCGAAGCGCGGTTTCGCATGGAGGATACGATGAATGCGGCTCGTCTCGAATATACCGAGAAGGGCGTGATGAACCTTGCCGCGCGCCGATGCGACATCATCCGCATATCGCAAAGCAGCGCCGTCCTCGCGCTTCTGACGCAGTACAGTCTTCCGCGCGAATTCTATCTCGATATTCCGGATGCCCGGATCACCAAGATCGGCTGCATACTGATGAAGGTCTTTGCCAACAATACCGTCGAAGTGCGCTTCCTGCGCCTGGTGACGAAGAAGGAATTGGACAAGATTTTCGTCTACAGCACCCACCCGGCCCATCGTGACCGCGTGCTCGACGTCCGCGCCTGAGGGCCCGTCGATCTCCACTCCATTACACGGAAACGCCCGCCCCTAGTCTATAGGGCGGCGGGCATCCGCCGCCGCTTGGCGGCATCGCCGTCTATCCGAACAAGACACTCGCGCCGCGATCGGCGGGGCCGGCAGCACGGCGGAAGGGAGCGAAGAGTTCGCGACCCATGCCGAATTCGTTGTCGGAGAGGTCGACCTTGACCGGCTCGCGCTCGGCCATGTCGGCAGCATCGACAAGCACTTCGAGCGTGCCTGCAACCGCGTCGAGGCGGATCATGTCTCCTTCCTGGATGCGGGCGATCGGGCCGCCCTCGACGGCTTCCGGCGTCACGTGGATCGCGGCCGGTACCTTGCCGGAGGCCCCCGACATGCGGCCGTCCGTCAGGAGTGCGACGCGAAAGCCGCGATCCTGGAGAACGCCGAGGGCAGGGGTGAGCTTGTGCAGCTCGGGCATGCCGTTCGCCTTCGGTCCCTGGAAGCGGACGACTGCGACAAAATCCCGGTTCAGCTTGCCGTCCTTGAAAGCCTGCTGCATCTCGGCCTGGTCGTGGAAGATCACGGCCGGGGCTTCGATGATATGGCGGTCCGGCTTCACGGCGGAGATCTTGATGACCGCCTTGCCGATATTGCCGCGCAGCATCTTCAGGCCGCCATTCGCCTGGAAAGGCGTTTCGATGCTCGAGAGCACCTTCGGGTCGTGGCTCTTGTCGGGTGCCGGTTCGCGAACGACCGTGCCGTCCGAGCCCAGCTTGACGTCGATCGAATAGGCTTCGAGGCCATGGCCGTAGACGGTGCGGACATCGCCGTGCAGCAGGCCCTTCTTCAAAAGCTCCTTGATCAGGAAGCCCATGCCGCCTGCCGCATGGAAATGGTTCACGTCGGCAAGGCCGTTCGGATAGACGCGCGCCAGGAGCGGCACCGCATCCGAAAGTTCGGAAATGTCCTGCCAGGTCAGCACGATGCCGGCGGCCCGCGCCATGGCGAGCAGGTGCAGCGTGTGGTTCGTCGAACCCCCGGTCGCATGCAGGCCGACGACGCCGTTGACGATCGAGCGCTCGTCGATCATTTCGCCGGCGGGGGTGAATTCGTTGCCCATGGCGGTGATCGCCAGCGCCCGCTTGGCGGCCTCGCGGGTCAAGGCTTCGCGAAGCGGCGTGCCCGGATTGATGAAGGAGGCGCCGGGCATGTGGAAGCCCATGATCTCCATCAACATCTGGTTGGAGTTCGCCGTGCCGTAGAAGGTGCAGGTGCCGGGGCCGTGATAGGATTTCGATTCCGCCTCGAGCAGTTCGGCGCGGCCGACCTTGCCTTCCGCGTAGAGTTGGCGCACCCGCGACTTTTCGTCGTTCGGCAGGCCCGTGGTCATCGGCCCGGCCGGCACGAAAATGGCCGGCAGATGACCGAAGGAGAGCGCCGCGATCACAAGGCCCGGGACGATCTTGTCGCAGACGCCGAGAAAGACGGCCGCATCGAACATATTGTGCGAGAGGCCGACGCCGGCGGCCATGGCGATCAGGTCGCGGGAAAAGAGCGACAGCTCCATGCCCGGCTGGCCTTGCGTGACGCCGTCGCACATGGCCGGCACGCCGCCGGCGACCTGTGCCAGGCCGCCCACCTGTTTGGCCGCTTCCCGGATGATTGCCGGATAGGTCTCGAACGGCTGATGCGCCGACAGCATGTCGTTATAGGAGGTGATGATGCCGAGGTTCGGCACCTGGTCGCCCGCCAGCGCATCTTTCTCGGAGGGGGAACAGACGGCGAAGCCGTGCGCCAGATTGGCGCAGCCGAGCACGCTGCGATGCGCCCCCTTGGCAGCCGCGGAGCGCAGGCGCGCGAGATAGCGCTCGCGCGTTGGTTTTGAACGTTCGACGATTCGCGCGGTTACCGCGGCAATGCGTGCGTCAGCGGACATGATCGATCCTGTTTATCTATTTGCGTCTATAAATCGTGGCGATCCCAAGGCGGGTTAGGGCGCCCAATAGATGGCGACCGGCGAGGCCGCGCGGCGCAATATCGAGCGGATCGGCATCTCAGCCTCATCGCCCGGGCCTTCCGCCGTGGCAAGGACGTCTTTCTTGCTCTCGCCCTCGATATGTAGAACGAGCAATCGGGCATCCTGAAGGCTGGAGAAGGTGAAGGTCAGGCGCGGCTCGCCGGCACCCTCTGCCTCCATGGTGATGACGCCGCGCGGCGTCTTTTCGTCAAGCGCGACGGCGAGGTTGTTGCCGCCTGGAAAGAAGGACGCGGTGTGACCGTCGCCGCCAAGGCCAAGGGTGACGACGTCGAACGGACAGCCGACAGTCCTGGTGTTTTCCGTCGCGATCGCCGCCGCCTTCTCCACGGACGACACGTCCTGATAGAGCGGCAGGAAGCGAGCGGCGCTCGCCTTGCCGGTCAAAAGATTGGACGACACCAAGAGATGGTTGGAGCGCGGATTGTCGGCGGGCACGAAACGCTCGTCAACGAGCGTGATCGTCACCTTTTCCCAATCGAGCGCGCGCGTGGCGAGCGCCTGGAAGAAGGCTTTTGGCGTCGAACCGCCCGAGACGGCTATCGATGCTGCCCCGCGCGCGCTGATGGCCGCGGATAGCGCGCCGGCTACCCTATCGGCGAGGCTGTTCGCCAGTTCGGCGCTATTGGCGAAAGCATGCATGTCGTGTGCCATTGCGTCCGTCCTAGATCTCGTCATGCCACGTGCGGCCGTCGCGCTCGATCAGCGCGATCGCCTGGCTCGGGCCCCAAGTGCCGGCGGTGTAACCCTGCGCGACCTGGCCGGTTGCCTCCCAACCCTTAAGGATCGGGTCGATCCAGCGCCACGCCGCTTCCACTTCGTCGCGGCGCATGAACAGCGTCTGGTTGGAGCGGATGACATCCATCAGCAGGCGCTCATAAGCGTCGGGATTGCGAACGTTGAAGGCCGAGGCGAAGCTCATGTCGAGTGAGACGTTGCGCAGGCGCATGCCGCCCGGACCCGGGTCCTTAATCATCAGCGACTGCTTGACGCCTTCATCGGGCTGCAGGCGGATGATCAGCTGGTTCTGGTTGATGCGCCCGGCTGCCTGGTCGAAAATCGCGTGCGGAATAGGCTTGAAGGTGATGACGATTTCCGACATGCGACCGGCAAGGCGCTTGCCGGTGCGAATGTAGAAAGGCACGCCAGCCCAGCGCCAGTTGTTGATCTCGGCCTTGATGGCAACGAACGTCTCGGTATTGGAGACACCGCCTTCGAGCTCGTCGAGGTAGCCCTTTACCGGTCCGCCGGCCGACGCGCCGGCGCGGTATTGTCCGCGAACGGTCGCCTGTTCGACGTTTGTCGCGGTAATCCGTTTCAGGGCCCGCAGGACCTTCAGCTTTTCGTCGCGCACGGCCTCCGATTCCATGGAGGAGGGGATTTCCATCGCCACGAGGCAGACGAGCTGCATGATGTGGTTCTGCACCATGTCGCGTAGCGCACCGGCGGTGTCGTAGTAACCGGCGCGGCCTTCGAGCCCGACCGATTCCGCCACCGTGATCTGCACGTGGTCGATATGCGTGGCGTTCCACAGCGGCTCGTAGAGCGCGTTGGCGAAACGCAGCGCCATCAGGTTCTGCACCGTCTCCTTGCCGAGATAGTGGTCGATGCGGAAGATCTGCTCTTCCTTGAAGACCTTGCCGATCGTGTCGTTGAGTTCGAGCGCAGAGGCGAGATCGCGGCCGATGGGCTTTTCAACCACGATGCGCGTCGACTTGGTGATCAGCTTATGGTCGCGGATCTTCTCCGAAATGCTGCCGAAGATCGACGGCGCGACGGCCAGGTAGAAGGCGCGGACGCGCTCCTTGCCGTCGTCGAGAAGCTTCTTCAGCTCTTCCCAGCCCTGATCGGACCGCGCATCGACCGGCACGTAGAAGAGACGCTTGCAGAACGTCTCGACCTGCGCTTCGTCAAACTCGCCCTGCTTCAGATGCTCGCGCAGCGCATCGCGCGCAAAATTGCGGTATTCCTCGTGGGACAGAGCGCTTCGCGACGCGCCGATAATGCGCGTCGGTTCGGTGAATTGGCCTTCGATCTGACGATGGTAGAGGGCGGGCAAAAGCTTGCGTTCGGCAAGGTCGCCGCTGCCGCCAAATACGACATAGTCAAAGGGCTCAACGGGAATAATTTGGCTGCTCATAAGCTGTCTCTCGATCGGACGATGTTACGGCCCTTTTAATCTAATCGATTTAAAAAGGCCAGCGCGCATTGCGGGTGCCCTGCTTTTTAGAGCGAAATGCCGCACGTGGAAATGCACATTCTGGTCAGAAGCGGTCGCGAAGCGCAAACCAGGTCAGCGCCAGGAAGAGCAGCGGCGATCGCATGAGGCGCCCCCCAGGGAACGGCGGAATATTGAGCGCGCGGAAAAGATCGAGATCGGAAGAACGTCCTAAAACGGCTTCGGCATAGAGCTTCCCGCAATAATTCGACAGCATCACGCCATGGCCCGAATAACCGCCGATCGCGGTCACCCCCGGCATGACGTCGCGCACGAATGGCTGGCGCGGCATGGTGATGCCGACGGAGCCGCCCCAGGCGTATTCGATCGGAATGTCGGCAAGCTCGGGGTAGATCTCGGTGATCTGGCGACGAATGTGATCGCTGATGTCGAGCGGGTTGTCGGCGGTATAGGCTTCGCGCCCGCCGAACAGCAGCCGCCCGTCCTTCGACTTGCGGAAATAGCGCACGACAAAACGTGAGTCGGCCACCGCCTCGCTGCCCGGCAATACCCGCGGGTGGCGGTCGAGAGGCACGGTGGCGCCGATGAAGGAACGGATCGGCATGACGTGGCTCGCCGTCACCGGTTCGAGATCGCCGATATAGCCGTTGCACGCGATCAGCACCCGGTCGGCGGTGATGTCGCCGCTGCCGGTTTCGATCACCGTCTTGCCGCCAACGCTCTTGAGGCCCTTGGCCTTGGTCATCTCGAAGAGCGCGGCACCCGCCTGATGGGCGGCGCGCGCAAGGCCGATCAATAGCTTCATCGGATGAATATGGCCCGTGCCGGTGTCGCGCACGCCGCAGCTGTATCGTTTCGAGCCCAGCCGTTCCTGCGTTTCGGCGGTATCCATGAAATGGAGGTGCGCATAGCCGTAGCGCTCGGCGGAGATCCGGGCGTTCTCGGCATAGTCGCGCCGATAGCTCGCCTTGTGGGCGACGTTCATTTGCCCCGGCATGTAGTCGATGCTGATCTGATGCGCCTCGGCAAATTGCAGCAGGTGATGCTTGGCGGCTTCGGCGAGATCGAAGAGCGCTTTCGAGCGCTCGTAACCGAGGCGTTCTTCGAGCTCCTCGGGCCATGAGCGCTGGCCGGTGCCGAGCTGGCCGCCGTTGCGTCCCGATGCGCCGTCGCCGAAGCGATTGGCATCGATCAGAACGACATCGACGCCGGCGACAGCGAGATTATAGGCGGCCTGCAGGCCGGTATAGCCGCCGCCGATGATGGCGACGTCGGCGTGCCGTGATCCGTCGAGCGACGGATAGGTCGGCCTTTCGCCGGCGGTTGCCTGGTACCACGAAACGCCGGGGGCGATCGGGCTCTGCCACGTGGGCTCAACGCTCATGGGTTTCGCTCCCTTACACGTTGAGCAGAAGGAATTCCCGCTCCCAGGGGCTGATGACCTGCATGAACGTCTCGAATTCGCCGCGCTTCACGCCGGCATAAAGGCCGATGAATTCCTTGCCGAACACCCCTTCGAAGGCGGGTTCCTCTTCCATGAGAGCCACCGCTTCCAGCAGGCCGCGCGGAAGGTCGATCGAACCTTCGTTCGCGGAATCCTCGGTCGGCGCCGTCGGCTCGATCTCCTTCATGATGCCGAGCAGGCCGCAGGCGAGCGATCCGGCCAGCGCCAGATAGGGGTTGGCGTCGGAACTGGGCAGCCGGTTTTCGACGCGCCGCGCCTGCGGATCGGAAACCGGCACGCGGAAGGCAGTCGTGCGGTTGTCGTAGCCCCAGGCATTGTTGACGGGGGCCGACATGTCCGGCGTCAACCGGCGGTATGAATTGACGTAGGGTGCCAGCATCGACAGCGCGCTTGGCACGTATTTCTGCAGGCCGCCGATGAAATAGAAGAATTCACGCGAGGGCGAACCGTCGGGATTGGAAAAGACATTCTTTCCCGTCGCTTCGTTTACGACGGACTGGTGAATGTGCATCGCCGATCCCGGCTGGCCCTGCATCGGCTTAGCCATGAAGGTCGCGTAGATGCCGTGCTTCATGGCGGCTTCGCGAATCGTTCGCTTGAAGAGAAAAACCTGGTCGGCAAGCTCGATCGGATCGCCATGGCGCAGGTTGATCTCAAGCTGGGCGGGACCGTCCTCATGGATCAGGGTGTCGATCTCGAGCCCCTGCTTTTCCGAGAAATGGTAGATGTCGTCGATCAGTTCGTCGAATTCGTTGATGCCGGCGATGGAATAGCTCTGGCCCCCAAGGATCGAACGGCCGGAGCGTCCCTTCGGCGGATGCAGCGGATAGTCGGGGTCGTCGTTCTTGGCGACGAGATAGAATTCGATTTCGGGTGCTACGATCGCCTTCCAGCCACGCGCGCGATAGAGCTCCATCACATGCTTGAGAACATTGCGCGGCGTATAGGGCACTTCCCCGCCGTCGGAATTGACGATATCGCAAATCACCTGCGCGGTCGGGTCGGTTTCCCATGGCACGACCGAGAGCGTCGACAGATCCGGCACCAGTTTAAGGTCGCTGTCGCGCGGCTCGTAGCGAAAGCTTTCGGTCTCGTCGGGATATTCGCCGGAGATCGTGTGGCGGTAAAGTGCCGAGGGAAGGGCAAGCGACGTGTTCGAGGTGAACTTCGAACTCGGCATCATCTTGCCGCGCGGCACGCCGGCAAGGTCCGGCGTAATGCATTCTATGTCTTCGATGCCCCGCGCTCTGAGCCACTGTGCCGCTTCTTTCCAACTGGAGACGCCGCGGGCCGATCGAAGGCTTGGGGGGACGGCTGCGAGTTTGGATATTGGCTTGGCTGCTTTCAACGGGGGCTTTCTGGCAGGCATAAAACACCGTAATTGCGTGGATCGTGCAGGCATCATAACGGCTGTTTGGCAATTGGCGAGGGGAGGCCTGCCAAATTTTCGCCACAAGTCGGACTGCTTGAACGGCGGCGGAACACGCCACTGAGAGAAGTGCTGCGATGGAAGGACCATGCGTTGAACGATAGATACGACGTCATCATCCTCGGCGCGGGCGCAGCGGGCATGATGTGTGCCATACGTGCCGGCCAGCGCGGCCGCCGTGTTCTCATCCTCGATCACGCAGCCGCCCCCGGCGAGAAAATCCGCATTTCCGGCGGCGGACGCTGCAACTTCACGAACATTCATGCAGGCCCGAAGAATTTCCTTTCCGCCAATCCGCATTTCGCGAGGTCAGCGCTTGCGCGCTTCACGCCGAAGGACTTCATCGCGATGGTGGAGCGCCACGGCATCGCCTGGCATGAAAAGACGCTCGGCCAGCTTTTCTGCGACGAGAGTGCCCGCGCCATCATCCACATGCTGACGGGGGAGATGAAGGACGCGGGCGTCGAAATGCGCCTTCGCACCGCGGTCGAAACGGTCGATCCGCGTGTCGGCGGCGGCTTCCGGCTGCGGACGAACGAGGGCGACTTCGAAAGCTCTTCGCTTGTTGTCGCGACGGGCGGCAAGTCGATCCCGAAGATGGGGGCAACGGGCTTTGCCTACCGTGTGGCGGAGCAATTCGGCCTGCCGGTCGTCGAGACCCGGCCCGGCCTCGTGCCACTGACACTGGACCCGATGTACCTGCAGCGCCTGGCCCCGCTCTCGGGCATTTCGGCGCCGGCGGAAATCCGCAGCAACGGAGCGGCCTTCCGCGAGGCGCTCCTCGTCACTCACCGGGGCTTAAGCGGCCCCGCGATCCTGCAGATCTCCTCCTATTGGCGGGAAGGCGAAGAGATCGTCATTTCGGTTGAGCCGGACATCGATATCTTCGCCCGGCTGAAGGCAGCGCGGCAGGCGAATGGCCGGATCGCCGTGCAGACCGCGCTCGCTGAGATCCTGCCGAAGCGGCTGGCCCAACATGTCGTCGAGGAGGAAGGCGTTTCGGGCAACCTCGCCGACCAGTCCGACAAACGCCTGCAGCAGCTCGCCGCCGCCGTCCAGCAATGGCACGTCAAGCCCTCGGGATCCGAGGGCTACCGCACGGCGGAAGTGACGCTCGGCGGGATCGATACCAACTGTCTCGATTCGAAAACCATGCAGGCGAAAGCGGTGCCCGGGCTCTATTTCATTGGCGAATGCGTCGATGTGACCGGTTGGCTCGGCGGCTATAATTTCCAATGGGCCTGGGCGTCCGGGCATGTCGCGGGCGAAGTGGTCTAGGTCCTAGTTGCGTGCGAGGAAGCGCTGCGCGGCACTGCGCATTCAGGACTTCTTAAGCGCGCTCGGCGATCATGCACAATACCGGCCGCCATTTCGAAGATAGGAGTTGCGGTTGTGCCGTTTCGGCGGTTATCGTTCCAGTGTCGAAATGGGATGACATGCTCATGAACAGGACGCCGCGGCGCGCACGCGCCATCGCAATCGCCCAGACACAGTCCGCTGCAAAGTTCGCGGTGCTCAGGTTTGCCATGATCGCAGTCGGGGCTACCGCCTGCCTCGCCTATCTCGCCGCCCGCTCGATCTGACGATCAATCCCGCACTCGGCTGCGTTGCTTGCGCACTGCGTGGCTCGCCTGCGGCTTGAAACAGCAAGCGCTCATTCTTATCCGAATATTAAGACATCCCTCTCAAAAATGGCCGGAAAATTTAGGGGGCTCTAAATCGATTAGAGCCGAAGCAATGATTGCTCTCCGATCCCTCGGAGCCCCTGCCTGAACGCCCCCAAAAAACGACGGCTATACACTCGCCCGGTATCGAAGCGGCGGCGCGGGTAGGTATGAGAGGCTTTGCATGTTCATCGACAAGATACTGTCCCGGTTCAAGATCAAGACGAAGGTTTTGATTTTCGTCTTGCCTTTCGTCATCAGCATTTCGGCCGTCGGGCTGACGGGGCTCTATGCATCCGGCCTCCTGCAGGGGCGCATGGAGATTTCCAATAGCGTTCTGCAGTCATTGACGGGCTTCAAGAACCTCTATTCCTCGATGGAGGATTTCCTGCGCGACGCTACCGAGACGCGCCGCGACAAGCTCGTCGCCGACGTCACGGCGCAGGTCAACGTGCTGGGGGCGACCCTTCGGCAGGTCGGCGAAGGCGCCGACGGCCATGCGGAGCTTGCCGACGCGGCAAGCCGAACCACCAATATCTCGGATGTCGTCAACAGCTTCTGGAAGCTGCACGAGCAGGAAGTCGCGCTGCGCAAATCGCTCGACGAGGCGCAGCGCGCGCTGATCAACGCCCGCTTCAGCGTCGATCGCAACAGCAAGGAACTGCAGGACTCGATGCGGACCGATGAGGCGAACGCAACCTCGACGTTGCGCTCCGCCGATCGGCTGCTGAAGGGCGGCGACAGCCTGGCAAGCGTTGCCGAAGACTTCGGCAAGGCGCAAACGCCCGCCGACAAGGTGGCCGCCGTGAAGGGCCGGCTTCCCGACATCGCAAAGGCGCAGCGTTCCATAGAGCTTGCCATCCCGCAGAACCAGAAGAGCATGGTCCAGTCGCTGGAAAGCACGATCAACGACCTGACGACCCTTCTCGGCAGCGCCGAGGCGCCGACCGACGATACGGTGGCGAGCATCAGCCGTCTGCTGTCGCGCTTCCGCCAGATGTCGACCTACACGCAGCTCACCGCCACGCAGATGATGCGGCAGGCGACCACCACCTTCGTGCAGCTGGACAGCCGCGTCGTTCAGACGAACGCGATCCTCGAAGACACGCGGCGGCTGCAGGGCGCCGTCTACTCGCTGCAGTTGGTGCTCGGCGAGTTCCTCGCCAATAGCGACAAGGAAAATCTCGGCCGCCTGCGCCAGGAGATCGCAAAGCTTGGCGGCGACCTGGATACTCTCGTCCAGAGCGCCAAGGGAATGGCCTTTGTCGACGACATCGGCAAGATAGTCCGCCCTGCCATTACCTCCATGAACGCCGACAGCGGCAAGCTCGCCGAGGCGATCAGCGAGCGTGTGGTCGAATACGCCGCCGCCCGCCAACAGCTCGACGAGATCTGGGGTCAGCTGACGGCCTTCGCGCAGACCCAAAAACAGAACGCCGGCGTCGAGCGAGATCAGGCCAACTCCATTTCGGTTCTCGCCACCGTTCTCGGCATCATCCTGTCGATTGCCGGCGGTATCGCCCTCGTGTTGACGTTGCAGCGCCCGATCGGCCAGATCACGGCCGCGATGCGCCGCATCGCCGACGGCCGCCTCGAGACCGCGATTTCCGGCGAACAGCGTAACGACGAAATCGGCGACATCGCCCGCGCGCTCGGCATCTTCAAGGAGAACGCGCTCTCCAAGATCCGCATCGAGGAGAGAAGCGAGGAGGAGCGCACCGCCGCCGAACACGAGCGCCAGCGCAACGACGCCGAAAAGCGCGAACTCGACCGGCAGATCGAATTTGCCGTTACCACCCTTGCCGGCGGCCTGGAACGCCTGTCGCAGGGCGATATCTCCTTCACGCTCGAAACGCCGTTCATCGGCCGCCTCGAGCAGCTCCGGCAGGACTTCAACAATTCCATGGTGCGTCTGCAGCAGACGATCAGCCAGGTCCGCACCAATGTCGAAATGATCCAGTCGAACGGCAACCAGATGGCGGCGTCCGCCGAGGATCTCTCCAAGCGCACGGAACAGCAGGCGGCGTCGCTCGAGGAAACCGCGGCTGCGGTCGACGAGATCACCGTCACCGTCCGCTCGTCCGCCGAGCGCGCCAAGGATGCGGACGCGGTCGTACGCGAAGCCAAGCGCAGCGCCGACGCTTCCGCGGCCGTCGTCAATAACGCGATCAACGCCATGACCCGCATCGAGGAAGCCTCGAGCCAGATCGGGCAGATCATCGGCGTCATCGACGAGATCGCCTTCCAGACCAATCTCCTTGCTCTCAACGCGGGGATCGAGGCAGCGCGCGCCGGCGATGCAGGCAAGGGCTTCGCGGTCGTCGCCATGGAAGTGCGCGAACTTGCGCAGCGTTCAGCCGAGGCCGCGCGAGAGATCAAGGGCCTCATCAACAAATCGACGCAGGAGGTCACCGCCGGCGCCGAGTTTGTGCAGGAGACAGGCACGGTGCTGACCAAGATCAGCGAGCAGATCGTCGCGATCAGCCATCACGTCGAGACGATCGCGCGCGCCAGCCAGGATCAGGCAAGCGCGCTGCAGGGGGTGAACGCCTCGGTGAACCAGATGGACCAGATGACGCAGAAGAACGCGGCGATGGTGGAAGAGACGACGGCGGCAAGCCGCGAACTGGCCGGCGAAACCGACACCTTGCTGGCGCTGGTGCAGCAGTTCAAGATCGACAGCGGCAGTGCAACGGGTCGCCGCCGCGCGGCGTGATCAAAAGAGCGACGGCTCCGGTTTCCCGGCAGCCGTCCGGCAGCTTGATTTAGCATGGAGACCACGAGCGGATCGGCCAGGACTGGCCGGCCCGCTTTGCCGTTGCGGGACCTCCCGAAGACTGGACCAAAAGCGCCGCCAAACGGTCGCGATCCTCGGCGCTTGGCCGATGCCCAGGTCGCGGTAGAAATCGTCCTCATTGCGGCGCCAACGCTCGCGCGCGGCCTCGTTTTGCAGCTCGATGCACTTGGCGATCACGAAACCGTCGATCATGGCGTCCTCTCTTTCTGCTTGACACCTCCTGTCTAATTAGGCGCCAAGAATTGATTTATAAACGCTCGAAACTCGGCTATGCTTTTCAGCCATGAAAAATGCGAACTGGGATTCCTATCAGCTGTTTCTCGCGGTCGCCCGCGGCGGTGGATTGACGGGTGCGGCCGCAAGCGGGCTCAGCCCCGCCACCATCGGCCGACGGATGCTCGACCTCGAGCATGCGGTAGGCCGGCCGCTATTCCTGCGCAGCCAGACCGGTTACCGCCTGACCGGGGACGGGCAAACACTCTTCGATCAGTTGCTCGAAATGGAAGCGGCAGCGCGCAAGGTCGACGCCTGGCAGCGCAAGGCAACGGGAACGGCGATCGTGCGCGTCGCCGTCGGCACCTGGGTCGGCTGGCTGATCAGCCGCAACATGCCGGCGATCTGCTCGGAACGGGACGATTTCCGTCTGGATCTTCGTCTTGCCGAGCGCCGCGCGAGCCTTGCGCATCGCCAAAGCGATATCGCTCTCAGGGCTTTCGAGCCGGAGGAGCCGAACTTGGCGGCGATCAAGGCCGGCGACGTCGCCTATGCGGCCTATCGTGCGCGAAACGTGCCCTTTTCCGGACCCGAGCGCTTCATCGCTGTCAGCGAGGAGGAGGCGGTCTCGGCATATTTGCGCTGGCCGCACGAAAAGGCGGCGGCTGTCGCGATCACGGTCAATCGGCCACGGTCGCTGCGGGATCTCACTCTGGCTGGGGCAGGGGTCGCGGTGCTGCCCTGCTTCGTTGGCGACCTGGAGCCGAGGCTGGAGCGAAGCGGCGGCGAAATCGCGGAACTGCGTCATTCGCAATGGATCGTCATGAACAACGAGGACCGGCACCGCCGCGAGATCCGCACCGTCATCGACCGCATGACCCGCCTGCTGAAAAGCCACGCCGATCTGATCGCGGGCAGGCGTCCGACCTATTGAACGCCGGGACGATTAAAGCCGCGCCGTTGCCGGCGCGGTTTGATTTTCATCGGTGTTACGCCGGCCTCTTCAGGCCGTTGCGCTGCCGTTGGTAACGATGACCGGGATCAGGAGGTCGCCCCAGTTGCCGTTGCCGCCGTGGTGGCGCGCCGAGCGCACCAGCTCGACCGAGACACCCGCATCGACGGCGTTCATGACCGTCTGGTTGAGGCGGTGCAACTCGTTGGCCAGCATGCGGATGGCTGCCTGCTGGTCGGCGTTCATCGTGGAAGACTGTTCTTCTGCTCGTTCCTTGACGCGTGCGACGGATGGCATGGGTCGTTCTCCTCTGTGATCTCTAGCAATTCGGTGAGCGTTATTCCGCAGCCGGCCGGAACTGCTCGGTCTCGGTCGATTCCTTCATGGCGGTGGTCGACGACTGGCCCCCGGAGATGGCCAGCGACACGGCGTCGAAATAGCCGGTGCCGACTTCGCGCTGATGCTTGGTCGCGGTGTAGCCGTTCACTTCGGCGGCGAATTCGGCCTGCTGCAGCTCGGAATAGGCCGCCATCTGGCGGTCCTTGTAGCCGCGGGCGAGTTCGAACATGCCGTAGTTCAGCTGGTGGAAGCCGGCAAGCGTGATGAACTGGAACTTGTAGCCCATGGCGCCGAGTTCGCGCTGATACTTGGCGATGGTCGCATCGTCGAGGTTCTTCTTCCAGTTGAACGACGGTGAGCAGTTGTAGGCGAGCTTCTTGCCCGGATGGGCCTTGTGCACGGCTTCCGCGAACCTGCGGGCCTGCTCGAGATCGGGCTTGGAGGTCTCCATCCAGATCAGGTCGCAGTAGGGCGCGTAGGCGATGGCGCGGGCAATGCAGGGCTCGATGCCGTTTCTCACCTGGTAGAAGCCTTCGGCCGTGCGACCGGCGTCGTGATCGACGAAAGGCTGGTCGCGCTCGTCGATATCAGAGGTCAGCAGCTTTGCGGCTTCGGCGTCGGTACGAGCGATGATCAGGGTCGGTGTGCCCATGACGTCTGCGGCAAGACGCGCCGCGGTCAGGTTGCGGATGTGCGCCGCCGTCGGGATCAGGACCTTGCCGCCGAGGTGGCCGCACTTCTTCTCCGAAGCCAGCTGATCCTCGTAGTGGACGCCGGCAGCCCCCGCCTCGATGAACGCCTTCATGATTTCGAAGGCGTTGAGCGGTCCGCCGAACCCGGCTTCCGCGTCGGCGACGATCGGGGCGAACCAGGTGTCGACGGAAAGGCCCTTGCCCTCCTGCGTTTCGATCTGGTCGGCGCGCTGCAGCGTGCGGTTGATGCGCTTGGCAAGCTCGGGCGCGGCATTGGCCGGGTAGAGCGACTGGTCCGGATACATGGCGGAAGCCGTGTTGGCATCGGCGGCAACCTGCCAGCCGGAGAGGTAGATTGCCTTCAGGCCGGCGCGGACCATCTGCATGGCCTGGTTGCCGGAAAGTGCGCCGAGCGCGTTGACGAAGTCCTCCTCATGGATGAGCTTCCAGAGGCGATTGGCACCCATTTCGGCGAGCGTATGACGGATCTGAACCGAGCCGCGCAGGCGCTTGACGTCCTCTGCCGTGTAAGGACGCTCGAT
This sequence comes from Rhizobium sp. RAF56, assembly GCF_052113965.1. NCBI lineage: Bacteria > Pseudomonadati > Pseudomonadota > Alphaproteobacteria > Hyphomicrobiales > Rhizobiaceae > Rhizobium > Rhizobium sp. RAF56. The sequence goes on from NZ_JBFRDU010000026.1 coordinate 47,258, forward strand.
GCCGTCGTAACGGCCCTTCGGCGCGGACGAAACAAGGTTGTAAAAATCAGTCATTATCATCTCCCGTGATGTCTGCGACAGCCAAGATCTCGATGGCTGTTGTGTGACTAGATTTACTGTGCATGCGCAGCAATTGCCAGAAGTTATGCGTTTTCAGGCTTTGGAAAAGGGTAATGATGTCTTGCCTTTGACAGATCAGGTCGGTAAAGTTGTTAAGATTGTAATAATCATAACGTTGCGCGATTTGTAAAAGGAATGACAAATGACCGAGCGGAAGATCTTTGCAGGTGCGCGCCTGCGCCGCATCCGCAACAGTCTCAAGCTGACGCAGACCGCGATGGCGCAAGCGCTGGAGATCTCGCCGTCGTATCTCAATCTGATCGAGCGCAACCAGCGTCCGCTGACCGTGCAGCTGCTCTTGAAGCTGTCGTCGGTCTACAAGGTCGATCTCGACGAATTGCAGGGCGAAAGCGGCGGCAGCGCCAGCCAGCTGCGGGAGGTCTTTTCCGATCCGCTGCTCGCGGGCGAAATCCCCGGTGAACAGGAACTGATGGAAGTGGCGGAGGCGGCGCCCAATGCCGCCAACGGCATGATCCGGCTTTACCGCGCCTACCGAGAGCAGGCGGCGCGGCTTTCCGATCTGGCGGAGCTTCTGTCACAGGAAGGCCATGCGCCGGCGCTGACCGGTGCGCGCATGCCGCTCGACGAAGTCCGCGACCGGCTTGAGAGGCGGCCGAATTTCTTTGCCGCCATCGAGGATGCGGCCGAAGCTTTCCATGCGCGCCTCGCTCCCGGCGACGATCTGGCGGGTGCCTTGAAGAATTGGCTTAAGAGCGAGCACGGCGTTTTCGTCCGCACCTTGCCGGTGCACGCCATGCCCAATCTGCGCCGGCGCTACGACCGGCACACGACGCGGCTCTTCCTGTCGGAGCGATTGTCTCCCTTCGATCAGTTGCAGGAGATCGCAACGGAAGCAGCACAGCTGGCACTTCGCGGCGAGATACTCGCGGAACTGGAAGCGCTCTCGCTATCGACACCGGAAGGCAAGCGCATCGCCCGTTTCGAGCTTGCCCGCTATGCCGCCCTTTCGGTGATGATGCCCTACGCGGCGTTTCTCGCCGCCGCGCAGCGGCTGCGCTACGACGTCGATGGCCTGCGATCCCGCTTCGGTACGTCATACGAGCAGGCCGCGAGCCGCTTGACGACGCTGCAGCGCCCCGGCGCGACGGGAGTGCCCTTTTTTCTGATGGAGATCGACATCGCCGGAAACAGGCTCCGCAAGGCGGGTGCCCAAGGGTTTCCGCAGGCACGCTTCGGCGGCGGCTGTCCAAAGCTCGGCGTGCACGCCGCTTTCGCGCAGCCGGGCCAGATCCTCGTCGATGCGGTGGAAATGCCGGATAAAACCGCCTTCATGACCATTTCCCGCACGATCGAGGGGCCGCAGGTGGGGTTTGGCGAGCGCGTGCGGCGCACCGCCCTCTTGATCGGCTGCGATCTCAGCCAGCGCGAGGACATCGTTTACGGGCAGGCGCTTGCACCTGCGGGGCAGCCGTTGATCGCCATCGGCGCCGCCTGTCGTCTCTGCGAGCGGCGCGGCTGTCTCTCTCGCGCCGAGCCGCCGGTGACCAAGCCGCTCGGCCTCGACGAAATGGCAACGGGTCTCAGCGTTTTCGATTTCCAATGAAAGACAAAAAGGCTTTGGGAAGCTTAGTTTTTTTCTCTTGTGAGTGACAGTAAACCTTTCTAGTCTGCCAGAAAAACAGAGGGAACGGGCGCCGCCAGAGACGCTGCCCGCATGTGCACAGGAGTGAGAATGAAATTCGCAATCGCACGGCTTGCCGCGACGGCTTTTGCCACAGTCAGCCTGGTCGCCTCCGCCTCGGCGGCCGATAGGGTCGTCAACATCTACAACTGGTCGGACTATATCGACAGCTCGATCCTCACCGATTTCACCAAGGAAACCGGCATCAAGGTGGTCTATGACACCTTCGATTCCAACGAGACGCTGGAGACCAAGCTTCTGGCGGGCGGCACCGGCTATGACGTGGTCGTGCCGAGCGGTGATTTCCTGCAACGCCAGATCCAGGCGGGCGTCTTCCAGAAGCTCGACAAATCCAAGCTGCCAAATCTCTCCAACATGTGGGACATGGTGCAGCAGCGGATCAGCACTTATGATCCGGGCAACGAATACGCAGTCGATTACATGTGGGGCACGAACGGGATCGGCTTCAACGTCGACAAGGTCAAGGCTATCCTCGGTTCCGACGCAGCACCCGGCCTGGAGGTTATCTTCGACCCGAAGGTCGCCGCCAAGTTCAAGGATTGCGGCATCTACATGCTGGATGCGCCGAAGGACGTGCTGCCGACCGTATTGGCCTACCTCGGCCTCGACCCGAATACGACCAACCCCGCGGATTTCCAGAAGGCTGAAGACCTGCTTTCGTCTATCCGTCCCTACGTCCGCAAATTCCATTCCTCGGAATATATCAATGCGCTGGCGAACGGCGACATCTGTATCGCCTTCGGCTATTCGGGCGACATCCTGCAGGCGCGTAATCGTGCCGCCGATGCCAAGAACGGCGTGACGATCGGCTATTCCATTCCCTCGCAGGGCGCCCAGATGTGGTTCGACGTGATGGCCATTCCGGCCGACGCGCCGCATTTGGCCGAGGCGCACGAGTTCATCAACTACATGATGCGGCCCGAAGTCATCGCCAAGGCGAGCGACTATGTCTTCTACGCGGACGGTAACAAGGCGGCGCAGCAGTTCATCAGCAAGGAGGTGCTGGAGGATCCGTCGATCTATCCGAGCGAAGACGTGATGAAGCACCTCTTCACCGTCACGCCATGGGATCCGAAAACACAGCGATTGGCGACGCGCGTTTGGACAAAGGTCGTCACCGGCCAATAATTGGACAAAGGAGGCCCGGACGGAAACGCCCGGGCCTTTCATTACTGCGCCAAGCCTCTAAAGGCGCGGCGAGCCGGCGGACGAAACTCGGGGAAGCATTATGAAATCTCTTGGCAATATCAGGCGTTCCTTCGCTCCCTGGGCGGATCCGTCGGCCAAGCCGTTCATCGCGGTCAAGAATGTCACCAAGAAATTCGGCGATTTCATTGCCGTCGACGATCTTTCGCTCGACATCTACCATCGCGAGTTTTTCGCGCTTCTCGGCGCGTCGGGCTGCGGGAAGTCGACGCTTCTGCGCATGCTCGCAGGCTTCGAGCAGCCGACTTCAGGCGAAATCGTCCTCGACGGCCAGGATCTGGCCGGCACGCCACCTTACCGCCGGCCCGTCAACATGATGTTCCAGTCCTATGCGCTCTTCCCGCATATGACGGTCGAAAAGAACATCGCCTTCGGTCTTCGTCAGGACGGCATGGCCAAGGATGAGATTGCCGAACGCGTTCTGCAGATGCTGAAGATGGTGAAGCTCGAGAAATTCGCCACCCGCAAGCCGAACCAGTTGTCCGGCGGCCAGCGGCAGCGCGTGGCGCTCGCCCGGTCGCTCGCCAAGCGTCCGAAAGTGTTGCTTCTCGATGAACCGCTCGGCGCGCTCGACAAGAAGCTGCGCGAGGAAACGCAGTTCGAACTGATGGATCTCCAGCAGAGCCTCGGCCTTACCTTCGTCGTCGTCACCCACGACCAGGAAGAGGCGATGACGATGGCCGATCGCATCGCCGTGATGAGCCACGGCAAGGTGGCGCAGGTAGCGACGCCCGCCGAAATCTACGAGGCTCCGAACAGCCGCTTCGTCGCCGACTTCATCGGCGATGTGAATATCTTCGACGGCACCGTGTCGGCCATTCGGCCGGGCGTGGTCGAGGTCGCGGTCGGCGAGGGCTTCACGGCGCGCACCGCCACCCCTGAGACGCCGGCGCTGGGCAATCGCGCCGGCTTTGCGATCCGGCCGGAGAAGCTGCGCGTTACGCGCCGGCCGCCGACGGACGCTTCCGTGAACGCCTCGACCGGCGAGATCTGGGACATAGGCTATCTCGGCGACATGACGATCTTCCATGTGAAGCTGAAAAGCGGCCAGGTGGTAAAGGCTTCCTCGCTCAACGCCGTTCGCGCCGTCGAGGAACCTTTCGCCTACGACGAGGAGGTCTGGGTTTCATTCGATGAAAACGCCGGCGTCCTCTTGAAGGATTGAGACCATGAGACGTTTCGGTTCCTTTATCTATCCGCGCCTCGTCATCATCATTCCCTATGCGTGGCTGCTGCTCTTCTTTCTCGCGCCCTTCTTCATCGTCTTTCGCATATCGATGTCGACGACGGCGATCGCGATGCCGCCCTATACGCCGGTTTTCTCGTTGGCCCAGGGCTTTGCGGGCAATTTCGCCAAGCTGAAGGAGCTTTCCTTCGACAACTACCTGTGGCTATGGGGCGATCCGCTCTATATCAACGCCTATATATCGAGCGTCGTCATTGCCGGCATCTCGACGCTGCTGACGCTGTTGATCGCCTATCCGATCGCCTATGGCATGGCGCAGGCGCCGCGCAGCATTCGCCCGACGCTGCTGATGCTGGTCATCCTGCCGTTCTGGACGAGCTTCCTCATCCGCGTCTACGCCTGGATCGCCATCCTGAAACCGGAGGGCCTGCTCAACCAGCTCCTCCTTTATCTCGGCGTCATCCATGAGCCGCTGATCATCCTCAACACCAACATCGCCGTCTACATCGGCATCGTTTACTCCTATCTGCCCTTCATGGTGCTGCCGCTCTATTCCTCGCTCGAAAAGATGGACGGCACGCTGATCGAGGCGGCACAGGATCTCGGCTGCCCGCCGATCACCGCCTTCTGGCGCGTCACCTTTCCGCTCTCGGTGCCGGGCGTGATCGCCGGCTGCATGCTTGTCTTCATTCCCGCCGTCGGTGAATTCGTCATCCCGGATCTGCTCGGCGGCTCGCAGACGCTGATGATCGGCAGGACGCTCTGGAACGAGTTCAATTCCAACCGCGACTGGCCGGTTTCCTCGGCCGTGGCAACCATTCTCCTGCTTATTCTGGTGGTCCCCATCGTCTTCTTCCAGAATGCGCAAGCAAAAGCCGACGAGCAGGGGAGATAGGCGATGCTCAGATGGTCTCGCTTCAACATCATCTCCGTCACGCTCGGCTTTGCCTTTCTCTATTTGCCGATCGTGCTGTTGATCGTCTTCTCCTTCAACGAGTCGAAGCTGGTTACCGTCTGGGCGGGCTTTTCGACCAAGTGGTACGTCCAGCTTCTGCAAAACCAGGGCCTGCTTGATGCCGCCTGGGTGACGATCCGTGTCGCCCTGATCTCGGCCACGGTCGCGACGGTGCTCGGCACGCTGGCGGCACTGACGCTGGTGCGTTTCACGCGCTTCCGCGGCCGCGTGCTGTTTTCGGGCATGGTCTATGCACCGCTCGTCATGCCCGATGTCATCACCGGCCTTTCGCTGCTGCTCCTCTTCGTCGCCATGGGGTTCGATCGCGGCTTCTGGACGATTACGCTGGCGCATACGACGCTGACGATGTGTTTCGTCGCCGTGGTCGTGCAGTCGCGGCTGTTGAGCTTCGACCGTTCGATCGAGGAGGCAGCACTTGATCTCGGCGCGCCACCGCTCAAAACTTTTTTCGAGATCACGCTGCCGATCATCTCGCCGGCGGTCTTCTCGGGCTGGATCCTGGCTTTCACCCTGTCGCTGGACGACCTGGTCATCGCGAGCTTTACGTCCGGCCCGGGAGCGACGACGCTGCCGATGAAGATCTACAGTCAGGTTCGTCTCGGCGTCACACCGGAAATCAACGCGGTCTGCACGATTCTGATCGCGGTAGTCACGGTCGGCGTGATCTGCGCCTCCGCCGTCACCAGGCGGCGGGAGATCCAGCGGCAGCGAGACGAAAGAGCGGCCGCAGCAACCGCTTAAAACCTACTGCGCAACCGTCTTCGGCAGGGCGCTTGCAATCGGCGACACCACCGGGTTCGGCCAGCTGCCGGCGAGAAAGAACGGCAGCTGCGGCAGATCGGTTGCATTGACAGGGTCGGTGGCGCTGAGCGTGCCGGAGAGCGCGACACCATTTGCGCGGAAAGGTACGACGCCGGTGAGCTTAATGGTTTCGGTGCGACCGGCGATCGTGGCAGTGCGAACGTCTGCCGATCCGTTTGAAAAGGTCGTGTTGAGATCGAGGCTGTCGAAATCGAAGGACGTATCGGCGACGTCCGTCATGCGGAAATAGGCCTTCTGGGCTGCCAGCGCCCGCAGACTCGATATATTGAGCTGCCGGAAGGTGCCTTGGCCTGTCCAGAAATGAAGCTTGCCGGAGAGGTCGGCGAGCGAGGCGGCCCAGATCGGCTTGGAAGTAGACAGCGAGACGTCGAGCGATCCCACGGCCAGCGGCAGCGGACCCGACAGCTGAAGCCGCTCGATAAGCGCCCCGAAATCGGCATCGCGGATGGATATCTGCAGCTTTCCGCCGGCGTCGAAATCCCGTTCGGTGACTTCCAGATGGGCCGTCAGTTCGCCGCCTTCGAAACCGCTGTCGCCAATATCGAATTTCGCCTTCCCGCCGGAAACGAGCAGGCTTGCGCCGATGCCGGAGAACTGGAAATTCCCGAGCGCCGCCTTCTTCGCCGATAGCCGGACGTCCACGTCGAGCCGTTGCAGCGGATTGCCGTAAAGTATCGCGTTGATTGCCGTATCGGCGGCAAGGCGCATGGTGAAGGCGGCAAGAAACGGCGTCAGGTTCATCTGGTCGAAGGCAAGCGTGCCGGAGATCTTCGGCTTGCCGGTCGCGCCATAGCTCAGATCCATCACCCCGGAGCCGGTCGCGTCGTTCACCTGGAAGCTCAAGTCGTTGAACCGCAAACTGGCGGCGGCAGTAGAAACGTTTGCGTCCAGAGAGATGCTCTGCAGAGCGGCTGCGCCCGGCAGACGCTCGCCGCTCCAGACCAGGAAGGACGGCAGATCAGGGATTGAAAGCTTGAGGTTGCCGGCAAGAGCGGAGAAGTCGGATATGTTGGTGGTGCCGCGGAAACTGGCATTGACGAGCGACGACGTCAGGCTCGTCGAGGCCTCCACGGTCTTGCCGGCAAAGAAGAAAAGCGGCTTGGGGGAGGCGAAGTCGAGCTTGATGTCCTGCCCGTTGATGCGGCCGAGGACGACAGCGCTCATCGGCGCCGAAATCCGCGGCCAGGCGACATCGGCCGTGATGCCCTCGAAGCGATAGAGGGCGCCGCTGCGGTCGTCGGTCACCACCAGCGTGCCGTCCTCGACGGTCACCGCGCCGATCGTCGCGTCCTGATCCTCGCGAGCCGGGGCGGCGCCGGCGGAATCCTGGGCGCGTTCGATCGCCTTTGCCAGCAGCCCCTCATTGGTCCAGTCGATCAGCCCGGCCTCGTCCCGGCGCAGATACAGCACGGGACGCAGGAAATGAAACTCGTGGAAATCCGCTTTGCCGCGCAGCGCGTAGAGCAGCGAAAAATCCGCCGAGAGACTGTCCACATGGCCCAGAACCTTGCCTGCGGCGTTCGGTTGGCGGATCGTCACCTGGTTGAGCGTGATGCGGGGTGTCGGCCAGAAATCGAGCGTGGGCGTACCTTCGATTTCGGCGCGGTAGCCGGTCCACTTCGAAAGCGCGTCCTCGATTCCGGAGCGAACGAGGGCGCTTGAAATGAGAAACGGCGCCGTCACGCGGAAGGCCGCAAAGACGATCAGCAGCGTCAAAAGCACCGCGCCGGTCGTGCGCGCGATCGCAGGCAATCGCCGCGCCATGCTGCGCAGCATCACCCGCCACCTTCTATGTCTCGACGCACTCATGGCTTGGAGGTGCTTTCAAACGTTACGCGTTATTGTGCCTGCGTTTGCCCGATATAGGAATTAACAGCTGCATGCAAATAGCTCGCCCACCGAGCGCTGGCTGATGGCGGTGATTAACGGGGATGAGCCGAAAGCTGGTTTCGGTCAATTCGCGAGCACTCGCTGCGAAGGGAAGGTGATCTCCACCAGCGTGCCTTCGTTCGGTGCGGACTGGATCGAGAAGGTCGCACGGTTCGCATCCGCCATGGCCTTCGTCAACGGCAGGCCGAGGCCGGTGCCGTCGCCGCGGTTGCGGGCGCTTGCCGAGACTTGCCGGAACGGCTTCATGGCGTGCTCGAGCTCCGTCCGGCTCATGCCCGTGCCCGTATCGCGAATGCGCATGACGACGCTGCCGTTGCTTTCGTAGGAGGTCGAGACGACGATCTGGCCGCCGGAGGGGGTGAAGCGGATGGCGTTCGACAGGATGTTGAGCGCGATCTGCTTGATCGACCTCAGGTCGGCGACAACGTTCGGCACGGATTGCGACAGCGCGGTGCGGATGATGACGCGCTGGCTGTTGGCCTGCGGCTGCACCAGCGAGACCGCCTCGGCGATCGCCTCGTTGAGGCCGACGGATGTGAAATCGAGCTCCATTTCGCCTGCCTCGATCTTCGAGATATCGAGAAGGTCGTTCACGATGTCCAACACGTGGCGGCCGGAGCGGCCGATGTCGTTGGCATATTCGACATAGCGCGAATGGCCGATCGGGCCGAAACGTTCGCCCGCCATCATGTCGGAAAAACCGATGATGGCGTTGAGGGGCGTGCGGATCTCGTGGCTGACGCGCGCGAGAAAGTCGCTCTTGTGCGCGTTCGCCGTCTCGGCCGCGCGCTTGGCGTTGCGCAATTCCTCTTCCGTGCGCTTCCATTGGGTAATGTCGCGGATTACGGCGCAATAGCCGTTCGAGGACGTTAGCCGCCCCATCGTCATAAACAGCGGCACGAAGCCGCCGGACGCCTCGCGGCCGATGACTTCGCGCCCGTCGTTGAGCACGCTCGCGACGCCGTGGCCCGAAAGCCCGCCGAGATAATCAAGGACAGCCTTCTGGCTCTCATGCGCAAACAGCATGACGAAGGGCCGGCCGCGCGTCTCGTCGTCGTCGTAGTTGAAGAGCGCGCTTGCCGAGCGGTTCATCGTGCGGATGTCGCCATCGGGGCCGATGACGACGACGCCGTCGGTCGCCGTTTCGAGGATCGACTGCAATTCCTCCACCTCGACCTGGAGCTTGCCCACCTTTTCCAGCATGCGCTCCGGTCGCACTTCGCCGCGAGCGGTCTCCGGCTGGCGTTCCGCCCCTTGCTCGGCCGGGATCAGCGCCAGCATCAACGCCGTGCCGTTATCCCAGCGGATCGATTGCAGGCGGGCGCTGACAGGGATCACCGCGTCGTCGCCGCGAACCACCATCATGGCGCCCGCGCGCTCGGACGGGTCATCGAGATCGCCTTGCTGCAGCAGCGCATCGAGGCCGCCGACGTCGTCGAGATCGGCAAGGCTCGCATAGCCGGTCAGGCGCAGAAATTCCGGGTTGGCGTGGATCAGCCGATCGCCGGCATGGACGAGGGCCGCGACAGGCAGCAAATCAAGCATCTCGGCATTGAGACCGCTCGTCGCCTTGACCCTTGGCGGGATCGCGGTGTTCAGCACATCGAAGGCCTCGCCCGACGTCTGCGGGATGACAGGGGCCGCCCCATCCGACGGCTGCTTTGCGCTGTCTTCGGCGCGCGGTGGTTCGGCCACCTCTTTGCTCTCGGCAGGTGATGCCTCGGAGGTCTCCGCTGGCGGCTCGCCGCGCTTGCCGAAGGGCTCGAGCTGCCGCGCGATCTCGCGAAACGCGGCATGCTCGCTCGGTGAAAGCCCCTCACGCGCCAGCGAGCGATGCTCATGCAGCTGGATGATCTTGTCGGAAAGACGCCGGTTCGGCGTTTCGGTAATCGTGAGCGCCGGCGGCTCAGGTGCAGGCTGCGGTTCCGGCACTACCTCATCGGCAGGCGCCTGGCTGGTCGAGGGCTCGGCGGGTTCCCCGGCGGCAACGTCCTCGGCGATGGCTTCTTCAGCGATGGCTGGCGGAACGGCTTCGGTGGCATCGGGCTCATCGCGGCCTTCCTCGCCGGTTGCAGCCTCGTCCGCCGGACCGAGCGTCAGCCCGATCCCGGACGCATCCTCGAATGCGTCCGACAGGCGGACAACGCCGAAGCCGCGGAAGCCGTCGAATTCGCGGTTGCGCGTGTAGGTGGGAAGTGCGGCAAGATCGACCGGCACCACCAGGTTCGTCCCTTCGACCGGCCAGTGGATGGTCCGCCCGGACCACGTGTCACGCCGCGCGAGCAGGCTCCCGATCTTGCCTTCTGGGTCGAGGTGGAAGCGGGCAGCTACGTCGGCGAATGCCTCCCCGGTGATGCGGGCGGCATGCGGGCCGACCGCTTCGGCGAACTCATGGGAAATCTCGTTGAAACGGCCCTCCGCGTCGATCTTCCAGACAAAGCGGACCGCCCTGCCGTTGTGGTCGAAGGCAAACTGTTTCGCATCCGCTGGCGCCGGTGCGGGTTGGGCTTCGTACGGAATCGGCGCCTCGGGCGTGGTGGCAGCGGGTTCCTGGACGGCTGCAGCTTCCGCCTCGTTCGCCGGTTCTTCTTGGGACGTGGCCTCGATATCGGCGGCCGGTGGCTCGGCAATCGGCTCAGCCGCGTCAGTCGGGACCGGCTCGGGCGCGGTCCAGTCGAAGGCGGCGAGGGTGGCAAGGTCGTCGGTCTCGACTTCAGCGTCCTGCGTGACCTCCATCTCGACGGGCGCATCGTCGACATCTTCGATCTCGGCAACGGCCTCGATTACATCCGCAGAAGGCGGCGCCACCATCGCCGGGGCGGCGGCCGGGGCGTCCGGCACATGCGGCGATGCAAATTGATCGACCGGGTCGAGGTGGCCAAGCACCGTCTCGACGACGAAGACGAGATGCAGGGCCGGTATTTCCGAAAGCTTGCCGATCGCGGCCGGCAGGTAGCCCTGGCCAGTCGGGATCGGTCGCTTGATCAGGCGGTCGGTTTGCGCGCCCGCCATCGTCGCCAGCATCTTGGCGGTCTGCTGCGTGATGCCGAGTGCGGCGAAATGCGGCGAGGCGGCAATTACCTGTCCGTCGTGATCGATGACGGCCATATGGGTATCCGGATCGTCGAAACCCGAGAGCATCCGGCGCGCGCCATCGGCGGCAGAAAGCGGCTTTGCCGCGACAGGCGCGGAAAAGAGGATCGCCGGCTCTCCGAGCTGGGTGCTTATCACCTCGACAGTCGCATTGACGACGCCGCGCTGGAAGCCGGACGTCATGCGGATCAGAAAGCTGCGGCTATCGCCGGCGGCGGCAAGCTGACGCGCGGTTGATTCGATCTGGCGGAAGGAGACATCGCCCGCCTGCGGTCCCTGGTCGAGAAAATCATAGATCGCCGCATGTCCGAAGAGAGCGGCACCGGCGCCGTTTGCCCAGAGGACGCGTGCCATGTCGGTCGAGAACAACGCCATTGCCTCGCCACGCGCGAAGCGTTCGCGCACCCGCGGGTGAACGGCGATGTCGATGAACGGATACTGGATCGAGGGCATTGTTTAACCTGACGCTCGGCCACGACGGCCTCCACATTAAGCATTCATTAATAACGGCGGCCGCGCATGAGGTCCAGCAAGAGCCCCGCTTTTCGGCTCGGAAGGTTAATGTGAGTGCGCTGCACAATTTATGTTGCAATGCACAATAAACGTCACTATATGACAATAATCAAAATTCAACCGGGCGCCTCGAAGAGGGCCCAAAATAAGGAGCGCATACCATGGCTACCGCAAAGAAAGATGACGCTTTCGCATTCGCCGCCTTCGACCCGTCCAAGTTCTCGGAATCCTTCCGCGACTTCACCGAGAAGAGCGCAAAGCAGTCCAAGGAAGCCTTCGCAAAGCTGAAGGCTGTTGCCGAGGACGCCTCCAAGACCGTCGAATCCACCGTTCAGACAGCCCAGGCCGGCACGGTCGAAATCGGCCTGAAGGCCATCGACGCGCTGCGCACCAATGCTGAAAGCTCGCTTACGCACATGGAAGCCCTGCTCGGCGTCAAGTCGATCGCAGAACTCGTAGAGCTCCAGACCGCCTTCCTGCGCAAGCAGGCGGAAGTCACGGTCGAGCAGGCAAAGCTCCTGCAGGAAGCCACGAAGAAGGTTGCCGACGACGTGGCAAAGCCTGCCAAGGCTGCCGCTGAAAAGGCAATCGCTGCTTTCAAGGCCTAAGCCAGAGCAAGCGTGAAGACACAATCGGCTGGGTGCCCTGACGGCACCCAGCCTTTTTTATAGGGGCCACGGTCAGATAGGACTTGAAATCAATTCCAAGTCCTCGTATGTGACGGCCAGCGCGGAAGCGCGATATGTGCGGTTGTAGCTCAGTTGGTTAGAGCGCAGGTTTGTGGCACCTGAGGTCGGAGGTTCGAGACCCCCCAACCGTACCATTTTCTCCCTTTACAGGAATCCATGCAGGTCGAAATTGGTGGCGCAAGACGTCACCATTAGCTCGATGCCGGCCCGCTTGGTTTCGGTGGTCGGCATTTCCGGTGGATCGAGACAATCGCCGACGAAGGTCGATTTCAAAGCGGAAACCGCGACGCCGCACACAGGTGGCGAAGTCAGTTCGCCGGCCGAGGACGACCACGGGACTGGTTCACTTTTCCATCAAGATAAGACAAGACAACGAGCCCGCTGCCTTCGTGGCATCCGCCGGTTCAGAATGCCTGGGCCGCCGTGCCGCGCAACGTCAGCTTCCCGCCTTCGATGGCGTAGAGGCTCATCTTGCGGTCCACCGTGCCTGAAGGCGTCAAGCGGAAGAGGCCGGTCGTTCCCTTGAAGCCGAGCTTGTTCGTCAAGTTGTCCGTGGTCAGTGCCTCCGGTCCCTTGGTCCTGACGATGCCGGCGGTGATCGCGACCGAATCGTAGCCATAGGCCGCGTCGGAGGTGAGGGGGCGGTTGTAGTGGCGCTTGTAGCGCTCGGCAATCAGCGTCGTCCCCTCGGGTTCGATGGCCGCGATCAGCGTTCCCGCGACCGCTGGGTTGGAATAGGTGCGCGCCGGCCATGCGCTGGTGCCGACGAAGGTAACATTCGATTGGCCGCCCGCCTTGATCGCTTCCGCGATTGTCGTGACAGCAGGCGTTTTGCCGAGAATGAGCACGGTGTCCGCGGCTGCAAGCTGTGACTTCGCTTTCTTCACGGCATCCGCGGCTGCGGCATCGTTTAAACCGTAGCGCACGACGCCGCCGAACGTGCCGCCTGCTTGGCGGACGGTATCGCCAAGTCTCGCCTCGTCCGCCGGCGACAAATCCTCCGGGGCAAAGGCTAAGACCTTCTTGTGCCCGGCGGCAGCGGCGGCCTTCAGGCCATCGACGGCGCTGTCTATCTCGTCCGACGTGAAATTGAAGACACTGCCGACATTGGTCGCCACCGGAGTGCCGAGATTGAGAAGTGGCGGGCGCTGGTCGGCGGGGATGGCGGCAATCGCGGCGGTGACGTTTGGCGGGGCGTAGCTCACCAGGACTGCGGCGTTGCGCGCTTTTGCCGCGCTGACAGCCGCGGGAACGCCGGCCGCACCGGTCGCGACATCCACGACCTTCACGCGCACCTGGCCGCCGCCGAGTTCGCCGACGCCCAAGGCCGCGCCGTCACGGATATCCCGCGCCGCGCCCTCGTACATCCCGCTTGCCCCTTTCGGCACCAGAAGGGTGATCTCGGAGCCGCTTTCGCCGAAGCTTTCCTCAACGGTGGTGGAAGGCGGCGGCTTGATGTCGTTGTTTTTTGAACTGCTGGCAAAGCCGTTGCTATCCGCCTGGCAGCCGGCAGCGACGCCGCAAAACAACAGAAGGCCGACTGCGGATGCCGATTTGAAAGTGTCTACCCAAGGTCCTGCCCAGGTAGGCCCACTCGTTGCCAGAGGCGCGGTATCTGCATTGGCCGTCTGTCCGTACGTATGCAACGTCACTCTTTTCTCCCGATTGCGGCGCGAAGTCGGCTTTGGCCGCCCCTTCCCAAGGGCTTTACTTCTGCACATCGCGTTCGGAAAAGTAAATCCCTGGAATAGTAACATCGAGCCTCCGGAACCGATAAAATTTTAACAGCATAAGCTAATATTTTGATTTGAATCTAACCTTTGTTAAAAACAACGTATTTATAGCTGTAGCGTATGTTGCTCCCGAGTAAAAAACTTCGGGCGACGGCAAATATGCGTAAAATTATAAATATATTTGGCACATTAGCCTCAATATACTTCATCGCAACTTGTGGCGCATTGAGCGCGACTGCAGGTCAGGCGCCGACGTCGGAAAGTCTCCGCCAAAATCCCCCTGCCGCATCGCTTTTGAACGCGGCGCGCCATGTGGCTGGTTCCGGAATATTCGGCGGCATGGCAGAGCTTGTCGGATTTGCCCTGGGCAATGTCACGCACTCCGTCAGCACTCTCGATCTTGCGCGGCTCACCAAATCGCTGGAAGTTGCTCCGGCGGCAGCGCCGCTTACCAACCCGGCGCGGTTTGCTTCGCCAAGCGTGGCGAAGACGACAGCCGGCAATTCCGTGTTCGGCACGGTCGCCATTCCCTTCAAGCGCCTCGCGGCGCTGAAGAAGCTCGAGCCGACCTTTGCCGAGATCGACGCCGGCACCGCGATCGCCTGTGCCGCCGCCTGTCCCGAAAGCACGGTGGCGATCGAGGCTTCGTTTACGGCAACCGCGCGGTCCTCCCTTCGCGACAAGCTCAACGCGGTCAACGTCGCCGTCAATCACACCATCCGCTATGCCCGCGACATCGACATCTATCAGGTCGAAGACCACTGGGCGACGCCGTCCGAGACGCTGGCCCGGCGCGAAGGCGACTGCGAGGATTTCGCCATCCTGAAGATGGCGGCGCTCAGCCGCGATGGCGTCGATCTCAACGACATGGCAATCGTCGTGCTCTTCGACCAGAAGCGCCGTTTCTATCACGCGGTCCTGTCGGTCGCGGTCGGCGAGCGTTATGACATTCTCGACAACATGCGCGACGACGTTCTTCCCGACACCATGCTTGCCGACTATCTGCCGCTCTATTCGATCCGCGGCAAAAGGGGCTATCTGCACGGATCGCGCGTCCAGGATGCGGCGGTCGCTGCAAATACGGTGCCACTCGAGAAAGTCACGCCGGGCTAAAGCAAGCCTTCGGTAACAGCCAGCGTCCGCATCTGCTACGACCGCTCGCCTTCCGGCAGGCGGTTTGGCATTTCCCGGTTCGCGCATAAGCCCCTCAGGTCGAGATCGATTGAAATAAGGCATGCGTGCAAATTCCAGATGCCACAGCGACCGCGTCGCGAATGACGCGCGGCGCTGCAGTATCAATACTTGGCGATGTAGCCGATCAGCATGGATTTGCAGTGCATCGGCGCCAGCGCCAGGTTGATCTGGCCCTTCAAACTCTGTGATCCCACGGCGATGGTAAAGCCGGTATTGAGCGTCTTGCCGCTGTTGCGATTGAGCGTCGATAGCGCATCCTCGATGTGCGTATCGACCGAAAAACGCAAGGTCTTCATTATTTGCGGCGCATCGCCCATCGGGAAACCTCGTCGAAGCATCCCCAGAAACGCATCGTTGAAAAGCTGGATCTTCTTCTCGCGCGTCAAGAGAACGGTCGGGGACGGCGATGCCTGGATGACCGCATTGAGGTTCGCCAGCGAAGAAACATCCTCAAGCGCGTCCAGCCGGTGGAGAGCCCATTTGAGGCTTAGGACGCGCAGAGACGAGGCAAGATTGCCGGAGTCCTGTAGCTGCGTAGCGGTGTGATGGACCAGATCCGCCGTCGTCACCCGTCCGGCGGTCGACATGCGGCTCAGCCCGTCCCAATATATGCGTTCCAGGCGGATGCCGCGGCGCTCCCCGTTTCGCCCGGGGACAGCGCGGAAGCGCGGCTCCATCTCTTCCGCGGCAAGGATAGGCAAGGAAGCTGCCGAGGTTTTCAATCCGGTAAGAAAGCGATCGTTGGGAGACGACATATCACCGCTCCGTCAGCGCTTCGGAGCGCGCCTTGTTGATCGGCTTCAACAGGTAGCTGAGCACGGTCTTGCGCCCGGTCATGATCTCGACATTGGCCACCATGCCCGGGATGATCGGATAGCCCTTGCCGTTGCGTTCCAGCACCGAGCGGTT
>NZ_JBFRDU010000027.1:0-59536 GCF_052113965.1 Rhizobium sp. RAF56
TGGAATTCGTCGCTCGTCATCCCGGAATGCGTCGCCATGATGATCTCGACGAGGCCCTTTTCTCCCGATGCGGCGAGCGTCTTCATGTCGCCCTCAAGAACGGCCTTGAACGGCTGCTTGGTCTTCCATTCCGGATGGGCTGAAGCCAATGCCTTCACGCGATCGAGCGCGAAAGCGAGCTGGGTATACATCGGATGCTCGACCCACAAG
Organism: Rhizobium sp. RAF56; assembly: GCF_052113965.1. NCBI lineage: Bacteria > Pseudomonadati > Pseudomonadota > Alphaproteobacteria > Hyphomicrobiales > Rhizobiaceae > Rhizobium > Rhizobium sp. RAF56. The sequence continues at coordinate 211 of NZ_JBFRDU010000027.1, forward strand.
GTACCGTCGTTGTCGAAAACCGCAACGCGGTCCTCTTCCGGAACGAAGTCCGCGGAACCCTTCGCGGTCACCTTTTCCACGAAGGCGACAATGGCAGCCTTCGGGGCGGTATCATTCCAGGATGGGAGTGGATCGGTCTGCGCTCTTGTCGGCCCCGCGAACAACAACGCGGCCACGATACCGAGAGCCGCGCTACGTATCAGTCGAGAAATACTCGAATTCATACACATGAAATACTCCAACGATTTGCTGCCCACGGCTCGATCCTGCTTTGCGATGACCACCGCCAGGCGCTCGACTTGATACGTCAAAAATTGCGACGGTCAGGCGCCCGCTCTCGGGGCGCCTGAGTTTTTGGGGATGGATTTATTCGCCCGCGTGGCTCGCGGTATGCATCTGCTTCACCTGCTGAATGACCTGCTCCAGGTTATAGCTGGCCGGGTCCTGCATTGGCGGGTAGTCGACGTAGCTCTGCAGTTCCTTAAGCCACAGCACCTGGCCGATGGGCAGCATGTTCCAGTCGTAGACATAGGCGGTGACCGGTGCGGCCAGCGCCCCGCCTTCGCCGGTGAGCGTCTTGATCTGCTCGCCAATGGACGTCTCGAACGGATCGCGCTTGATATTGACGACCTGCGTCCAGTGATAGGGCAGCACACCTGCGAGGAAGCCCGTCGGTGAATCGGACACCATTGCGAAGTACATCTTCCAGTTCTTGTAGCGGACCGCAGAGGGGTCCTTGCCGGAATAGTAGAAGAAGGTGTCACGGGCCGACTTGTCGGAATTGCCTTCAAGATAATCCCGCTGATCGACGCCATCGAGCGTCGTCTTCACGATCCCCGGATAGGCGCCTTTCTGGATCTGTTGCTTGAGCCCATCCCCTTTGGGACCACCGGCGATATCGACCAATGTCGGCAGCCAATCGAGAGAAGCGAAGATGTCGTTTTTCACCGTTCCTGGTTTGATATGGCCGGGCCAGCGCACGACCAGCGGCGCCCGCATGCCGCCCTCCCAGGTGGTCAGCTTACCGCCCTTGAACGGGGTGGTGCCACCATCGGGGAAGGTGATCGTTTCGGCTCCATTGTCGGTGGTGAAAACGATGATGGTATTGTCGAGCTGGCCCATCTCATCCAGCTTTTTGAGGACGTATCCGATATTGTCATCGAGTTGCTTCATGCCGGCTTCGTTGACACCCCAGTCCTTGCCGCCGGGTTCGCCGACCATCGCCATATACTTGTCCGAAAGCATGGTGGTGATGTGCATGCGCGCCGGATTATACCAAACGAAGAATGGCTTTTGGGTCTTCTTCGGGTCGTTGCGGTCGAGGAAGTCGATGACCTTGGAAGAAATCTCCTCGTCCACGGTCTCCGAACGCTTGAGCGTTAGCGGACCCTCGTCATGGCAAGTTTGATTGGCTGACGAGCCGTCGGAGGATTTGCAGGCAAGGACTGGACGCGGCGGCGTTAGGCACGTGGTCGTCCGGGGATCGACCGCCGCTGGGTCCTCAGCAAGTCCAGGGATCGGAGTGTTGCGGCAAGGTGGCGCAATGGTCTGTTCCGTCGGTGTCTTGTTGATATCCGGGAAGCTCACCCCCTGCATGGCGTCGAGGTGATAGAGATAGCCCCAAAATTCCTGGAAGCCGTGCGCGGTCGGCAGGGCGTCGGTGTGATCGCCCAAGTGGTTCTTGCCAAACTCACCAGTATTGTAGCCGAGATCGAGAAGAAACTTTGCCAGCGCCGGAGTGCCGGGCTTGAGGTAGGAAGGGCTGCCGGGGAGTTGAGGCGGGATCATTCCTGTCCTAAGCGGATGCATGCCGGTGAAGAAGGCGTTACGTCCCGCCGTGCAACTCTGCTCGGCGTAATAACTGGTAAACATCGCACCCTCTTCACCGATGCGATCGATATTCGGCGTCTCCCCGACCATCAAGCCTCGATGATAGATGCTCGGCTGCATGTAGCCGATATCGTCGCCCATGATGAAAAGAATATTGGGCTTCTGGGCGTCCTGCGCTTGGGTCGACATCGAGCCGAACATCAGCGCGCTGCCGCATAGAAACGCAGTCAGTATATTCTGCTTCATGCTCATCGCATTCTCCTCCTGGGGTCGCTGACGCACCCGTTGCGCCGGCTGGAAGAACGTTGCTTTCGAAGTGACTGACCGAAGCAGCATGTGACGAGCAAGGAGGTGAGTTAACTACGGACGGCATCCCGCCGAATGGTCGAGCATGCGCATGATTTCCGCCTCAATCTCCGCGGCGAGACTGCGGTATTCCTCTGCCTTACCGTCGCTGCCTGCAGCCTGCCAATGTTGGAACGCGCCCAGCGCCTCCCCGTAGTCTTCGCATACGGCCCGGAACTCGGGGCTCTGAGTGAAAAGCCTGCGTATAGACAGTTCGCGATCGGGCCAACGACTGACGATGAAGGTCAATCCTGACATGACAGTTGTCCTGTAATCGCGACAGAGCCTCGCTTGCTAGCGTTGCGTGAAGGTCGGAGGGGGTCAAGGTACGAACATGTTCGTACCTGTATGCTACAGAGGTTCGAAGGTTCACACCTTGGCTGGGTATCAGTCAGGAAGAGATTCCACTTGCCGGCCGAACAGAAAAAGACTGTCACAATAGCTAACCCAATCTGCGGATACAAAAAACACGACACGCGGGCATGCTGGGCTCGTCTCGTTGTCTCCTCAACGCTGGTCTTGCCGGCAAAGGGTTGGACGACTATCGAGCCTGGCGGCAGAATAAATCGAAGGCATCGACCTCGAACTTGTCTGATAAGGACGTGCAAACGATCCATTCGCTCCGTCGTCACCTGAGCGACGATCACAACTGGAACGAATTCTGGCAAGCTCAATGCTGCGGGCCACCCCCAGCCGCCTACCACTGCGATTTCTCGTGGAAGAGACGTTGGATGGCACGGCCCTGCTAGCGCGGCGTCGCCAGGCGGCTCGACCTGCGCTACCGGTGGGCGGACGCGGCGATGGGTAAAGGTGAAGTGCTTCCAGCGCGACCGTCACGAGCCCGTCGGCCTCCCCGCATCGGCTGCGCTCGGCGCCCATCAAGCAGACACCGTGGTTTACGTCGGCAGCGTCGGAACAGGTTTCCCCGATCGCGAAGCGTCAGTGTTCAGAAAGCTGATGGATCTCATCAAACTGCCGAAATCCAAGTTGAACAAAACCGCCAGAGCGTCGCGTGGATCAAACCGACTCTGATCGCCGAGATCGCCTTCCGCGCCTGGTCGAGCGACCTGAAGCTGCGCCACACTTCTTACAAGGGATTGCGCGAAGTGCAGGACAACTCCGCGGTCTTCAAGATCGTTTAAGGGTCGGGAGGGATCCGCTGCCCGTCGCTTCGCCCTACGCGATAATTCGTTCGTTCTTCCTCAACTCCTCGCCCAACGTGGTGTCGACTATTTGTCGAGCATCGTACGCCGAAATCCCCGAATCCAGGAGTTCATGGAACTTGTCCCGCAGGAGAAGATGATGCTCGGGGTATTTACGGAGCGCATGCGGGACCGCTACTCCGCCCCGAAAAGCCTCCATTCCAATTCTTGTCTCGACCCACTCGATCAGCGGGTCCGGAATGAACTGGAACTCTGAGGGCGCCGCTACTAGCTGCGGCGTCAAGCAGAGCCAATATCCGCTCCATTCTACAACCGAGTGCAGGATGAGATCGGAACCATGGATCAACCATCCCACAACGTGACGGCAGGACCGATCCGGATCGTTTGTGACCTGGACTGAGCAATTCCGATGGCAATCGCGTTCTACCATTCCGGCAGCCAACAACTCCTCTCGGGGCGGCCGCATGACATGAACCCGCGGCAAAGAGAGAACCTCGGCAAGGGTCTTCGCCTCCCATTCTGTAGGCGGGAAAGCGAACTGCTCGGCAACAAGCACGGCCCTCTCGCCTAGCATCTTTCTGCGTGCGTCATTGGCTGCCTTGTCGGTCATTCTAGTCCCTCTACAAGCGCCCATTTAGTCAGGCGAGCTCCGTGGGCGGAATGATTAAAAGACTGGCCATAGGGAACGTGAAACTTCATGCCAATTAACTTTCAAATTGCGAGCTATGGCCATAATTTGCTCGGCTCCATCTCTCGCGGCTGCAGAGCCGGCTTGCGGAGTTATCAGTATAGGGCTGACATCGTTTCAATTACCGACAGCCGTGCACGCCGATATTGGCCTCCTATTCAACACATGGCGTCGCGACGAGATCCTACGACTTTACCGGCGACGCCCCAGGGATGAAAGGCACACGAAGGCGTCGGGCATCGCGCCATTCGGACGTGACCAACGGCTCGAGCTACGAAAATATCTAACGGATAGCTTTCATCACTAACATCGGCGCCGGCAGGTTTTCACACCATGGTACAATAGACAGTGGAGGCATGCCCTCCTACGCTTCTCCCAGACTTGAAGGGCATGCCATGGAGACCCACCAGACAGACATACTATCTCGGCCTACGAAGAGACGCCCGAATGCACTCACATATCGATAGCCGATAATCTATTCCGCCGCTGCGCGCTTAAGATACAAGACGGCTCTGAAGAACGATGGCAATATCGGTTTCCCAAGGCACTGGAGAGACATTCAATGAGCGAAGACCTTAGCCGGGACGAACTCGAGATACGGATTGCCGAGGTCAGTGAAAATATTCGCACCCTGATCGAACAAGCAGCAGCAGTCAGCGGCGCTGCCGATGAAGAGCGAATCGATGAACAGCTCGAGGAGCAACAGGCGCTCTATGAGGAGCTTGTGAAAAGACGCGACGCGCTTGACCAATCGGTGTAGACCCAAGTTATCCGCGAGGATATCTGCCGATGAAAAACCGTTTCGCGGATCTGCTTTCGTCGATTGAAGTGCGGCGCTCGAAGAAGGTATCGTCCCGATTTAAGCGGACCTGGTATCAACCGCCGCGTACACGTGAGTGACTTGGGAAAACAATCTAGGCGGTCAGCCCTTAGTGAAGGCTAGCAGCTCGGCATTGAATAGGTCTGTGTGCATAGTGGGAATCCCGGCGGTGGGCCATTAAGTGTTCCGTGTTTCAAGAGCTTGAAGGAGCATGCTCCCGGTGTTGGAAACAGCCTCCATCATATCACCGACACGATTGCGGTTGTCTGGGAGAATTTGAACGAAGAATTTTGGCAGCTCGACCCAGGGGTGGAGAAGTCAGAACGCCCGTTGGCGCATGGCTTTACGGATTGAGGAAAGAGCATGTTTGCCAGCCGCCTTGTCGCCATTTCTCAAAAGGAGCCGAAGAGAAGTCGCCGCAAGAACTTCAAGAACGGTAAGGCGGCCCTCTATCGCCCCCATTGACGGAATGGCATTGGAAGCTGCACCGGCTTTGCCGTCGCGCTGGGCGTTGTACAATTTATGCTCCTTTTCATGAATTGCGATAGTCCAAGCAACGCTGAGGCCATTGGTGTTGGCCGGTAGGTTAGCGAGGCTCTTGGCGCCACTTCTTCTCCAATGCGGAGTGAAGGCTTTAAGACAATCCAAAATGCAAATTCGTCGCGGGACCGAGACTGATTTTCCAGATGATGTTCACGCATCAGAAGAGGTCGTTGTCGCGTCTCTCGTCATCAAATCGATTAGCGCTGAGTGTACTGCTGTCGCGCAAACGTCGATATACCGCAGCCTTCCTTCGGACCAGCCTCGCCGAGAGGGGCGATCGATGGACCGCCCTTAGCTGCGTCTATCGAATTATTTGGCTATGTGCCAAACTCCGCCGATACCTTCGCCGTTCATGTCACCGGCTTTCTTATCCTCGGCATAGGTGTAGAGGGGTTTGCCTTCATAGGCCCACATTTCCTTGCCGTCGGCAGCCTTGACGAGAGACCACTCGCCTTCTGCCTTCGTCTTAGCTTCGGCAAGGAACGGCGGCCACTTTTTCAGGCAATCCTTATCGCAGTTCGATTTGCCTTTGGTATCCTTGTCAAATGTGTAGAGCGCCATGCCCTTTTGGGTGGCCATGGCTCTGCCCGCCTTCGTATCAACCATCTTGGCGGGTTGGGCGGCATAAGCAGAGAATGTCGTGGTGGCGGCCAACAGACCTATGGCAACGAGTAGCGTTTTCATGATGTTCTCCCGCTCGGGAGTGCCAACGCAATGCTAGTAGTGCCCGATACGCACTGAGGAAACGCCTGGTTGTGACAACTGTTCCCCTTAAGCCGGACCAACCGAATGCTTCAAAGTTGGCCGGGTCTTAGCGAATTTGACCTGCGATTGCGAGGTCGGCTTTCGCAGAGAAAATGGACGCCCGTCGAATGCGGAGAAAATAAAGAGGAAACCATGAGCCGGTTGCACCGCGAAAATCATCTCGTCTCCCGTATCGGCTGGCTACGCGCCGCCGTCCTTGGCGCGAACGACGGTATCGTTTCGACGGCAAGCCTGATCGTAGGGGTCGCCTCCTCCGCGGCGACCGGTACCGAAATCTTGGTCGCCGGTATCGCGGGGATGGTGGCCGGTGCCATGTCGATGGCGGCCGGCGAATATGTCTCGGTCAGTTCTCAATCGGACACCGAGCAAGCAGATCTAGCCCGCGAGAGGCGGGAGCTCGCGACTGAACCAGAGGCCGAACGCGAGGAACTGGCTCAACTCTATGTGAAGCGCGGCGTCGAGATCGAACTGGCACGGCGTGTAGCAGATCAGTTGATGGAAAAAGACGCGCTTGAGGCCCACGCAAGAGACGAGCTCGGGATATCAGAAATCACGACGGCGCGACCTGTCGTCGCTGCCCTTACGTCTGCTCTGACATTTGCAGTCGGCGCGATGATGCCACTAGGCATGGTGTTGGTTGCGCCAGCTGATAGTCTCGTGCTGGCAGTTTCGATTGCCTCGCTTCTGTTTCTAGCGGCGCTTGGCGCGGTTGGAGCTAAAGCGGGCGGCGCCAACGTCTTGAAAGCGACTGCACGCGTGACCTTCTGGGGCGCCTTCGCCATGGCGTTAACGGCGGGAATTGGGGCACTCGTTGGTACCGCGGTGTAGGTACCAATCTTTGGGGCCACTTGCAGGCAAGCGACTGGCGATTCTGAACCACCCACAGGCGAACGCGACAAGACGCAATGTGAGAATGACCTCGAACGACGACGAAGCAACACCATGTTCTATCCGAACTCTGATCGCCTGAAGTCCACATTGCTCCTGGTAGCCGTGCTAGGTCTCACACTCGGGCTTCTATTTTTTGCGGTCGACAGGTCGGATGCAGCTAAACTCGCGTGGCAAGCTGGCGTCGTCCCGGTTCTTGCTGCGCTGATCATCGAAATTCTGCGCAGCCTATGGCGAGGCGAAGTCGGACTAGACATCGTGGCGGCGCTTTCGATGTCGGCGGCGTTGCTATTCGGCGAAACGCTCGCCGCATCGGTCGTCGCAGTGATGTATTCAGGCGGGACATTTCTAGAAAATTTTGCCGAGCGGCGTGCCAGGCGCGAAATGAGCGCGCTTCTGTCGCGGGTCCCGAGAACTGCCACACGGCATGCAAACGGCACTCTCGAAGATGTCGCGCTGGAGAATATTGAATCGGGCGACCTGATTCTGATCCATCAGGGTGCAGTCGTGCCGGCAGACGGCGACATCGAAAGCCAGCACGCCATCCTCGATAAATCTGCTCTAACTGGGGAATCCATGCCCGTGCGGCTGGGGCATGGTGAGGAAGCGATGAGCGGATCAACCAATGCTGGCGATGCCTTTGATTTGCGGGTCCGTCATCGCGCAGCCGACAGTACCTACGCAGGCATCGTGAGGCTGGTAGAGGCTGCCCAAGCATCCAAGGCGCCGATGGCCCGCTTGGCCGACAGGTATTCCATGCTGTTTCTAGGAGTCACCGTCGCAATATCAACAGCGGCATGGTGGCTTACCGGCGATCCTATTCGCGCGGTGGCTGTCCTGGTCGTTGCAACACCCTGTCCGCTGATCCTGGCCGTTCCGGTGGCTTTGGTGGCCGGCTTGTCCCGAGCCGCGCATTTCGGTGTCCTCATCAAGGGAGCAAAGCCCTTGGAGGCTTTGTCAACGATCAGCACGTTGATCCTTGATAAGACTGGAACGCTGACAGATGGACGCCCGCAGATCGTTTCAATCGAAACGCGGAACGGGATGTCGGAAGATCAGCTCTTATACTTCGCGGCCTCTTTGGAACAGGCGTCTAAACACCCAATGGCCCAAGCGATCGTCACGGCGGCGCGCCGAAAAGGGCTCGTGCTGCCTGTGCCGGAAACCGTCGCCGAGCGGGCCGGCGAGGGCGTTGCGGGGACGATTTCCGGTCGGGAGGTCGCAGTCGGGGGTGTCGCATACGTCAGTGCTGCTGTCGGCGTGAAGGCGGCGGCGAACGCGGTCATGAACGCAGGAACCGCAGTTGTCGCGCTTGCCGTCGACAACAGAATCGCGGGCTATCTGACCATGGCAGACGCGTTGCGGTCAGGCACTGATGAGCTTATTGCAGGTCTACGTCGGTTAGGAATCAACCGTATTGTTTTGGCCACCGGGGACCGTCGTGCGGTCGCCGAAACCGTGACCGAAGGCCTCGGCTTGGATGCGGTCCGCGCTGACCTTACACCTGACCAGAAGGTTCTGCTGGTTTTGACTGAGCGTAAAACGGGGCCAGTCATGATGGTCGGTGACGGCGTCAACGATGCGCCGGCGCTTGCTGCCGCCGATATTGGGGTCGCCATGGGCGCTCGAGGGGCAGCCGCCTCTGCGGAGGCCGCCGACATCGTTCTTCTGGTCGACAACCTGGAACGTTTGCTGCCGGGAATCGAAATTGCCAAACGCTCGCGGCGTATAGCACTGGAAAGTGTTTTCGCCGGGATCGGAATGTCAATCGTCGGCATGGTTGCAGCCGCATTTGGCTATTTGACACCGGTGCAGGGAGCCTTGCTTCAGGAGTTGATCGATGTGGCAGTGATCCTCAACGCCCTTAGGGCACTGCGCATTCAGCCACAAACCACCCAAAGCCAAGGGGCGCCGAAGACGAGTGAAGAACTCCCCTCGACAGGCGAGACCGGATAGGAGAAGGCTCAGAGCGGTTTAACGGATTTCTCCATTGGAATCGCCCTTGCGGCTTAGGCGCGAAGGCGGCGCTGGATTCAGACGTCAAATCCAACCGGGACCTTAATGGCGGCCTCTCCCAGGTCGGCGAGGTTGAGAACTCCGCTCCTGGCTGTGAATCGGCACCGAAGGTTGATCCCCTGCCGATTCTACCTAAGGCATTGATTACATATACGAAATGGAAATCAATAGGGGTCATGATCGGCGCCAATGACGACCCCGCCCGGATCGCGATTTTGCCTGCAAAGTCATGCACTTGCTGCCTTTTGTCCAGGGGTCAACCTTCGGTGCCGATTCACAACCCAACGCGAATGGCGCAGACCGATGCTGCGACGTTCTCGGTTTGGCCCGTGTGGCAAGGAGGGTGGGGATGCAGACAAAGATTCACCGGCCTGAACGTCGGGTTTGGGATCGTTATTCCTTCGGTTCCTGAGCGCAGCCGCGCTGCTCGTATTCCTTGAGGGCGATGGGCTTCCAAAGCTCGGCTTTGCGTCCTTGGGCTGTTTCAAGTTCCTGAGCACTAGCGTCCGGGCCTGTTTGTACCGCCTGCTGCTTTTACAGCCCTCCTGGACTTTGGCGGTAGCTCCGAAATAGGAACTGCCGGCCCAAAAATCAGTAGAGCGTTCGGCGAGGAAACTTGCCTTTCCGGCCGATGATTCCTTCATTTCGGCGATCCTATCTTGCGCATCCGCCAGGGCATCCGCATAGCCAAGGTCTGCCAGCCTATGAGCCTCATCATCGAGACCACCCCACTCGGCCAGAACAGTGCGCGGCGACAATCAAGGTGAGATTCGTATTGCCTCACCCAAGAGTGTTCCCAAAGCATAATGCCGTTGCCTCACTCGGATGTTCTCGATTGCCTCACGGGTTGTTCCGGTCGTGTCCCAGCACTTGGTATAGGTGACAGAGGCAGCGAAGCCGCTCGCGAGCGCGCCATCGTAGCCCGGCCAGCATCCGTCAAGCCGACGCGATGGCGGGTGACGCCGCCCCCTGCGGCCCACAGTTCTGATTCAACGACCGTCAGCAACGCCGCCGCCCGGCTCGGCTCGCCAGTGTAGCGTCGATAGGTGATCTCATTGGTCTCGTCGTCGTCGATACCAGCCAGCGCTGCAAGCTTCTGGACCTCGCGACGGATCCAGGACACCGGCGCCTCCTCCCTTTCCCCCTCCACAACGCGGCGGCTAATCCGCGAGGCGGGGCCGAAGGCCGTGACCAGCAGGTCGCCGCCGAATTTCCACATGTGCGCCTGCAAGCGCTCAAGAAGGTCGAGGGCATCGCCAAGTTGTTGTTGGGAGCTATCCTTGCGTATCTTCCTAATTCTCCGGCCGCGCGATTTTCTGTATCCCCGGCTGCCGGGCGGGACGGGGGCGCGTTCCATGGCGTGTGAACGCGTTACTTCTTTGCATAAAAGGTAAAAAGCGTCTCTCCATTCATGCCGACCTCGATGATGATGTGATATCCCCGTGGAGAGACTCCCTCGATTTTCACCATGCCTTTTGCGTTTGCTGGGGGAAGCGGCTCCGTCTTGTGCTTCTTCACCATCACCTCGTAGACTTCGTCCATGACCTGCTGTTCGGTCAAATGGTCCGGAAACATGGTCGACTCTTTGTACGGTTTGACTTTTCCCGCAGCGTCTGTGAACTCCACTACTTCGCCGTTCGCGTCGCGGATCTCAACCTTTATCTTGTAAGCCTTTTCAACACCTGGTGCCGCGCGTTTCTTGATGACCCCCACTTCAGTCGCATTGGTATTCGGTTCGCGCGCCGTCGAGTGATACCCGCCCTTGAAGTCCCCTTCAAAGACGTGCTTCTTGGCAGCATAATTGGCGAAGACGTCTTGTGCGGTATGGCCTTCGATCGGCTTGATGGGAGCACCAGTCACCTTCGGCTTCACAGGATCGTTGGCGTAGCGTGGGCGGGCGCCCTTGCCGCGGTCGATCCCGGGCCGGCCCCGGGTTTTGCCGGCTGCGGCCGCAATGTCCTCTTCGCTGGTAGGGGGCGCCCGCGAATAGCCGGTTCGTGATTGCGAGCCGCGCGGTGCTGCGTTCGCCTGCGAGTCGGCCGCCGCTGGTTTCGCGGCTTCCGCGGCTTCCGCCTTCTTGACGGCATCGAGCCACGCGTCTGTCTGCTGCTGCGCCTTGGCGATCGTATTCTGCTCGGCCGACGTGAGGCCCGCGGCAACTTCCTGTCGCCATTGTTTGAAGGGAACACTCACCGTCGCATGAACCAGCTTGAGACCATCCACGCCAAGGCGCCCCCAGTTGTAGTACTCAACCATCCCCTCGGCCACGTCCCACGCCTCCAGGAATCGTCGCCCAAACGCAGTCTTGGCAATCACGTCGCGATTGGCGTTGATGAACAGCGTTCCGGCGTTGATCGCGAATGCGATGGTGTCGGCCCATCCCAAGATGCCGCCCGCGCCGACACCGCCCAATCCGACAGTGGCACCCATCACCGACACCGTCTTGATTTTGCCGAGTGTGTCTTCTTTCTGTTGATTGAAGAAGTCGATCAGCTTGATGGCCGGGACTGTGACTGTTGTCCCGCCCTGGTCGAACAACTTTACAATCACAGGCTCATCAGCCTCGAGAATGATGCCGCTATAGACGGATTCACCGTACCGTTCATAAAGGCTGGCTCGTTCCCGCGCGAATTCCTTGCTCCCTAAACCAGTGCGGGAGTCGTAGTACACTTTGACCTTGGCATTCGGGAGCAGCTCGGCGCGAATGGTGGCCGTGGAACCCCATGACGTTTCCAGAGGAAAAATCGCAGGCTCACGCATGGCCTTGGCAATATCAGCGGCAGCGGGCGCGCGGGCGGTCTTAGCCTTGGCGGCGAGAATACGATCGGCCTGAAGCCTTTCAAATTCTGTCACTTCCCCGGTGATCAAGGCGTCATACAGCACACCCAGCATAACCCGCCCCTCATCGGTGGCGGCATACGCCTCGAGCCTGTCGGGGTGCTGTAAGGTCAGAAAGCGGGCGGCGATGTCGTCCTCGATGGAACTGTTCTCCCGGACTCCCGCAATGACGTCGTTATACCGTTTACTTGCGGCCAGGTGATTCAACTCATCGGCACGCTTCCGTGCGGTCAGCACGATCGGAGTAGGTGCCGCATCTGGATCGCTTAGCTGTGCAACCTTATAGACTTCCGCCGGATTGAACTTCCATTTGGCATAGACAATCCTATCCGCCTGCAACGTTTCATGAGATGTGACATGTCCCGTCATCATGGCGTTATAGAGGACGTCCAACATCTCGCGGCCTTCTGGCGTGGATGCAAAGTGCTCGAGTTGGGCCGCCGACAGCGATTCAACGAAGTCGGCAGCGACGTTGTCATCGAGGTCCTGCTTTTGGGAAAAACGGATGATCTGGATTACGTGCTTGTACGGTGAAGGATGCGAGGCAACGTACTCCTTCATGTCGCGGACTCTGTCAGCCGTCAGGTCTTTGTCCGCGTCGCGTTGTATCGCGACCGGGGAGGACGTGGACGCCGATTGCTGCACCACGTGCGTCAACTCATGAGCAATCAGCCGTCGTCCATCATGAGTCCCGGGTGCGAACCGACCGGCACCGAAAACAACGTCGTACGCCGCCGTGTAAGCGTGGGCGTTTACGTCCCGCGCCGATTGCTCGGCTGCCGCCCCGGCATGCACCCGCACTAGTGAAAAGTCGTGGTTGAAGCGCTGCTCCATGTCCTGCCGCACGGCTGGCTCCAGCGGCCGCCCGGCACCAGCAAGGACGCGGTGCACGCTGGCAGGAGCCGCCTTCATCTCGCGGCTCGCTGATGTCGAGACGCGTTGGATCGATAGCGGTGCGGCGCTCACGGCCTGGTGAGCCGGTCGTCCCATCACGTGATTGGCGATCCGTTCCGCCTCGTGCTCAAGCGGATCCTTGCCCCGGCCGATTATGAGCTTCGGCTGTATGAATGGGCGTGGCGCTTCAGGTCCGCATGGTCGGTTGGGCGCGAACAGTGGGATCTTGCTGAAGTCCCACGACGCGCTTCGTGCGCCCTCTGGACTGGCTTCCCGCTTTAGATCAGCTGCTTGTGGCTGACCATCGGCAGGCGTGCTCCCAGGAAGGTTCTGTCGCTCCTTCTCCAGCAGCCTGAGTACGGCCTGGTTGCCGATCGTCCTTTGGAGGGCGAGGATCTGGTCGGCTGAACCTAAGCCGGGCAGCACAGGCCTCTGCTGCGGCGGTTTAGAAGCACATGCCGGGGGAGTCTGCGAAGCCTTCGGTGCCTTGATCGGTGGAGCAAACATGGCTGCATCTCCTCGTCAGCAACATTCGCCAGATAGATTGCTAATCCAGCGTCTGTCTTTGCGTATGATAGCCCTCGGAGGGACCACTGAACAGCACCAGGCAGTCGGCTATACCGCTGAACCGGGCCGATGTCCGACATTGTTCGTCAGACGCCATGGGTTCGTCCTGCCGAGCAAGGCATTAGACGCATCTCTCCTGTCGGGTGCCACGGTCATAGCGACCGCGTGCGGGCTCGACATCCGCCACCGGCTTTGGTCGCAGGTCATCGATCAGGTCCTAGAATGCGGCGAAATAGATCGCGCGGTACGGCCACTTCGGCCATCTGGAACACCGTATAGCGGGCGTGGGCGATGACCGGCTTGAAGACCTCGCGCCACCGCTCGGTGGAGTGGACATTGCCGGGATCGCGGACCATCGTGATCAACCGCTCCTCCTTCGCGGTAGCACGCATCAGCTTCTGCAGAAGGCGCTCGGCAACGCATTCAGCGACAGCGTGTCGGCATGCTCGGGGGAGGGGAGCCGTTTATTCATGATAGAATCGAATAATGATTTGCCCCGGCCTGAGAATCCCCCGGCTCGCCATCAACTCTCAAAGCGCGAGCTCATGCACACTTCGATGCTCGTCCACTGAAACGCTGCCATCGATTTTGCCCCACGTACATTGCCCAAGGCGTCGGCAGTCATTTTGACTCTGGTCAAAGCGCTCCCGCCTTTTTCGAGCATAAAATCACTGCCGATGGAGGTGACGTCATGGCCCATAAGCAAATCCTATTCCGCTCGGAAGCGCGAGAAAAGATTCTCAAAGGAACCACCCAATTGGCGGATGCGGTCCGCGTCACGCTCGGTCCGCGGTCGAAGGCGGTCCTGATCGAGAAGAAGTGGGGCACACCGCTCGTCTGCAATGACGGTGTGACGATCGCCAAAGAGTTTGATCTCAAAGACCCCGAAGAAAACCTTGGTGCCCGAATGCTCCGACAAGCTGCGGAGAAAACTGGCGACATGGTTGGCGATGGAACAAGCACGGCAACCGTCCTTGCACAGGCCATCTTCTCCGACGGTTTGCGCAATGTCGTGGCTGGGGCGAGTGCGATCGACATCAAACGGGGCTTGGATCGTGCCCTGGCCTGCACCATAGCGCAGCTCAAACGGAACAGTCGACCGGTTACCGAGAAGCGCGAAAAGATGCAGGTTGCAACAATATCGGCGCACAACGACCAACAGATCGGTTCGCTCGTCGGCGACGCCATGGAGAAAGTCGGTGATGATGGTGTCATCACTGTCGAAGAATCGAAGTCCACTGAGACCACCCTTGAAGTGGTGGAAGGCATGCAATTCGATCGCGGATTTCTATCGCCATATTTCGTGACCGACAATGAACGGATGGAAATCGTGTTGGAGCAGGCGGCGATCCTTCTCGTGGATAGAAAGCTCAGCGCGTTGAACGATTGCGTTGCCCTGCTCGAGAACGTCGCCAAAACAAACATGCCTTTGCTTGTCGTTGCTGAGGATGTAGATGGCGAGGCCTTGGCAACGTTGATCGTAAATCAGATCCGCGGCACGCTTCGCAATTGTGCCGTTAAGGCACCTGGTTTCGGCGACCGTCGAAAAGCGATGCTCCAGGATATTGCCATCCTTTCAGGCGGACAGCTGCTTTCAGAAGATCTCGGCATCAAACTGGAAACGGTCAGTTTGGAACAGCTAGGTCATGCAGCACGCGTCGTCATCACAAAAGACACCACCACAATTGTCGGCGGCGCCGGCGAGAAGAAAGCAATAGCCGCTCGTGTCGAACAGCTGCGGCGTGAGATCCAAGATGCGACCAGCGATTACGACAAGGAAAAACTTAGGGAGCGTCTAGCAAAGCTTTCAGGCGGTGTCGCGGTAATCAAAGTTGGCGCTGCCACCGAAGCTGAACTCAAAACAAAAAAAGAAGCGCTCGACGACGCAATCAATGCGACGAAAGCTGCTGTCGCCGAGGGTATCCTGCCGGGTGGTGGTCTCGGCCTTTTGCGCTGCATCGATGGGGTCGCCGCGGAAGAGGGTGAATGCGAGGGAGATGAGCGCACCGGCGTACAGATTCTCAAACGGGCGCTGGAGATTCCGGTTCGGCAGATTGCTGAGAACTCATCGGCGGATGGTGGCGTCGTGGTCGCCAAAATGTATGAGGGAACAGGCAGTTTTGGCTATGACGCTGGCCGGAAGATCTACGTTGACATGTTCGAGGCGGGAATCGTTGATCCGACCAAAGTGGTTCGCGTCGCGCTCGAGAATGCCGTCTCTGTCGCGAGTGTCTTGCTTCTGACGGAGGCGACGATGACAGAGATACCGGAGCCGTCTGAAAATCTGGCGCGGCGGGATATGGCCCTTTGAGTTTGGCGAGGAAAGGATGGCACCCACATGACGAGGTGGAAGAAATAAGACCGGCGCTCAAGGACAAAAAATACATTTTCGACTTTGAGCGATCGTCTAGGGTGGGGACGCGCCGCAATCGCCTGATGGTTGATAGGTTCAGTGGCGATCGGCCGCAATGACGTCGATGCCCAGTTGTAAGAAGTTGTCGAGGCCGGATCGGAGCTGCAGAAAATGATCGCTGACTTCAGCGGCGGCAGATCGTCGGTGATTAGCTTCTTCGGCACGCAGCCAATTTTCTTCAGCAGCTTGCGTAGCAATTTCAACGCGCGGCCTTGTTCCGCCTGGTCTGGACGAGAACATCCAAAACCTCGCCCTCGGCATCAACGGCACGCCAAAGGTAGACCAGGCACCCATCAATCCTGAGATAGACCTCCTCCAGACGCCAGATTGTGTGCGGTTTGGGCCGCCGTTTGCGCGATCATCGGCCCAAAAATGGTTTACCCAACGCCGGACCGTCTAAGGTGACTTGAAACCGGCTGGTGGTATTTCGTTGACCGATAATGCCGGGAAGTCATTCCCCGGCGGTTGAACCGGCCATCGAACGGGCGATCGTCCGCTGCAGCGCCTTCCTCCTTCACCGGCGCTGGCAAATTCGCCGATGCAGTATTGGCCTCGAGCCTTCGCGACAACAAGATCGCGCTCTGGGCCGTGGCTGCGACAATCGTCATCGCCGCGGTGCTAAGCTAGCTGACGGCGTCCTGAGGCGCGCTCTGCCTTATGGGCTGCTCCTACAGCGCGAGCTTTGGAACCGCAATTTGTTGCGCTTGTCCGGCCGTGGCGCTGTCGGATGATGTGGTCCGGCCGACCAGCTTCCGGCGCTAGTCCGTCGGCTCAAGCAAATCGTCCAGTTTTTCGACCACGGCCCGAACCACATCGGCGCGGCTGACGATGCCAACCAACACGCCGTCACGCAGGATAGGGACGCGCTTGATCCCATGTTTCAGCATCAGATCCGCCAACTCCGCAAGCGAGGCTTCCTCATCAGCGGATATGATGGCCGTGTGCATAATCTCGCGGACGTGCTGCTGGTTGAGGCGGATTTCGGCGAGGAACTCCGGGGCGACTGTCTCGCCTTCCGCCAGCATGCGTAGCCATTGCGCTCTCTTACTTTGAAACTGTGCGCCGAAGTGGCGCATCACGTCGCCTTCGCTGACCAATCCAAGCGGCCGGTTATCGGGGTCCACCACCGGTACGGCGGCGACGTGATGGATCAGCATGCGCCGGGCGGCCTCGGCCACGGTGGTCTCAGGCGATACCGTGACTAAATTCGTTGTCATCACCGACTTGGCGGGGATCGTCATGTGTATGGCTCCAGCTAAGAGCATCCGCGATACCGGACGGCTCGGCCGCCGCCTTGACGTACCACAATGTGCGATGGCGCGGTTGCCGCCCTTCGTGACCATCGCGCCCCGATAGTGGGGTTGTCAATGATGATTGTAAGCGCAGGCATGGCCGTGACGCGAAACACAATCGTCATCTTCCCACCCCGCTCTCGTGCAACAAGGGCATGCCCAACAGCGCGTTCCTGGATGGTGATTAGCAACATTGGGGAATCGCAAGAGGGCGAGACACGCCAGACGTCCCGGCGCCCGTGCCGCGGGGATCGCCGGAGGCAGGGACACGTGCGAGTATGGGGACGATAAAGAGGATCAAGGACAATTTTGGTCATGCTGCCACATCGCACATCTTCTTCGATGGTCCGTTAAGTTTACGATACCCATCAACTCATCATCGCGAACTGCAAAAGCAATCTGTTATCAAGTCCGATGGTCATCGCGGTGATGGCGTCGATCGTCCGGGGATTGATGGGTCTTTCCCCTGTTACCGACAATGTTGTCGCCGCACCGTTCGAGCCACTTAGCGGTTCGGAAAAACCCGTCCGCCGTCGTTGGGCTGATCAATCTGAAGGAATAGAGCCATTGCATGAGCCGCAGGCTAGCGATTGCCGACGTCCACGGCGCCATCGCCCCTAAAGCTCTCAGAACCCTTCCGATACGATGCATTTCCGCCTGCCATATTAACGGAATTTGATTGCGGCTCCTTGTGACGCCCGCAAACGTCATGACGGCAACGGATACGCCTCCGAGCAGGAGCATCCACCAAGGCGCTGTGAGCGTCCCCATGATACGGGAATTGGCAGCGATCACCACCAAGATTGCGATCAGTGGAGGGGAAAGGATGCCATTGATGACAGCGCTCCAGTAAAGGGCACGGATGGGATCAAGTCCGGCAAAGGCAACCCCGATGCTGCCGAGTGTCGCAACGGCGATAGTCGCGTAGAATGCCTTGGCGTTCTTGAGGACGGCGATCCAATCAGATCGCCCTCGCTGAGCTGTGCGAAGCGCAGGAACTGGAGGGCCTCGCCGAGATGGAACAGTTCATCGGCTTCCATCTGAAGGTCAGGTCGGCCCGTCCGTGGTACGGCGGTCCCGCCAAGGCTTCGATCAAACCGGAAAGGACGTTGGTTTGAGTCTCGACCCTAGTCTAGCTAGAGCGCGCCGACCGGAAGTTGGAGCTTCCGGTCGGCACTTGTCATCAACAGCTCACTGTGAGCGCCATCAATGACCGATAGCCTGAATAGCATGAATGACCCGACTGCCGGAACGCATGGCAGCCTCACCCGCAAGCGAGGGGGTGCCTGACCATGGATTGGGTTGTCGAAATTCTGGGCCGCTTGGTCTTATGCTTTATGTGGCTGCGCCGGATAAAGGGCACCACGCTGATCTTTGTGGGCATTGTCGTCGTCCTGACGGGTGTCTTCGTCGCACGGGTCGACAAGATCAGGGTTGAGGACGAGCGGGTTGAGCAGAAGTTGTTGCTGGAAAACCCGCAGCAACACGCTGCGATGCTGACATGCGCCCGTCAATGGGCGTCAGACCCGGTGCGGCTCGCAGCGCTCGGCGCAGGAGCGCCGGTCTTCAAGGTGGAAATCTTCGACGAGGTCATCGATTTCACCGCGCCAGACAAGAAGACGGTCACGGTCGCCTTGCAGGCCTGTCAGGCAAAAGCGAAGGGCCGCTGACCATGGCAAGCACGGTCAACAAACTCAGCGCCGCCATGTGGCCAGGTCCGATCTCAAGCCCAACCACTACAGCGACGGCCTCGGGCTCTATTTGCAGTCAGCAAATGGCACACGAAGGCGTGGATCTTCCGCTATACGCTCAACGGCGAAGCCCGTTTACATGGGCCTCGGCTCGGCTGCCGTCTCCACGCTGGCGGAAGCCCTGGTCCGCGCGTGCGACGCCAAGAAGCTCATCGCCGACGGCATCGATCCGCTCACGGAAAAGACAGCCAAAAAGGCCGCCGCCCGTACCCCCGCCGCGTCGCCGGCGACGTTTCGGCACAGCAGACTGCAGCGTGCTGCGCGCCGACCTCGTGGCAATGTTGATGTTCGACAGGCAGAGCGCCTTGTAGGGGAACAATCCCGGCGCTGCGGTGCAGGCGTCATCGCGGGTCGTCGACCTCTGCTCGGCGCCTCGCCGGCGAAGCCAAGGACGTCACGCCGGTCGGGGCTCTGCAAATGACCATCGTCCACCAGCAGCTGTGCATCGCCTGCGGTGAGCGGCTGGCGCGGGATGGCTCGCCCGTGCCCGAAGTGATCACCGAGGCCGAGCGGCTGCGGGTCGGCGGATGACCAACCCGAGCCTGATCCCGATGCTGATACACAACGCGAGCCCGCCAGCCCGTCCGTAGGCTAATTTCAAGCGGCCACGACGAAGGACGCGCTCGATCGATTCACCGTCGCACAGCAGATAAGTAGAAGAAGTTCTTTGTCTAATTGTGCGAGATCAAGCCCAGTATGGATATTGTCGGTAGGCTTGCAATTTAGCACCATTCGAATTGCCGATCTCATTAATCTCCTGAGACACTCAGCTATAAAACGATTTGCGTTTATAATGATGGCTTCTTACGTTGTTCTAGAGGAGCATCATAATCTATCCATCGCCAAGCTTGGGCTGGAGGGCTCGGAATGACCGGACCATGGCTCAACTTCGCCGTTTCTCTCGCCTTGGGCTTATTGATCGGGATCGAGCGCGAGCGCAGGAAGGGGGAGGGTCCAGGCCGCGGCGCCGCTGGCATACGGACCTTCGGGCTTGCGACGCTCCTTGGCGCCGTTGCAGTGGAAGTTGGCGGGCATGTCGCGCTGCTGATTGTGCTGTTGGCGGTTTCGGTGTTCGCAGCTCTCTCTTATTTGCGTGACCGAGGCGACGATCCAGGTCTGACTACAGAGATCGCGCTTGTCGCTGCACCGCTTATCGGGGGACTGGCCACGAGCGACATCCTTCTGGCCGCAGCCCTTGGCGTGACGATAGCCTTCATCCTGGCGACGAAAACGCCGGTTCATCGGCTCGTTAAAGGCAAGCTCACGGATGACGAAGTGAACGACGGACTTGTCTTCGCTATTGCAACGGTCGTCGTTTGGCCGCAGCTTCCCGATAGCGCCATGGGTCCTTTCGGGGCCCTGAACCCACATGCGATCTGGCTCTTCGCCGTCCTGGTGCTCGCGATCGGAGCAAGCGGTCATGTGCTGACGAGGATTCTCGGGCCGAAATATGGACTGCCATTAGCAGGCCTTGCTTCCGGGTTCGTCTCAAGCGCAGCCACGATTGGGTCGATGGCAACGCGCTCAGCTAAGAATCGTCCAGAACTGGACGCGGCGGTTGCCGGCGCTACACTGTCGAGCGTCGCTACGTTTGTGCAGCTTGGGCTTCTTCTCGCAGTGGCCAGTCGCCCGACATTTGGAAAGATGGCCTTTCCTTTGCTTGCTGGTGGGGCAGTTGCACTTGTCTACGGCCTCATTTTTACCTTAATCGCGTTGAGATCGCCGGGGGTCGAAAGTCGGGCCGTTGGGCGGCCCTTCAGCATTTGGGCGGCCATGGTGCTGACCGGGACGCTCTGCATCATGCTGGTGGTCTCAGCCTGGCTGAGAGAAACATTCGGGGAGCTCGGTATCGCTCTTGGTGCCGCGATTGCCGGGATTGTCGACGCTCACTCGTCTGCGATCGCGGTTGCATCGCTGGTCTCATCAGGCAAGATGTTGGCGACAGATGGCGTCTTTCCGATCTTGGTTGCGATGACGACAAATGCATTTTCTAAAGCCGCGATGGCGTTTAGCTCCAGTAACTTTGCGTTCGCTATGCGGGTCCTGCCAGGACTTGCCGTATCCATCGCAGCGACTTGGCTGATCGCTTTATCGGCTACCTCTGGGTGATCTGAAGGAACAAGTTTTCACGGGGAACCTGCCGAGGCGCGCTGATCCTCCTTGCGATCGTAAACTGGGGCTAATTTGCCTCAATAGCCGGAAAGCCGCCCCGCCACCAAGGGTCTTCGTAGGTCCACGTTGGGTACCCGCGTTGCATCTTCTCGATAATTCTCTTCTCTTTATGCCAATCAAGGCAAGAATCGCGTGCTACTAGTTTCGTCTGCGTGGTCTGTGCTGATTGATCTCAACCGGCGGATCTTGATGCTGAAGTGCTGGGTTTCTTCACAGCTGATAATTCCCCAAGAGAGGGTGGTCGGCGCAGGCGTTGCGGAGATAAGGTTGGCAAAGGGCGTTTCTGGACCCGCTAATGCCTCAATCCAGCTAAACTGCTGCTAGGGTCCCTTCGGCCTGCATACTCAAGGGATTCGCAAGCATTCTGCCAATCCTCGATTTCTCTCTCTCTCAATCCATCATCCCGTTCGACAAGATAATTCGCCGAGCATCGTATCTGTCGATTACGAATTCGTGGTTGACACCATGAGACGGCACTGCGCCTCGACCTCTTACACAAGAATGTCCGCAAATACGGCACAGTGGCTCTCGCCACTCTGCTCGATGGCGTCAACTAGAGGAAGTTCATGAGAAACCTTCACATCGCGAAACTCATCTCGTCTCCCGGATCGGATGGCTGCGTGCCGCCGTCCTGGGGGCGAATGACGGCATCGTCTCGACGGCGAGCCTGATCGTCGGCGTTGCGGCGTCAGCAGCAGGCAGTTCCCAGATCCTGATCGCCGGAATCGCGGGCCTAGTGGCTGGTGCGATGTCGATGGCGGCGGGCGAATATGTGTCGGTCAGCTCGCAGGCGGACACCGAGCAAGCCGATCTCGCGCGCGAGAGGCTCGAGCTCGAGAGCCAGCCAGATGCGGAAGGCGAGGAACTCGCACAGCTTTACGCCAAGCGTGGCGTCGAGATCGATTTGGCCCGGCGCGTCGCCGAGCAACTAATGCTGAAGGATGCGCTCGAGGCACATGCACGCGACGAGCTCGGCATATCCGAAATCACCACTGCAAGACCGATCGTTGCCGCGCTGACGTCGGCTCTGACGTTTGCTGTCGGTGCACTGATGCCGCTCGCTATGGTGTGGCCGGCGCCCGCGAACCAGCTTGTGACACTCGTCTCGGCGGCGTCGCTTTTGTTTCTCGCACTGCTCGGTGCGATCGGTGCCAAGGCTGGCGGTGCGAATGTGCTGAAGGCCACGGGGCGTGTCACCTTCTGGGGCGCCTTTGCCATGGCTGTGACGGCAGGCATA
This sequence comes from Rhizobium sp. RAF56, assembly GCF_052113965.1. Classification (NCBI taxonomy): domain Bacteria; kingdom Pseudomonadati; phylum Pseudomonadota; class Alphaproteobacteria; order Hyphomicrobiales; family Rhizobiaceae; genus Rhizobium; species Rhizobium sp. RAF56. The sequence continues at coordinate 22,433 of NZ_JBFRDU010000027.1, forward strand.
GGCGTTTTGGTGGGAAAAACCGCCGTATAGAACGCCGAGCAAAGATGAAGTCTTCGGTGTGGGCCCCACATCGAACGACCATCTAAACCGTTCGCGGCGACCGTGATCGCTTCGGCAATTGAGGTTTTCTGGCGCAATGGCTACGCCGCCGTGGCAATGCCGTCCATAGTCATCCAACGCCGCGGCCTGCAACTCATCAGCCCAGCGCTAACATTCAGTTTTTGATGGGCAGGCCGACACTGGGCCGATGGGCCATTGGGCGACGACCGGTTCGCAAAAAATCATTGTCCCGTCATGAAGGCCAACAGTTCGTCGGGCGTCACTTTCCCATCCTTGTTGGCATCGATCACGTCGAAGATCCGTTTGTGGATTGCCGATACTTCCTCGAACGAGAGTGCGCCGTCGCTATTGGTGTCCGCTATCGCAAACATGATTTTCATCATCCGTCCATGCATCGGTCCCATGGGCATTTCCGCCATCATGCCGTAGGACATCATGCCCTGATCCATTATGTCGCCTCGCATCATGTCATGGCCCATCATTGGACGACCGATCACGCCGTGCATCCCTGGAGGCATTGGCGAAATCCCTCCTTGCGGCTGCGCTTGATCGTATTGCATGCCAGCATCAGGAGACATCATCTGTGCGGAAGCAGTGTCGAGGGCACCAAGGGCTGAGTAAATTGCCAAAGCGGCAATGGTTGGCAGTTTGGGCAATGACATTGGGTGTCTCCTTTGTTTGAAGTCGACCTCTACCCCATTAAATCTAGGTTTATAACACGAGCAACCTCGACCACAGCCATTGCCGTTCGCCAAATTTAGGTCAACTCTATGTGAGAAGGTTTAGCGCAGATCGCTCGCTGAGTTCGTTGAACCGGTTATACAATGTAATACTTATCGACCTCGGGTCAAAGACGGAGAAAAGCTCGATTGAGATGGAACGGGCATAATTGTCCGGCGTTTGATTCACAGATCGTGGGAGCTGAAGTGGTTTCTTCTGACCTCCTCGCGCCTAAGCTTCCGCGACCGACCCGCTTTTCATTTTGTTTAATCTCGAAAATTAGCCCTGCTTCGGCAGGGCTTTTTTGTTTCTGAGTTGCATGAGGCGCCCAGGATTGTCGCCCTTTCGGAATTCATCGGCGATGAGGCAGAAGAAATAGCGACTGAAGCGGAACTAGCCTCAATCGTCCCGAGGTCCCTGCGGGTCGTGCCGATCACTCCTGCCTACTGCGCACGCACGGCCCGCCTCCACTTATTTCCAATGAGCTGGGAACCAGTCGTGATCATCCGGAGCTATCTTGGGGTCGTGCGGCAAAGCGGTCCCCTCCGCTTTGGGAGTTTATCACCCAAGGCTTGCGCGCCCCACCCTTAACTTCTCAGCCGAGCCGGTACTTTGGCCGCGATCTCAGTCTCCCGCGCCAATCGCAGTTCGCGAAGGCGAGCGCTTTTCGCAATGCTGACCTCCAGACATGTTCATCGAGCAATTGTTGCGCCACCTTGAAAGACCGACCCGGTCCAGAAGCTCGTCCGTCTGGCCAAGGACTCGGACGTCGCCGATCATGAGAATCCTTGCGCATCCGTCCACCCTAAGATGCTCGTCGCAGTGAACTTGACATTGCGTGCGCTGGAATCGGCTTGAACGATTGGCAGTTGATCTAACTCAATGCGATTGGGTTGCGGCGGGACCATCATCAATTTCAATTGACAAACCGAAGTTGGGATCGACGCCATGCTTAGGGGAAAACGTGACACTCACGGCGGTCCGCCCGGTTATGCTGTTCCATCTATGGGCGAGATTGGAGGCCGAAGTCTTGTTTTGAGAGTGGTCGCAGTCACCGCACTGGCAAGGCTTTTGAAACGCCTTGACGAAAGGGGTAAATCTGCGCTGATTGCGGCACTTCACCGTGCAATCAAAAGGAAATGTGAGCAGGCAAACCTCACTGAAGCTGACACTGCGGCGGCCTCAGAATACGCTCAACGGTTGATCGAAGAAGCGCGTCTCGGCGCAGATGAGGCACTTCTATAGACAACCACGAATTGGTTCGGCTGCCACCACAAGGTCATGACGCCAAGTAATTCTACTCGTGACACTTGTGGACGGCGGTCTGGCCCATTGCTCCTTCTGTGGGTCTCTTCACGAGGAGCGACCGCACAAAACAAGTAGAGCTCTAACACGTCATGACAAAAGCAGAGAAGAACCCGCCGGCTCTTTGAGGTAGATTATGAATGTCCAAGAAATGTCCAACGATGAGTGTATCGCACTCATAAAGCGAAAATGGCTCGCGAGACTAGCGTGTGCGGACGGGAATGTCCCATATGTAGTCCCTGTCCAATATGTTTGCGCTGGTGACAAACTATACGTTTTTACGTTGCCAGGTAAAAAGTTGAAAATCATGAGGAAAAACCCTCATGTTTGTGTCCTGATTGATCAACTGAAAAGCAAGCATTCTTGGAAGAGCGTGGTTATCGATGCACGTTTCATCGATCTCAGCGGCGAAGAGTGTCGAGAAGAAAAGGATCAAGCTTGGGCATTGCTAGCACAACACTCAGATTGGTGGGAGCCTGGCGGCTTGAAGCCGACAGCGAAATTGGCGGATAATCGCTCGAGCACACATACTTTCTTTGCGCTGGAAATTATCGATGTCAGCGGACGAAAAACTAAAAGCTAGAAAGCCGAATACGCTAGCGAACGAGCGTTAATTCATAGTGAGGATTATAGCCATGCCCAAAAAAAGCGCTGACTCGGATCGGACGACCGGCGCCATGGTGCCAACAACGGGAGAAATAGAGGCTCGTCTCCTAGTACTTGACATGATTGCGGCGAGTGCCACCGTCAGATTGCTACGCCTCCACGACGACCTAGAAAAATCCGAACTTATTGCCCAAATTCTGCACGATATCGATTTTTGCTGCCGCAGCAGAGGGCTTCACTTCCGCGATATACTCGATGCTCAAGGCTATGCCGAAGAATTGCTGAAAGACGCTCAAACCCAGGCAGATGGTCTTGATGATATCAAACATGCATATATTAACCGGAAGTAACATTGGTCTTAATGGAAGTCGTTTTGGCCGATGGATTTATCCCGAGTGTTCGCACGCGATGAATGTTCTCTGCCGCGAGGCGAGCTACCTCAAAGTGTCGATATCATTCAGGGCTGCGTTTCGATCTTGATACTGTCGCTCTTCCGCTGCTGTCTTGCGCCGGACGGAGTTCGGGCGTACGCATCTAGACACTGAGCGCGGCGTCATCCCTGCTTGGCCTGCCCGCACAGTGAACACATTTGATGCTTTGGCCCAGACAAATCAATCATGGGATAGCGACGACGAGTTCTGTCCTTCGCCACAGTAGACGGAAGTATGCAATCGGCGCTGCGTGACCCACAAGTTATGGCATTCGAAATTCTTCATTGGTGCAGAGGTTCCCGTGTCCCAGCCTACGGGCCGATTTTCCACCTACTGACGCCAAGCCGATGGCCGCGGTTAAGCCGGCGGCTTTCTCCCGGCTGACCATCCCGTAGGCGAGCCGAATCTCGTTATCCACTCCGCGCACGCCAGGAATACTTTCTGCGGCTACTCGTGCCGCTTCCCGCTCAAGCGAACTGTCGACTTCTCCGCGCAGCACTACGCACCCGTCCTCGACCGAGGTTTCAACGTTTTTAGGGGAGATTCCCAGCTCCGACTGCAAACGACTGAGAACTGCCGTCGTCAGAGCGTCGGAGCGTCGTCGCCCAAAGCTACAAGTTCCGAAGGACCGACCGTCATGGCGTACATGAGGTCACGCCGGCTCGCGATACCAACCAGCCGCCCGTCTGCGACGACTGGAACGTGCGAGAAGAAGATTCGCGAGCTGCGCGATGGTCGCGGACGGAACTGCGCCGATGACCGGCGAAGTCACTACGTCGTTGATCCGTCAGCTCCGCGCCTTGATGTAGTTCGCAAGCAGGTCGTCCCGGGCGCGAGTGGGCGGCACTGGTCGCGCGGCGCCGGAAGAGACGATGCGGCGAAGGAGATCGCCCTCGGTGACGATCCCGGCCAGCATGCCCTGGTCGTTGACGACGGGGACAGCCCTGATCTTGCTGGAGTTGACGATTTCGATCGCACGCCTGATGTGTTGGTCTTCTGTGATCGTGGTGACTGGACTGATCATGATGTCCTTCGCAGCCGTGTTCGTAGCCTCCACCAATTACCAATTCTATTGAAGCGCCTGGACGGGACTTCCTCATTGACTTCCGTCAACCCGCGGAAGCGGAAGAGTCAGGTCGAAGCGTGGGCCGCCTGGGGGCTGTCCTGCGACACTCTGCCGTCGACCAGCTGAACGAGCCTCGAACAGCGGCCGGCAAGCTCGTGGCTATGTGTAACGATCAGGAATGTAGTGCGGTGCTCGCGATTGAAGCGCTCCATCAGGTCGAAGACGTCGCTTGCCGTGCCTGTATCGAGGTTGCCGGTGGGCTCGTCGGCGAGGACGAGCGGCGGGTTCATCGCCAAAGCTCGCGCGATGGCCACGCGCTGCTGCTGGCCTCCGGACATATTCATCGCGCGGTTGTTGCGCCACCACGAAAGGCCAACCCAGTCCAGAAGGTCATCCGCACGCCGTTCCATCGACGCTGTCGGGCGGCCTTGATCGACGAGGAGCGGCATCATCACGTTCTCCCGCGCTGTAAATGCCGAGATCAAGTGGTGGTACTGGAACACGAAGCCGATTGCATGGCCCCGAAGCTTCGTCACTTCGCTTTCCGAAAGGGATGCGGTCGCCTGACCGTCGATGACGAGGCAGCCGGCGGTAGCCCGGTCGAGCAGCCCGATGATGTTGAGCCATGTGCTTTTTCCGGAGCCAGAAGGTCCCATCAGTGCCGTGAATTCGCCATTTCGAACGACCAAGTCGATACCGCGAAGCACCTCCGTTTCGATGGAGGTGCCGACATTGAAAGACTTGCTGATGCCACTGAGAACGAGAAGGTCAGCCACGGATCGCCTCCACGGGATTAAGGTTCGCTGCCCTTAGCGCCGGCACGGTGCCGGCGAAAATGCCGGTCAGCGTCGCGAGCAGAGAAGACCACAGGAAGAGACTGGGCCTTACTATCAGAGGGAAGAACTCCTCGCCGTTGGGCTGGCGCGCGTAGCGGTGCCACAGGACCAGTGCCAGGCCGCCGAGAACTGAGCCTATAATGGATCCCAGAAAGCCGAGCACGCCGCCCTGAATGAGGAATATTCGCAGCACCTGGCCCCGGGAGCTTCCCATGGCTCGCAGGATACCGATGTCCTTCGAGCGCTGCAGGACGGACACGACCAACACCGCGGCAATACCAAAGGCCACAGAGAGGCCGACCAACGAACGGATGAGAAGGCTCGAAATGGTCTGGGCCCTGATTGCCGTAAAGAACTGGAAGTTGTTCTTGATCCAGCTTTCCGCCTTGACCGGGAGTAAGGCCTCGATCTCTTGTGCCACGTTTTCTGCTGCGTTGACGTCGCGAACGGTGATGTCGATGTCGGTCACGCCGCCGACCAGGTTAAAAAGGCTCTGCGCCGTGCGAAACGCAACGTAGGTGTTGCGTTCGTTCGCCCCGCGATTTCCCACGTCGAAAACGCCCTTGATTGTCAGCGTACGCAACGTACCATCGGCGGCGTTTACTTTGAGCTTGTCGCCAGTTTCAGCGCCCATGTCTTCGGCAAGGTTCACGCCAATCAGGATGTCGTCTGTTCCAATGACCGATGTTCCCGCCACCATGTAGTCGGGCAGACGGACTATCCGGAAATAGTCTTCCGGTTCCATTCCCAGAACACTGATGCTTCTGCTGGCGTCTCCTCGCACGGCGAGAGCGGAACCCGAGACGGAAGGCGTGGCTATGACGACGTCGGGGCGGGCTCTCATTCCTACGAGAATTGTCTGCCACTGGTCGAGGGGTCGGTTACGCTGCGCCGGTCTCTGAACAGCGGCGGCTTCAATTTCTCCGGTACTCCGGCGCAACGGACGCGCGACTTCGTCCGGCGGCTGCAGTTGGATCTGCGGCTGCCAGGTCAAAACCCGATTGGTGTAGTTCGTCTGCACGCTCGCGAGCATCGCCGCCATGAAGATGATGACGCCCACGCCTACTGCGATCCCTCCAAGGATGAACATCGTCTGCATCCAGCCCTCGGCCAGGAACCGCAGAGCGGCGATCCATCCAAATGTCAGCCAGGGTTTCATGATCGCACCGCGCGGACGCGCTGGCCCGCTCGGACGCCCGAGGCGATGGGGACCAGCAGCTCGCCCTCGGCCACCCCGCCCAGCACTTCGACGCGGTCGCCGGCGCGAAGACCGACCGTGACCGGCTCCTCCTGAGCCCGCCCATCGCGGACGACCAGCACCCATGGGGACGCGGACGTCGGATCGTGCACGGCCTTCGCGGGCGCGACCAGCGTCCCCTGCCGGCGATCGACGGCGATGTCGACGGACACGGTCATGTCCTGCCGCAGGTACGCTGGCGGGTCTTGAACGGTCAGCTTCACCTCGAGTGAGGCCCTTGCGATGTCGACGGAAGGATTAATGTACGTCAGCGTCGCATTGAAGCGCTCGTCGGGATAGGCATCGGCCGATGCCAACGCGCTTTGTCCAAGCCGGAGCAGGCCGACGTTTTTTTCGTCCACCTGCAGCACAAGCTGGGTGTCCCCGGTGGGAGCAAGCATGAGAAGCGGCGTTGCCGGCTGAACGCCCGCCCCTCGCTCGACGCCGCGGGCGATGAGGACTCCGTCGCGGGGCGCCGATATCGTCGCGTAGCCGAGACGCACCTGCGCGCTTGAAAGATTCGCTCTGGCCTGGTCTAGTTCGGTCCTAGCCATCTCGTACTCGCTTCCGCCTGGACTTAGGGTGTAGACCTGCAATTCTGTGGAACGTGCCAGTGTTCGCGCAACGTCCAGATCCTTGGTTGCCTGCTCGTAGGCGGCCCTGCTGCCGGCACCTGACGCGAGGAGATGATCAGCCCGCGTAAAGCTTGTCTCCGCGACGGAAAGGGTCGCCTCTGCCTGTTTCAGCGATTGCTGGGCTGCCGGGAGCGTGAATTCCTTGACCTCGCGCATCCGCGCTTCCGCCTGCGCGACCGCGCCCTTCGTCTGCATTAGCGCCGCTTCCAGCTCGCCGGGGTCGAGCGCAATCAGTGGCTGGCCCTGCTTTACGGACTGTCCCTCGTCCACCAGAACGTCCTTTACGGTGCCGGTAATCTGGCTTCCGATGTTTACGCGGAACGGTGTCTCCACGTGACCGCTTACCACTACGGTTCGCACGAGATCGGCGTGGACCACGGGGTAGGCCGCGACCTCAGGTCCAACCAGAACGCGGGCTAACGCCCAAGCCGTTCCCGTGGCGACCGTCATCATAATCAGGATCGACCATTTGCGAGCCCATATCGTCTTCACTGCCGCGGACTTGCCCGGACACTAAGTTTTGTCGGGATTGAACTCGGTTTCGATCTGCACGGCATCGACCCCTATAAGACATCGCCAATATTTTCATAGTCGCGGGTCGAGCGCACGTCGCCTTGTTCCAGATCAATTCGACTGGAGTTAGCGGAGGTCATGCCGTCCTGTTCTCGCGGTGCACGAGCCACAGGCCGGGCAGCATCGGCAGCCAAAATGAAAATCCCCGAAAGACGAGCGTAGCAGCGAGTGCTGCCTCGACCCGTACTCCCAGCAGGTGAAGGACCGCGACGCACGTCCCCTCGAACGAGCCGAGACCGAGCGGAAGCGGAGAGAGCGTGGCGACCACTGAGGCGAGGACGAAGGCGAGAAACGCGCGGGACAGGCCGACGCCCGCACCGAGCGACCGTAGTGACAGCCAGAGGGTGACGGCGTCCAGAATGAAGATCGCAAGTTGGAGCGGGACGGTCCGACCAAGGATTCGAACGTCACCCACCATGTCGATCCTTACCTGCTCGAATGCTTTTGACAGCCGTGCCAGGCGAGGACTGCGACGCAGGGCGCCAGGAATGAATCGGCCGCGCGAACGCGCGACGAAGAGAAGGACGATGGCAATCAACGCGACCAGGACTGCGAATGCGATCGATAGCCACGCCCATGTATCGCTGAGGTCGCCGATCCGCCAAAGTAGGAGGAAGGCAAGAGCTGCCGCAACCAAATAGGCGGCATAGTATGACAAAGCGGAAATCAGCAAAGCCGTGACAGCAATGGGGACGGGTACGCCCCTGCGTATCAAGCCTCGTACGACGATGATGCTGCCGCTTAGCCCGCCGGTCGGAATGGCTTGGTTGGCGAAGAGCTCGACCACCGCAAGCTTGAGGAGATCAGTGAGTGGCTGACTATATCCGGCGCTTCGCATCACCGTGGCCCAGATCGCGGCAGCGCAGGCGTAGGTCGCAGTCTGACTCGCAAGGGCAGCAAGGATCCATAAAGGGTTGGCCGACCTTAGAATATCAAGTAGAATCAGCATGTCCGCGAAACGCAGGATCATCGCGACGACCCCGACGAAGACCAGAATACCAATAGCCCATCCTAGTATCACACTCGCTGGTCTCGCCTCGCGCAGAACGATCGGGGCATCCGAGGCGGCCCATGACTTCTCTGGGTCAGCCATGTGCGGCCTCGATAGGCAGCGCCCACGTCGGTTGGCCCTCTTCGCCGCCAGCGCGCGTTTCCCGCTGCAGTGGCGGAAAGTGCTTCGGAGTTATTGTCTCATGATGTAGCAGTAGTCCGGCGCCCGCATGCGGCTCTGCAATCCTTGCCCCCAGCATTTTTTTGGTCTCGTCGAACGCATTCGCGATCGTCTTTCGAATAGCCTCGTCAACTCGGGCGGCCCTCGAAATAGTCCCTTGGGCGGAAGCCGGTCGCGGCGTCATTCAGCCATTGGAGCCGTTGCGGCTTTGACACGGCCTGTCCGACATTGCTCATGCCGAAGCGCGTGACGCATTCACGCGCCACGTCTGTCGCCTTCTCCAGATCGTCCGCCGCCCCGGTCGAAACGTCGCCGAAGACACGATTCTCGGCGGCCCGGCCCGCGAGCAGCGCGATGATACGCTCGTTCAACTCGCTGGCGGTAATAAGAAAACGATTCCCCGTGGGACGCTGCAACTGTAGCTGTTCGAAGCATGGGCTATAAAGAAGCTTCCCGATGCGAAAGCCATTAGAGTGCCGTCGATGCGTTGATCTCGCAGCCTTTGCTGCTGTGTTAGAGGCTGCCATCGGCGGGCGCCGCTCCTTGATCTGCGCCACTCCTGCGAGATAGCGGTGCTACGAGTTAGCGTGATTGGCTACGCCACGGTGTTTTTTCACAGACTTTGAAAGTGTCATTTGACCCTCGTCAAAGCCGATGAGCCGGGCCTGCCCGACTATGCTGATGGCGCCAATTCCGCCATCAGCAAACGATACACTGAGGAGGATATTATGACGTATTTTCCGTCTAGGACTTTTCCTGATGCCGCCCAGGAAGCAGGCATCTGGATTCGAGACCTTTCGGAGCTTTTATGCTGCGAGCAACCCGCCGCCTACGATCTTCTGTGCGAGGCCCTGCATTTAGTCCGCGACAGTCTGTCTGTGAACGACAACGCCGAGATCGGGAACGGTCTTCCTGTCGTTCTGCGGGGCCTGTACTTCGACGACTGGAAACCATCGGCGGCAGGTGCGCCCAACGAACTTGGGCTGACGCATCTGCCGCGATGCCTACAAGCGGATACTGGGTTTCTCGTCAACATTCTGAAGCTTCTGGAAAACCGGATGGGAGAGAGGCAGCCGGAGAAACTGGTGCACGCACTTAGAGTCTGGGCCTCGCCGCTTGGCCGAGTCGACGAGGGCGATCCGCTCGCCCCTTTAGAAGGCCCTCGATCGACTACAGAGAAGTGTGGTCCCTGTAACCGAGATCAGGCGAAGGTTAGGATCTGACGCCTGTCACCGGGCTCCGCCACTTCGATCGCAATGATCTCGCCGTGATCAATTTGGACTGAAATTTGTTCCGGCTTCTCGACCACATGCGTCATCGCCGCGATAGAGATTTCCAAGGTATCGTTTCGGGGCTCGTACGTGGCCCCTTCCAATGGAGAGGATTTCACGAGAATCTGGTCGCCAAGCGATGCACCGACGATTTCAATCGTCATTTTCTTCCCGTGTACCGCTACCCGGAGACGCGAGAAGAATACGGGCCATTCAGTCTTCGCGATTGTAATCACTGTCATTTCTTCAGTCTCCCGATTATGGAAACATAGGTCGTTGCGGGTGTGGAGGCGCACTGGTTTCGAGCGTCGGGCTATGCCGACATTCGCCTCGGCGATTGGGGGAGGCCATCCCAACGCCCGGAGGCAGATACTCTTCCGTTCTGTCCGATGGGGACGGGGTCATATTAAACTCCTTTTCGCCGAACACCGTGGGTCGGTTTCCATCAGTTGGATGTGTTCGCACTGATCCAAGCCATCAAAGCACCGAAGCTCCCGTCTTGCGTTGATCTCGGTCAAAGCGACAGGGCAGTTCGCGGAGCATAAGGAAAAGAGACCCACCAACGCGGAGGCGCGCGATGTTCAATCCACAGTTCCGGCACCATTTACCGAAGAGCAATGCTCTGCTGGAGCCGGACTGCGAGATGCCCATCGCCGACTTTGTTCTTCACAAAAGTAGTGAAAAGGGCTGGGAAGTGTTGGTTGCCACTAAGCGTGCCTTTCATTGGATTTCTGCAAACCACACAGGCCGGTTTGACCGTGAAAGTGGAAAGATGTGGATGACGTTGAACGAAGCGAATGTGCTTCTTCGCGAAGTCCGCAGGGCTGGCCTACGCACGAGATATGGGGGCCGAATAGAATCGAAATGCTCTAACCGCCGTCCGAGTGATGCGTCGCCGAGAACCTGACTTGCGCGAGGTAGTCGCTGCGGTTGCGTTCAATTACAGGGGATTAAGAATGTTTCTCCAACAATGCGGCCGCCGGCTGCGCTGGCTGGTACTAGACCATGCGTTGTCCGTTATCCTGGTTCTAATGATCGTAACGGTTTTCAGCGTCATTTTCGTCAGATCGAAGGGCGATCTGTACCAGCGGGGGGCAAGTCTCGAGCAATCAATCGAAGGACGTCCGTGAAGGGCGAACGCTAGATGGTGGGCAGCCATAGTCGGAAGCGCCAAGCCGGCAGCACATCGGCAGGCGGCGTTGCACCTTAGGTGATCTTCAGGCTTCAGTCTCCTTTTGAAGCCGCGCTCCGATCTCGTGGACTGGCATCTTTGTAAAGTCCTTGGCGATTTCGGCGAAAACAGCAGTTCGCGCCGCCGCTCCCAGGCGGCGACGGAGAAATCCGAGCGCGCGCGGAGGAGCGATCAGCAGCAGCCGCGACAGACTGCCCTTCTCTATGTCTTCCTCGATCGCTGCTGCCTCGCGCGCAAGGAAGGCCTGCTCAAGGCGCTCATGGAGGTCGGGTGTTTCGACCGCACTCCCTGCTTCGCCTATCGATGCGTGGACCCGCCCAGGGCGGTCGTTGCCCAGCAGCCTCGTCGGAGGAGACACGTTGACCGAGGTGCGAACCTGGACAAGGTTAAGGTTCTGTGTGTTGCCTTCGTTTCGAAGATATAAGGCTTTGGAGCCGTCGCACACCAGTATCCAGTCGTTTGACCGAATTCGCATCTTGGTCTCTCCCTTCTTCCGATTTTAATCTGCGATTACCGCGTAGGGGTCGTGAACTCGAATCGATTTCGCGTCCGAAATTTCCTTGGTCGGGGGACACGCGCTTGCCGCAAGACGTTTGGCAATATGATGCGAAGCGGCAGTGAGCGCGTTGATCAAGATCAATGGGCATCCCGACCAGGCGAACCACAGGTTCCGAGACGATTTTATTCCATCTTGGAAGTCGAGACCGGAGGGAGTCAGGGCGCAATGGTGCAGGCAGCGAAATCGTCGGCCACAAGCTTGGCTTCCTTGCCCGCCACAGTCTCGGCGTCGGTTGCACTTGTTGCAACGATCGCGAAAACTCTGCCCGTCTCGTGGATATAGTCCAAGATCACTTCTTCCGAGAAGTCGCTTAGCACAGCCAGCATGTCGCCATGCGCCTGAACTGCAGATAGAGCTTCCATACATTGCAGACCTCGCTTGAGCCGGTCATGAACAAAGCGCATGCTTTCGAGCTGAAGCCGGGTCGCAAGTTCCGTTTGAAACTGGCTACTAGCCAGCAAAGCCGTGCCGAAAGGGCTGAAGTGCGCAAATGGCAGCTGGGTGTGAAGACCGATCATCCTAAAATCTCCTGATTGTTCTCGTGACAAGTGGCCGTTCGATCCGTCAGTGCGATCAAGCATCTGAAGGGGACGATGAACTGCCGTCTGGTGCGCGCGCGCCAGCCGCATATTGTCTTTTTTTGAAAATTGCCTCCAGGTGGCTGGCAAGGTTGGCAGTCGTGTAAGGTTTAGTTAGCCATTCCTCCCGTTCGATTCCTATTTTGCTCCGGGCGGCGGGCTCGGCGTAGCCGGATGTGAATAGCACGGGAAGCAAGGGCCAGCGTCGGCGAACCTCCAGAGCCAGTTCGGCGCCCGACATGCCGGGCATGACCACGTCGGTGAACAGGAGATCAACGCCTGTCTGCTTCTCAAGAAGATCGAGCGCCGCCGGGCCGTTTGCCGCCTCGAGCACGCTGTAGCCGAGCGATCGCAGTCTCTTCATCGCGACACGCCGCACTCGGTCGTCGTCTTCGACTACAAGAATCCGTTCGCCCATTCCTATTGGCAGTGGAGGCAGGCTCTGTCCGGCGGCGGGGGCTTCAATGTTCAAATCTTTTGAAGCGTAAGGGAGATAAATCCGGATTGTCGTGCCGAGGCCTTCTTCGCTATGGAGAGCGACATGCCCGCCCGATTGCTTGACGAAACCATAGACGGAACTCAGGCCGAGCCCGGTTCCGGCCCCATATGGCTTAGTCGTGAAGAACGGCTCGAACGCCCTTTCCATGGTTTCGGGCGACATACCAATACCGGTATCGCTCAAAGTTATCAGAACAAATCGACCAAGGAGCACCTCGGGGTCGACCGTGGCGTGATACGGGTCGAGTAGTTCATCTTGCGAAACTTCTATTGATAGAGTGCCACCTTTCGGCATTGCATCGCGGGCGTTGATGCCGAGATTGAGCAAGGCATTTTGGAGCTGCGGGGCGTCTACGACCGTCCAGCAGCCTGTGTTGATAACGGTCCTGATCACGATGGTCTCTCCAAGCGTGCGGCCCAGCATATGCGCCGTCGCCGTTACAAGCTGGCCGAGATCCGAAAGGACAGGATTGAGCGGCATCTGACGGCCAAATGCGAGCAGGCTGGTGGTCAACTGCGCGGCGAGATTGGATGCCTCCTGAGCGTCCGCTATTAATTGCCTATGCTTAACGTCCACCTTTGTCTCCAGCATTTCCAGATTACCATTGATCACGGTCAGCAGATTGTTGAAGTCGTGGGCGACACCGCCAGTCAGCTTCCCGATCGCTTCGATCTTCTGCGTTTGTCGTAGTTCCTGTTCGATACGCCGCCTTTCCGTCTGGTCCCGCATGAAGCCGGTGAAGATCTTTTCCCCTCCCACCTCCACTTCGCCGACATGGAGTTCTACCGGAAACTGCGTGCCGTCCTTCTTCAGTCCGACCACGATGCGGCTACCCTTGACGCGTCGCTCGCCGGTCTGGAAATAGCGTTCGATATAGCCGTCGTGAGCGCCTCGGTCCGGCTCCGGCATCAGAATTCTTACGTTGCTTCCTGCGAGCTCGTCGGCTCTGTAGCCAAAGAGCCGTTCCGCCGTCGCACTGAAGGAGCGGATGGTGCCGCGGCTATCTATGACAACCATCGCGCTGGGGACGGTTTCGAGGATGGAACGCAGATGTGCTTCACGGCGAAGCGCTTCGTCCGCGGCTTTTGAAAGCGCTGCTCCCACCTGATTGACCTCTTCCACCGGCGTTCGCACAAGCGGAACTTCCGCATTGCTGTTCAGCTGCAGTGCCGCACTTTGGAGGCTGGAGAGAGCGCCAAACAGATGTGATCCCATCCATTACGTGAATGCTATGGCGCATGCTACCAAGGTGCCTCCGATAGCAAGCAGCACGGACGAAGCCCTCCAGAGGGGCGCCCTCAGGATCGAGAGGGGCACGGTCACGGCCGTTGTCCAACCGGTTTTGGCAGAACGCACGTAGGCGGCTGCTACCTCGGTCCCTTCGATGTTTGTCCCGGTCCACACCCCGTCGGCCCCGGTCGCCTGCGCCAGCCACTCGGGAGGCGTCTGATGGCCAACGAATTTCGCATGCTGTAGCGTCCGGGCGATGAGGTGCCCGTTTCCGTCGGTAAGGCCGGCAAGCCATCCCCGCTCGAGATCTACCTGCGACAACGCGGCAAGAAACTGCGACGCAGGCAGATCGATCGAGAGGACATATACGGCTCTGCTGTTTCGAACGACTGGAACAAAGAGCGCAATGACATCGGAGCCATTGCGCTGTATCAGGTTGCTTACGACCGGCGCCTTGGATTCGACTGCCTGCATCTCATAGGCTAGACTCGCCTTGTCGAGTTCCGGCAGCTCTGAGTTCCCCGGCACCGTCGTGCTCACCATCGGCCGTGCTTCGCCTGGTACGGTGAGGGCGATGTCATGCCCGAGCAGCCTAGCCGCCTGCGACAGATTGTCGTGGAAGTCCAGTATGTCTCCCTCGCGAAGAGCGGTCGACGCGGCCAGTTGCTGCAGGACGAGGCGCGGTCCTGAAAGTAAATGGTCTACCGCGGCAGCCATTTCCCGAGATGCGGATCGGGCGCGATCGATTGCTCTGTTCTGCTCGGAACTCACGTAGAACCATGCAAGAATGAAGGCGAAGAGCAGAATGGGTAAGATCAGTCCTGCTGCAAAGAGATTGAGATAGCTGCCCGCCCTCCAGCTAGCCGCTGGGCTCGACTGCGGGTGGGAAAAGTGTCCCGGTGGCATTGGAGAGTGTCCATCGGCGGGAGCGTCGTTCATCCTATTTCTCCCTTAGAGCAATTCCCTCGCCGCTTGATAACGGGGGAGGGATTGCGGAAGCGAGTTTAGCGCAAATCCTTGGCACTCCTAAGGGCCAGGCAGTGTTTCCGCAGACGCTCGAGAATAGCTATCCGGGCTAGCTCCGAGTTCACGAACGACATGATTGCTGTGGGGGCAGAATGATGGTTCCCTTGGATTGCATTGAACTCAGTTTAACTCGAAGGCGACCGATCACATTGCGCCAAATCAATCCGGCGTCGTTTTGTGTGGACGAGATCATTAACGAGTTTGCGCTCACCCGCTTGCGAGCCACCTACTTACCAGGACCGGGAAACTCCGCCGCGTTACGGCGGCGAAATTACCAAGCCGTAGTAGGGATCTACCCAAGACAAGTGATCGACGACTGATTTGGTCCCCGGAACATTTTCGGCGGCGACCCGCGCTGCTAATCGCTCACGCTCGTCGTAGACGGTGCCTGAAAGTTCGGCGTTGCCGTCCTTGACTGAAACACGGATAGCGCCGTTGCGGCTCCAGCTCCGCTTCGCCAGTTCTTCCGTGATTTGCGCCTCGATTTCGGCGTCGCTCTTCTGGGTCTGAACCGAAGGCAACATGCGAACGAGTGCACGCAGAAGATCAGATCGGGCGACAACTCCGACAAGCTGCTCGTCCTCGACGACAAGAAGCCTTTTGACGTCGTTGCGTTCCATCTGTTCAACTGCCTCGGCAATCGGCGACCATGGGGAGATCGTAACGACCGGCGAGGTCATGACCTGGTCCACCTGTCGGCCATGGGCATGTACGTATTCGTTTGCAAGCTTGCCTGGGCTGGCAAGAAACTCCAGAAAGCGCGACCTCCGCCGCTCGGTGTCGAGCTCAGCGCGCCGAAGGAAGTCGCCTTCGCTGACGACGCCGACCAAGACGCCGTCGTCGTTGACGACGGGAAGGCCGCTTATACTGTGTTCCAGCATGACATTTGCCGCTTCGGCGATCGGCGCGGAGGCCTTAACGGTGATCGGGTTCCGGGTCATGATTTCGCATATGAGCATGTCCGTCTCCTTGAAAGTCGTGAGGGGCTTGAGGTCCAAATCGGCCTAGTCCGTCGCGAACATTGGGCATCTGGATTGGCTGAAGAAGATACATAGCACCGATCCGCTGGCCGGACGTTGATCACGGTCAAAGTGCAGAAAGTAGCGGAGAGGTGACAGTCCGCCTCGCAATCAGGACGTTCGCGCAGATCAACCGGAATTCTTGGGCTTAACGACTACGAAGCTCTTAGAGTTGCCTCGAAGAATGCCGAGCAGGAGGACGTCCTTCGCTGACTTCGAAAGGTCGACGACCATCTGCGGTGTAGTGGATGCCTTCCGGTTGACCGTCGTTATTATGTCGCCAGGTTGCAGACCTGCCGCTGCTGCGACGCTGTCGTCGGAAAGGGAAGCAACAATCGCTCCCTCGTCGGAGCCGGTCGCCTGCAGCGTCAGGGAAGCCAGCAGTCCTTTGCCGTCGACGAATTCAGAGGATGACTCCGCCACCTCATTAACGAGGGTAGCAAGGGTGGCGGCTATCTCGACGTTTCCGGCGCGCCGCAGGACGAGCAGCTTTATGGTCGCGCCGGGAGGAAAAGCCGAAACTCGTGTTCGTAAGTCCGTTGAGTCGGCGACGGGAATTCCGTTCACTTTTGCGATGATGTCCCCAACCAGCACGCCCGCCTTGGCGCCGGGCGAACCTGGTGTGACATCGTTTACGAGCGCTCCGGTCGTCGCCTCGACGCCGAACGCCAGACCAAAATCCCTGCTGCTGTCCTGTACCTGGACGCCGAGCTGACCCCGCTGGATCGTACCTTTTGCAATAAGCTGCTCCATGATTGCTTTCGCCTCGTTGATCGGAACTGCGAAACCTATTCCGGCGTTGCCTCCGTCGCTGGCGATGATCGCGGTGTTGATGCCAATCACCTTGCCCTCGATGTCGACCAATGCGCCGCCGGAACTGCCGGGGTTGAGCGATGCGTCCGTCTGGATGAGTCCGGCGCCGAACTCCGGGCGGATTCGGTCGAGGGCGCTGACAATACCAAACGTGACCGAGGTATTCAGACCAAAGGGACTGCCAATCGCAACGACGTAGTCTCCGACCTTGAGGGCGCTGGAATCTCCGAGTTCGACAGCCTTCAGCCCTTCTGCTTTGATTCTGATGACGGCGAGATCAGACTGTTCGTCAGTTCCTGTGACAAAGGCATCGTACGTAGCGCCGTCGGCGACCGTCACCTTGATCGCAGTCGCTCCGGCAATCACATGATTGTTAGTCAGAATATAGCCGTGTCTAGCGTCGGTGATGACACCCGTGCCCGCCGGCATCGAGACGTGGAAAGGAACCGCATCGTTTTCCGGGGACTCGGATTGCTTGCCCGGTGTCAGGAACACGGGATTGTCATCGCTCGTCTTTCCTTTGACCGAAATGCTGACCACCGCCGGTGCGACACGTTCAAGCATGGGGGCGAGCGAGGGGAGACCGGACTCTGCTCCCCAGGCTGCCCCGCCAAAAAAGGCGAGCAAGGTCGCTTGGAGAAGCCACGTCATGGTTGCTCTCGTTCGAATTCGAATGGCCAAGCCGCTCATGGCAGAGTCCTCTCCTTGGTGCGCGATGCGAAATTGCCGGGCAAAGGATGTGCGTGGAAAAAGAGAGTGGCATTGACGAAGCGCAAAGAAGTCTGACCGAGCCGTTTGATTGCTGCCATGCGAGCTCGAGCATCATTGGATTGGACAGTCCAAACAAAGACCAGCTTAGTCGCCACACGATATGCTCGCTCGCCGTCGGCGCCTCCGCAGGAGGAATACCAGCCATCCGCGTTTTCCTGGCCAGAATTCCTTCCGATCTCCGGCATAACCCCACGGGGGGTTCGCTGCCCCTGAGATCGCGGACCAATTGCACGAAATATAAGCTCGGACCACGCCTATAAAAGTACGCTCTAAATGACGGCGATTTGGGGTAGCGGCACTGGTGGTTCCGGCCTATCCAGACGCCGATGACGGTCTAGTGGCTGCGCGTGACGGCGCCGACCGTCAGAATGCCATCGGCGCCCGTATGTCATGTCGTTCGGCGATTCACCAGCTTTCCGCACTTTGATATGCGTCAAAGCGCGCGGACTTAGGCACGTTAGGCTGGTCCGATCAACTATTCAGAGGAGGTCGCCGCGATGCGATACAAGACCATCCTATCCGTGATCGGTGTCAACGACTTTCAGGAGGATCTCAAGAATGCGATCGTGCTGGCGCAGGCCGCTGAGGCGCATTTGTCGGTGGTCGTGATTGCCATGGCGGCTCCGCCGCCGATCGGCGCATATGTTGAAGCAATTTCGCCGGCGTGGCTCGAGGAGAGACAAGGGGATGTCGCCAAACTGGAGAACCAAACACGTCGTGCAACGGAACAGCTTGCTGCTTCAGGACTGTCTTTCGATATTCAGGACCTATACACCGAGTTTGCTTGGGCCGACGAGGACATCGCGGTGCGGGCACTCTACGCCGATCTCACCCTCGTCGGCCGCAGGGCGGCGAGCGACGGTCAGCTCTGCCGGAAGATCATCGACGGTGCCTTGTTCCAGGCGCCAGCGCCGGTGCTTTTCAATCCAACCGACGAGGCCGTTAACTTGTGCCCGAATCCCATCCTCATCGCCTGGGACTCCCGCATGGAGGCAGCTCGGTCTGTCCAGCAAGCAATGACGCTCTTGCTGCAGGCCAAGGACGTCCGGGTCGTGCTCATCGATCCCATCGCAACCCCGTCTTCAAACGGCGAAGATCCGGGGGCTGACATCGCCGCATTTCTCGCCCGACAAGGGGTGACAGTCACTGTGGAAGTGATCGCCGGCGGTGGAAGAACGGTTGGGGAAGCATTGAAGCAACGCGCGATGGAGGCGGGAGCGGAACTCGTTGTGATGGGCGCTTACAGCCACTCTCGCTTTCGCGAACGGGTGTTTGGCGGGGTGACGCGGTCGATGCTCGAAACGACCAATGTCCCTCTTTTTCTAAGCCACTAGCACCTCGGCGGGACTGGCTGAAATCCTTGTCAAGATTGTAGAGCTGCAGAACTTGGTTGTTGAGGGGGGCCGGATTGGCGGCGCCGAAGGCCTCCCACGGCGCGCATGACCTTGGTGCTGAGCAGCCAGCCGTCGTTGTAAAGCGCCCACTGGCCCATCATCTCGAAATACTGCGTCCTGTGGTGCGTGGGGGTCGTGGCGTTCGCCTTGTGGAAGGTGTAGGCGAAGCTCGTGCCCTCGATCGGCGTCTGCTTGATGCCGTCGACTATATCGGGCGCCGGGATGCCACTTACTTCTAAGAGCGTTGGCACGACGTCGATCACGTGCATGAACTGTTTTCGAAGCCCGCCCGTGTCCGCAATGCCTGCACGCCAGGACACAACTATGTTCTGGCCCACGCCGCCAAGACGCGACGCGTTCTGCTTGAACCAGGTAAACGGCGTGTCGAATGCCCAGGACCAGCCGGCGGACATATGATTGTAGGTCTGTTCCGTGCCCCAGACGTCGTACCATTTCATCTGGACGTCCACCGGCATCATATTGACGCCGTTGAAGAAGGCGACTTCGTTCGGCGTCCCGAGCGGGCCGCCCTCAGCGCTCGTGCCGTTGTCGCCGTTGATGTAAATGATCAGCGTGTTATCGAGCTTGCCCATGTCCTCGATGGATTGAACGACGCGTCCGATCTCGTGTTCGTCATAGGCGGCATAGGCCGCGAAGACATCCGCCTGCCGGATGAACAGCTTCCTTTCGTCCGCCGCTAGATCGTCCCAGTTCTTGATGACATCGGCGGGCCAGGGTTCAAGTTGCGAATTCTGCGGGATCACTCCGAGCTTCTTCTGGTTGGCGAAGATCTGGTCGCGAAGCTTGTTCCAACCCTGGTCGAACAGATGCATGCTGCTGATCTTGTCCAGCCACTCCTTGGTCGGATGGTGCGGAGCGTGCGTCGCACCGGGCACATACATCATGAAGAACGGCTTTTCCGGTACCGTCTGGTTGAGGCGATTCAGGTAGTCGATTGCGTCGTCGGCCATCCCGGTGACGAGATTCCAGCCGGGTTTGCCTTCGAAGGGGTAGATGTGGGTGGTGTTACGGAAGAGGTTCGGCTGCCACTGGTTCGCATCGCCGCCCACGAAGCCGTAGAAATATTCGATACCCATGCCCGTCGGCCATTGATCGAACGGTCCGGCCTGGCTTGCCTGGAATGGCGGGACGTTGTGGTCCTTGCCAAACTAGGATGTCGCGTATCCGTTGTCGAGCAGAATCCGGCCGATAGTCGCCTTGTCCCTACTGATATGCTGTAGCCGGGAAAGCCCGTGGACTGTTCGGAGATCACGCCGAAATCGTCCGAATGGTGGTTCCGGCCCGTGATGAGAGCCGCCCGCGTCGGCGAGCATAGGGCCGTGGAATGGATGTTGTTATAGCGCAGGCCGTTCGCGGCAAGGCGATCCATCGTCGGAGCGGGGATGACACCGCCGAAGGTGCTCGGCACGCCGAAACCAGCATCGTCCGTCATGATCAGAAGGATATTCGGGGCAGTCTTTGGCGGGACGACCCGCGGTGCCCACCATGGCTTCGAACTCAGAGCGTCATTGGTGATAGTACCGCCGAAGCTGGGGTCGGGCGGCGGCAATTGCCTGCCATCGATCGTGGTCGTCGCGCTCGGTGAGCCGAGTATGCCGGTAACCTGTTGCGCAAATGCCGCACCTGCTGTCAGGGCCGTTGCGGAAACGGCAGAGGCCAACGAAATCGATTTTCATGGCGATTCCCCTCCCACCGACCGTTGACAGCCATTTCGGGATTTGACGGCTTGCTCGCTCCAACGGTAAAAGCAGGTAAAGCCGGCCAAAATCGCAGTTGCCTGCGAATATAGCATGAGCTCGACGGAGTGCGTCTGGTCAGTTGGATTAATTCCAAGCGGAAGATAGCTCTCGTCTGATTCGCGCCCGCATTTCGGCCGTTTAGGTAGGTCGAGCGGAATGCCCAAAGCCGAGGTTCCGCTGCACGCCTGAGGCACTTCTTGTATGGGTGGCAAGCAGCCATTCCGGACGCCCGACCATGGTACCTGCTTTGTCGCGCAGCCGATACAAGCGAGGCTCTAAAGCCACCTTCTCACGTTACGCGCGTAGTCGTCGAAAGCCGGGCCGAACTGGCGGCGCATCTTGGCTTCCTCGAAGGGGATATGGACCCAATTCGCGGTAGCGAACACCAAGATGGGGGCGACGAACATAAGAATGGCGCCCGTCGCCACAGCCACACCGAGGCTGAGGACGACGAGGCCCAGATACATGGGATTGCGGGTGAACTGAAAAGGTCCTCCGGTGACCAGCTTATTGTTGGTTCCCGAGGTGGGATTGATCTGGGTGCCCTCACGTCGGAACAGTATCAAGGCCCAAACTGGAGCAAGGAAACTGACCGCGATGAGCCCGATCCCGACGGAGAGGCTATGAACCCGAGGTACGGCGGGCCACGCGGCCAAGTAGCTGGCGCCCGCAGTAAGGATCAAAAAGAGAAGTGCCCATATCGGCGGCGGAAGCTTCAACATATTCGTTCACCTCGCGGGCGCGACCGGCGCTCTATTGCCGGCACTGGGAGCGACTATAAGGAATGTTGCCCCTCAAGGCCATTTGCGGCCGCTATGGGTCGGAACCGGCCGATCAGCAAAGCGCCCCAGGTCATTGAACGACCGCCCGCTGTTGTTGCAAAGCGGAGGTAACGCAGTGACAACGCGGGTTAGCGAGCCTACGGGGCCTGGACCTTGGTTTCGTCGACGATTATCTCGGCGCGATTGAAAACCCAGAGGCCCGGATGGAAGAAACTATTAACATCGACAATCGCCGCGATTTCGGCCTCTGGGCTATCGAGGTAGCGAAGCAGATCGTTAGCGACCAAGGCTTTGGACCTGCTCGGGCTGCTCGCGACGGGACCGAGGATCAGGCTCGCACGGCCGGAAACGCTCTTGGGCAGGCAATCACGCAGGCGTTGATGGAGGTCTATGACGGACTCCTAAGCGGCAAGTCAGAGTGATAGCGCGCCGAGGCGGCGGCCGGGATTTCGACCCTTGTTCCGCCTCGGCGACCACGCCGGCCCAGCCCATCCGACGCTGCAGCGATACACGGTTCCGCGACCGCCACGACGGGTAACGAGCAAGAAACGTGCCTGCGAAATCGCATCAAAATGGAACAGGTGTAGACCGTTACCACTGGGCCGGAGGCACGTGAGACGGGCGTCTAATTCGCGCCCGCATAGGATAAATCCATGTCGGCCTCTACCCTGCCAGGATCTTGAGTTTGATGTGCAGCCCTTGGAAATCTCTTCGATTCAAGACAAGATCATCACGCTCTAGTGTCTGGGGGGATCTCCGATGGAAAACCATGAGCCGTTTTTGCGCGAGGCGATTGCGCTCTCGAAATCCTCGATGGACGGCGGCAACGAACCATTTGGCTCGGTGCTTGTGAAGGACGGCGAAGTAATCCTTCGTGCCGAAAACAGTGTCTTCACCGGCCACGATATGACGAACCACGCCGAAATGAACCTAGTTAAACTGGCGGCACAGCAGTACGACACGGCTTTTCTCGGTGACTGCACGCTCTACACCAGCACGGAGCCGTGCGCGATGTGCTCCGGGGCGATTTACTGGTCGGGCATCGGGCGTATGGTGTTTGCGTGCTCCGAAACGCGGCTTGGCGAGATCGCTGGGATTGGATTGAACGTGCCGAGCCGGGCGGTGTTGCAAACCGGCGCGCGCAACGTCACCGTGGTTGGCCCGACGGGCCTCGAAGACGAAGCTGCTAAAGTCCATCAGGAATTCTGGCCGAAGCATCTGGGCAAGGCATAGTCTCTTTCGTCCGAAATGCCGCTGGGCGATGGTGCTGGATACTTATCGCGCAAATGAATGTCCGCTCAGGGTGCCTTCCTGCGAACGCTGTCATCGTATCTCGACCCATTCTCCTGGCTTCCTTTGAAGCTATTGAGGGAATGCCGTTTGACTCCTCCGCTGGCGCCGGTTCACTCGACGCTGGCCGCCATCCCACTCTCGGTGCGGCCTCGTAGCGGCTTTTCCGGCATGCGGAGGAAAGCGATGAGCGCAAGTGCCATGGCGGCGGCGCAGGCGAGGAAAATGTAGGCGAATGGCGTTGTAGATATGGCTGCGGTATTCGCGACCTGCAGGCTCTCGCCACCGAGCGGCAAACGGTGACCGAGCGCGATGGCGCCGAGAACCGCAACGCCGAGCGCTCCGCCTAGCGACCGCAGGAAGGTTAGAACGCCGGTCGCGACGCCGAGATGGGCCTGATCAACTGCATTCTGGACGGAAACGGTGGCGACCGGAAATGTCGCTCCGGTGCCGAACCCCGCGCCGACAGTCAGAAGCTCCAGCACAACCAACGACGAACGTCCGGTCAGAAACGCCAGCGTGGCGAGACAAATCGAACTGAACAGAGCGCCGGCAACGGCGATCGTCTTGTAGCGGGCAACCCCTGGGATCATCCGTCCGCTGATCGTTGCCCCAAGCACCGTGCCCAGGAGTAGGCCGAGCATGGCAATACCGGAATTGCTTGCGGAGAGGCCAAGAAACGATTGCATATAGACCGGAAGGTAGACCGACAGACCGATGTTGGCGGCCTGCACCATGAACATTGCCAGCGTCCCGTACCGCACGACAGGATTGCTGAGAACCTCAAGCGAGATCAGCGGTTCGACCGTGCGTCGCAGCCGCAGGCCGAACATGACCCAGAGGGTGACCGAAGAACCTAGCAGCCCGACAATGGCCGATGACATCCACGAATAGCGGCTCCCACCCCAGTTGAGGGCAAGGAGCAACAGCGCGGTCGCGACGACGAGCAGCGTCGCGCCGACGGCGTCAATGCGATGCGCGCGGGCCATGACGGGCAGCTTCTTCAACGGATTGCTGATGATCGCCAGCGCCGCCAGCCCGAGCGGAATGTTAATCCAGAAGATCAAAGACCAATGGAGATGTTGGGCAAACGTGCCGCCTAAGAGCGGCCCGGCGATGCTTGCCACAGCCCATGTGCCAGAAACCCAAGCGGCATAGCGCGCGCGTTCGCGTGGTGGAACGAGGTCGCCAATAACCGTTTGCGAGAGTGCGAATAATCCGCCGCCGCCCAGGCCCTGCACCGCACGGCCGATGATCAGCACCAGCATGTTAGGAGCCACCGCACTGATTAGTGACCCCACAAGGAAGATAGTCACGGCGGCAAAAATCGTCGAACGCCGGCCATGGACGTCCGATATCTTGCCGTAAAGCGGCGCCATCGCCGTCGCAGTCAGGAGATATGCTGTCACGACCCAGGAAAGGTAGTCGGCGTGCCCGAGCGCCTTACCGATCGTGGGCATCGCAGGCGCAACGATCGTCTGGTCGAGTGCGGCGAGAAGCATGGATACGAGAACACCTCCGATGATGACGTTCTTCTCCCGCTCCGACGGGGCGGGTGGAGCCAGGGGGACTTCATTCAGACGGGTTGTTTCATTCATTACTTAGTCCATTTCCGTTTCCCGCAGCGTCGCCGGGCCTTAGCCGCCACGAAGCCCTATCGCGATAGAGAGCGAACTCCAATCCCTTTAGCGACCAAGGCACTGCCAAAGCTAGCTTCCAAGATGCCGAAGCTGCTGGATAGCGGGCCGGCCGGTTCCGGCCCTTGCCGGCCAGAAGCCGAGAACGGAAATTATTTCCGCTTGACGCGCCAAAACCGGTCATTTGTTAAGCGGTTCAGTCGATGTGACGGACTGCCGGAAGCCGATAGGTGCCATCGAGTACGGATGTCTCGGGCCATAGAGCCGCATTGTCAGGTTGAAGTCCCCCCTCTGGCGCTGGCAACCAATTCGCGACGGCTGACGGCCTATCCTTGTGGATCAGGATCGTGAGTGATCCGTCCGCCTCTTTCTTCAAACCGTCGGTTGTGCTGCCGATGCTGTACCGCTTGAAATCATTCTCCACGAACAGCATGTCGGCAGCATACATCGCCATATTTCAGAACACCGAAACGGGCGGAAGCTCGCCGGCGTCAAAGTGGAGGACGTACTTGTTCGCACCGTTTAGATGCGCTCCGTGGTCATCGACGCTGGTGTTGGGATAGAGAACCTGATCGGACAACTGAGCCCCGATCTCATACTTGGCAAGCGCGGCCCGAAGACCGGGATCGTAGCCTGCGCGGCCGCCAGCGAACGTATACTTCCAGCCATTCACGATATTTCCGGCCGCTGCCATTTGGCGCCGCATTTTCAGCGGCTCCCGCAAGACCACGCTTGGTCGGCTCATCGATGGAGTTCACATCAAACCCTGCTCCGACACTCAAGCCAATTTGACGGAAAGAGGCCACAAGTGCGTCTTCGGAATCCTCGGATGTAGGCAGCGCGATCTTCATCGCTTGTCCCAATTCATCGAAATAAGCCAGTGCGGAGAGTGCCTTGCTACTGGGCGCGACGAGAAATGGTTTCTCGGCAGGCGGAGCTCATAGGCGAGGCCGTAGCGGAGATAGGCCGACAGCGGCATCATCCGGAAGCCCCTCTGCGTCTCTACCGCCTTGGGCAGATCAGCTTCGCCGTTGGCGAGAATCCTCACCGCCGCGACGCCACGCTCTGTCCGGCTCTCGATCCGTGGCATGTCGCCGGGAACGTGTCCCCTAAAATCTGGCCCAGTTACGACGTAGATTCCGGGCTCGGCTCCACGCGTGCCGCCAATGTTTCGTGCGATCTCGTCGAAGAAATCGCCGACCTGCACGATATACCAGCGTGGGCTTTGGATCGGTCATCATAGAAAAGGCCTTTCCACCCAAAGCGCAGTCCAGTTCAAGATCGGAATTCCGACCGGAAGGCCTAAGGTTCGAACTTGTTTTCAACCTGGTGGAACCCGAACGAAACGGGGCTGTTTAG
This sequence comes from Rhizobium sp. RAF56, assembly GCF_052113965.1. NCBI lineage: Bacteria > Pseudomonadati > Pseudomonadota > Alphaproteobacteria > Hyphomicrobiales > Rhizobiaceae > Rhizobium > Rhizobium sp. RAF56. Next base: position 48,253 of record NZ_JBFRDU010000027.1, read on the forward strand.
AAAGAAAGGTTAGGAAATCCGTGGGACAGCGCATCAAGCCAAAAGTACTTGTGGTCGAGGACGAACCGCTGCTTCTGATGATGGCGGCCGCTCTCGTTGAGGACGCTGGCTTCGAGGCAATCCAGGCCAGCGACGCCGACGAGGCGATACGACTACTGGAGACCATTCCCGACATCCGGATTCTCTTTACCGATATCGACATGCCAGGAAGCATGGATGGGCTCAAGCTGGCGGCAGCAGTGCGAAATCGCTGGCCGCCGATCGAGATCATCGTAGTGTCGGGGATGACGCGCCCGCCCGCCTCGAGCCTCCCGGATCGCGGCGTTTTCTTTGCAAAGCCGATTGACGCCCAGGCGGTGACGCGAACCCTCGTCGCTATGGCTGGGTAAGTCAATTCGTGCACAATTACAAATCAATCCGCGGGTAGTCGGCTGCCAGGTATGGATAATAGGCGTCACAATGGCGCCGTCAGCCTTGCCGCGGCATAGCCCACCGTCGCGGCCGTGGCGGTGAGTGCAATGCCCCAAAGAATATCCGCGAAGCTGGTGGTGACCGGCCAACTCTTCAGCGTCGCGAGGTTTGTCAGGTCGTATGTACCGTAAGCCACCAGGCCGAGAACGGCGCCTGCGGCGAGCGCCTTCGCCCACCCGCCGCCGTGAAGGGCCGGTAGGATTGCGAAATAGAGGATGCCGCCGACATACAGGGCATAGAAGACGCCCGCGGCGACCAGATTCGGCTGTTCCAGCATCAGCGGTCCCAATTGCTGGCGATAGAAATCACGCGCGAGCACGGCGATCCAGAGATAGTCCAATCCGAGGAAGACGACGGCCGTTGCCGCATAGGCCGCGAGATAGGTGAGTATCATCTTGTTCCGGGCTTCCTTCGTCGGGTTTTCATATCTTCAGGAATGGCTGCGCGAGGCGAACAATCCAGTTCGTGAATCTCAGCGGCGCCTCGGTGATCGCCAGGCAGATGCAGTCTTCGTCATCGAGGGCGATCGGCTGGTGCACGAGCGTGTCGTCGGCCTCCTCGACATCGCCTCGACGGAAAATCCGGTGGCCGTCTCTGAAGGCGCCTGTCAGCACCAGGGTGAGTTCCCTGCCCCGGTGCGTGTGTTCCGGGACCGGCTTGCCGCGTGGGATCCTCAGGAGCCTCGCCTGCGTCGAGCGGTCGTCGGTCGGAATAAGAATCTGGTAAGCGCCTCGACCGAGCGCGCGCCATTTGAGATCGTCGAGATCGCCCCCGAGATAGGAACGCAAAGGCTCTGGCAATACCCGCGGGCCGATCTTGCTCCCCTCAGTTGTTGCAACAGAGCCGAACGCCCGGTCTTCACGTTCCAGGCGATGCCGCATCAGCTCCCATGAACCGGGTTCGGATACCGGACGCTGCTCGAAGTGCTCTAAAAACGCGCCGCCAACTTCCTCCATTGCTGCCAGGCGATTCCGGCAGGAAGGACACAGCGCCAGATGCGATGCGACCGCGAGGCTCCACCCTTCGGAAAGATTGCCAAAGGCGAAATCGAGGAGGAAGGCGTCGCCGATATGATGGCTTGTGGTCATCGCCTCGTCTCCAGTGCTGTCCTCAGCTTTTCGAAGGCGAGCCGGATGCGCGATTTGACGGTGCCGAGCGGCAAGGCGAGCTCCCTGGCGATGGTGGAATGCGAGGCTTCGTCGAAGAAGGCACGCTTCAGAATGTCGAGTTGCTCTTCCGGCAGTGTCCTCATGGCCTCGCGCAAGTTCTCGGCGTCCTGCCGCCTTTCGACTTCCACGTCCGCCGGCGTCGTTTCGTCGGCGACGAAGGCAGGATCGTCGGCGTCGAACATAGGCCGGCGTCGGCGATGCGCGTCGATGCCGAGGTTACGCGCGATCGTGAATATCCAGGACGAGACGCTGCCTCTTGCCGGATCGAATTGCGCCGCCTTTTTCCAGACCGACATCATCGCTTCCTGCATGAGTTCCTCGGCGGCCTGGGCGTCCTTCGTTTTGGCCGCCATGTAGGCGCGCAGCTTTGGGCTATAGTGCCGGAAGATGACCTCGAAGGCGTCGATGTCACGCTCTCGCCCGACCGACGCAAGAAGCGCGGTCATGGCTTCGTCCGAAAGCTCTTGCTCGGTTCGATCCATGTAGGATTGCTTTGTCCTTGCATGATGCATTGACCACGCCCTCGCCAAGGAGACGGGCGAGGCATAGTTCTGACATGTTCCATGGCGCAATGAAATGCTTGGGGTCATGCGCAGGATTACGTCTGCGGCTAGAAGCTGGATCAATCGAGAGAAAAAAAGACTTGATCCGCCAATCCATTCCCATCGGCCCGCCGTAACCATGATGAGGGCAAGGGAGCGGCATATGCGAACGAAAAACGATGCGCGCATCGCGGTGATCGGAGCAGGGATTAGCGGCCTGTCGGCTGCGTGGCTGATGTCCAGGCATCGCGACGTCACGTTGTACGAGGCCGCCGATCGGCTCGGCGGCCACGCCAACACAGTGCTGGCGCCTGCGGGTGATGGCGCCGTCGCAGTTGACACCGGTTTCATCGTCTACAACGACCGCAACTATCCCAATCTCGTTGCGCTGTTCGATCACCTGCGCGTGCCGACCTCCCCTTCCGACATGTCCTTTTCCGCGTCGATCGACGACGGCGCCTTCGAATACTCCGGCACGGGATTAGCCGGGCTCCTCGCGCAGACATCCAACGCGGCCAAGCCGCGCTTCTGGAGGATGCTTCGCGATATCGCCCGCTTCTATCGCGAGGCAGAGGGGCTGCTTGCGAGGTCCGACCTTCAGTCGGTCACGCTCGGTCAGTATCTCGAACGCGCCGGCTATTCGCAGAGTTTCGCAGACGATCATCTGCTGCCGATGGGTGCTGCGATCTGGTCGACGACGGCGGACGATATCCGCGCCTACCCGCTGCATGCCTTCATCCGCTTCTTCGTGCATCACGGGCTGATCCTGCTTGCGGGGCGGCCCCGCTGGCGGACGGTCCAGGGCGGAAGCTGCGAATATGTGAAGCGGCTTGTCGACGATTTTGCGAGCGAGCTGCGCCTCGGTTGCCCGGTTGCCCGGATCGTTCGCGATGGCGATGGCGTTCTCGTCAGGGATGCCAAGGGAAACGTCGACAGGTTCGCCGAAGTGGTCATTGCGACCCATGCCAACGAGGCGCTGGCAATGCTCGATGATGCCGACGAGGCCGAGCGGGATATCCTGCAATCCTTCCGCTATACGGAAAACCTCGCGGTCCTGCACGGCGATGTCGCACTTATGCCGCGCCGCAGACGGACATGGTCTAGCTGGAATTATATCGCCGCGAAGACGCAGGCGACCAAACGCCCGCTCTGCGTCACCTACTGGATGAACCGCCTGCAGAACCTCGACCCAGCGCACCCTCTCTTTGTGACGCTCAATCCATGTCGCGAAGTGAGGCGCGATGCCGTTATCGGCACTTACCGCTATTCTCACCCACTGTTCGACCACAGGGCGATCGTGGCCCAAAAGCGGATATGGGATCTGCAAGGTCGCAGGCACACCTGGTTCGCAGGCGCGCATTTCGGCAGCGGCTTTCACGAGGACGGGCTGCAGGCGGGCCTTGCGGTCGCCGAAGCACTGACGGGCGCCCGCCGGCCGTGGACGGTCGCGGACCAGTCCGGCCGCATCTTCATCGACGACACGCGGGCAGCAGCGGAATGACCCAGCATTCGGCCATATACGAAGGCGATGTCCTCCACGTGCGGCACCGCCCCCATGCGCACCGGCTGCGCTATCGCGTCTTCTCGCTGCTGCTCGATCTCGACGAACTCAGCGATCTTTCCAAGAGCCTTCGGTTCTTCGGCTACAACTCGGCGGCCGTCTTCAGCTTCTGGGACAGGGATCACGGCCTCGGCGAGGCGGGTGGGCTGAACGCCTGGCTGTCGGAACGTCTGGAAGATGCCGGCATTTCGTCCGCAGACATGCGCATCCGGGTGCTCTGTTATCCGCGGATCTTCGGCTACGTCTTCAATCCGCTGACGGTGTATTTCTGCGAAGCGCTGAGCGGAGACTGCCGGGCAATTCTGTACGAGGTGTCCAACACATTCGGCGAACGCCACACCTACATCATTCCCGTCGAGCACGGCGGGGCTGGCGTCGAGCGCCACACCTGCCGCAAGCGGATGTATGTGTCGCCCTTCATGCCGATGGATTGCACCTACGGCTTCGACGTCAGGCCGCCCGGAGAAGAGGTCCGGATCGGCATCCACGAAGAGGATGCGGACGGCCCGCTTTTCTTCGCCTCCTTCCACGGCAGAAGGAAAGCGCTTTCAGATGGCGCGCTTGCGCGCGTCCTGTTTCGCTATCCGCTGATGACCCTCAAGGTGATCGGTGCCATCCATTGGGAGGCGATGCGGATCTGGTTGAAAGGCGTGCCTTTTCAACGCTATCGGCCAAAACCACAACCGTTCACGAGTTCCGTCGAGGGAGAAAAGCCTGAGGTTCTGGTTGCAAGGCGCAGGAAGGCATGAAGCGCAGGCCGGCTCGACAGCTAGTTTATTCGAGTCCAGCCGACGTTCTTGCAAAGAAGCCCGCCGAGCATGCACCCCTTCGTTGTCATGCTGTTGCCGCTCACTGTAAGATCGATCCTGTAGTTCAGGTTGCGCTGCGGATCGAAGGCCGAGCCTGAATATTCGCCGTCTGAGACCGGCTTGATCGTCATCACAAGCATGTCGCCGGCCTTCTCGTTCGAAATCCCCGGCCTGATCCAGGTGTTGGTCACGCAGACATTGGCGCCGCAGCTTGTGATCTTCACGCGAGCGACGCCGTCGCCGCGCGCCCATTGGCCCTCGAGATCGCGGGCTTGCGCCACGGTGGCAAACGTCAGCAGGACGGGCACCATGATCTTCGCCAACTTGCTCATCGTTGTGTTTCCACAGCCGCCTCTGGGATGTCCGGGGCGTCGCAGTGTTCAAGGACATAGAGCCCGACGTCGATCGCCCCCTCCTCGAAGCCCGCCTCGCAGTAGCAGAGGTAATATTGCCAGAGTCGGCAGAAGCGGTCGTCGAAGCCAAGCGCGGCGATCATCGGCCAGTGTGCGTGAAAGCGGCTGCGCCACTCGGCAAGCGTTCGGGCATAGGATTGGCCGAAATGCTCAACATGCGTGAGCGTCAGGCCGGCGCTGGCAACCGCAGCTGCGAAGGCCCTGTCCGAGGGCAGGAAGCCGCCGGGGAATATGTATTTCTGGATGAAATCGGTGCTGTGCCGATATTGAACGAAGCGCCCTTCCTCGATCGTGATGATCTGCAGGACGGCCTTTCCATCCTTCTTCAGGCAACCCTTCAGCGCCTGGAAAAAATCCGGCCAATAGGCTTCGCCGACGGCCTCGAACATCTCCACCGACACGATACGATCGAACTGCCCGCCGAGATCGCGATAGTCCCGCAGCCGGAGGTCAACTTGCAGTGCCCTACCGGCCTTTGCGACCAGACCGCGCGCCCAGGAGAGCTGGGAAGGCGACAGGGTTACGCCCGTGACCCGCGCATCGCTCGCCTCGGCCAGGTTCAGCGCAAGGGCGCCCCAGCCGCAACCGATCTCCAGCACGCTTTCGCCGCCTCCTAGCTCCAGCAGGTCTCGAATCCTATCGAGCTTGCGCTGTTGCGCGGATTCGAGCGTCGGCGTCGCGTCATCCCATATCGCGGAGGAGTAGAGCATCGAGGGATCGAGCCACCGACTGTAGAACTCATTTCCGAGGTCGTAGTGGGCTTCGACATTCCGCCGGCTGCCGCGCCGCGTGTTCGAGCGCAGCAGATGGGTGAGCCGGTGAACGATCCGCATCGGTCCGGTCCCGCGGATCGCCGGTGCCAGAGCCGCGAGGTTACGTGCGGCGAAGCGGACAACGGCCGTGAGATCGGACGTGGTCCAGTCGCCGTCGACGAAGGCATCCGCAAAGCCGATGTCACCGCCGATCATAATGCGGCGAAGCATGCGCCAGCGCTTGACGACGATCACGGCGTCCGGCCCCGCTTCCCGGCCCGCCCTTTCCACAACCGCGCCCGAAGGCAGCACGACGGTCAGCCTTCCGTGGGCGATCTTGCCGAGTAGCCGGTCGATCAGCCGGAGGCCGATTTTGAAATGGAGCCCCTGCACGACACCGGTCGCGCCGGTTTCAAAGGAGGCCTGTTCGTTCCAACTCTGTTGGCTCATGCGATCCCCGTCACTCCCAAGTTTTGCGACTGACCTTGAATACGAGGGCAACCGGCGAAAGGTTTTCCGCCGGCCGAAAAAAATTTCGTCCTGCCGTTGGCGCGGGAGAACCAGCCGCGACCAGGGCACGTAGAAATGAAGAGTGTGGCCGGCGCGGAAGGGTTGACGGAATTGTTGGTGCTCGTTGCGATCGCGATCGGTCTATCGCTTGCCATGACTGGTGCATGGGCGGTGCAGCGCGCGACGCGTCAAAGCGGCTGGATCGATATGATCTGGTCGTTCGCCGTCGGCCTCGGGGGCGTCGCGGCAACCGTTCTTGCCGATGGCGACGTGGCGCGCCGTGCAGTCGCATGCGCGATCGTCGCCGTCTGGTCGCTCCGGCTGGGCCTCCACATCGGCGCGCGCACGTGGAATGGGGCAGAGGATCCACGCTATGCGGCGCTTATCGAAGAATGGGGTGCGGCGGCTGCGTTCCGCCTGTTTATTTTTTTGCAGGCTCAGGCGCTTGCGGCGTTTGTGCTCGTCGCAGCGGTCTATCTTGCCGCCGCCAATCCCGTGCCTTTCCCGCATCCGCTCGATGTCACAGCCGTCGGTCTCGCAGTCGTGGCTCTTGTCGGAGAAGCGGTCGCCGACGCGCAGATTGGGCGTTTTCGCAGGACGCAGGCAGCAAACACCGCCGTCTGCGAAACCGGGCTCTGGCGCTACTCGCGACACCCCAACTACTTCTTCGAGTGGCTAGGATGGTGTGCCTGGCCGCTCTTTGCGCTCTCGGCTGGAAGCCCCTCGAGCACTTTCTCGATACTCGCGCCGGCCCTGATGTACTGGCTACTGGTGCACATCTCCGGCATTCCACCGCTGGAAGAGCACATGCTGAAATCGCGAGGCGAGACGTTTCGTGCGCTGCAGAGCCGCGTAAACGCGTTCTTTCCCGGTCCCAGAAGGAAGCGAAAACCGACATGAACATGCTTGCCCTTGCCATCAACGCGGCAGAGCGCATGCCGCTGCCCGACACCGTGACGCTCGCCGGCATCGATCTTCTCTGCAGGCGGACGATCGTAAGGCTTGATCGCGAGCCGATCGAACGCGAACTGGCATTCTTGGCATCCATGGCGGATTTCCCAGTAGCGATCCACGCCGATGACGCAAACCGCCAGCACTACGAATTGCCGCCCGAATTCTTCTCACTGGTACTCGGGCCGCACAGGAAATATTCAAGCTGCCTCTATCCCCCCGGCAACGCGACGCTTGCCGAGGCCGAGATCTGCGCGCTGGCAGAGACGGTTGCGCACGCCGATATCCGCGATGGACAGTCAATCCTCGAACTGGGTTGCGGATGGGGCTCGCTGTCGCTTTATCTCGCGGAACGCTTTCCGCATGCACATGTCACGTCAATCTCCAACTCGACCGCCCAGCGGCGCCATATAGAGGCCGAGGCGCGAGCGCGCGGCATCGACAATCTCACCCTCGTCACCGCCGACATGAACGATTTCTCGACTGGCGAGACCTTTGATCGGGTCGTTTCCGTGGAGATGTTCGAGCACATGTCGAACTGGAGGCTGCTGCTGGAACGCGTGCGGGGCTGGCTGAAGCCGGACGGCCGGTTCTTCCTGCATGTCTTCGTCCACAAGTCTCGATCCTATCGCTTCGATACCGCCGATGCCACCGACTGGATCGCTCAACACTTCTTCACCGGCGGCCTCATGCCGGCCTCGGATCTGCCCCATCGCTTCGCCGACCTGTTCAAGGTTGAGGCGGAATGGCGTTGGTCCGGCTTGCATTATCGCTGCACGGCGCTCGACTGGCTTGCGAATTTCGACCGGCAAATCGACCGGATCGACCCGATCCTACGCGCCGTCTACGGCCGGGACGCCATGCTCTGGCAGCGGCGCTGGCGGCTGTTCTTCCTCGCGACGGCGGGGCTGTTCGGCCACGAAAACGGCGAAATCTGGGGCGTCGGCCACTACCGGCTCGCACCGGTGTGCCGCTAGATGGCAGCGTCTCGGGCCCATTTCGACCCCCTGACGTCGGCGACAGTCACCACCACCTGGGTCGTGGCAGCGAACAAGCCGTTCTACCCGATATACATCTGGTGGCTGGTGGGGAGCGGCATTCAGGCGTCGCTCGGCACGCTCGTCGCCTTGCCTTTCCTCCTCGCCATTCCCCGCCTCGCGCGCGTCTCGCCGCTCGCCGCCCGCATGGCGCTACCGATCGTCGGCACGCTCGACACGATTTTCGCAACCAAACTCTTCGGCCAGGCCTCGGGCACAGAGCTTTTTCTTGCCCCGTGCATCATGCTCGCCGCGCTGAGCTTCACCAACGCTGAAAAATGGTTCCAGCGCGGTTTGGCCGTATCGATCTTCTGTGCCTTCGCACTGGCCCGCAACTTTCTTGGCGATGCGCTGCAAGTCTGGACAGACGCGGACCTCCGAACGCTCCTCGACCTCAATGCCTTCGCGGTGGCGTGCCTGACGACCTTTATCGCAATTCGTTATGCCGGCATCAGCAGATAGGCCGCCCTGCCACACCGGCCGAGGCGATTTTCGGCGCCCAAGCGCGGGCGCTATCGTCTGCGCCTCATCACTTTCGCGTTTAGGTGGGCAACGAGTTGATCCAAAATCGTCGGGCGACCGTAATGAGTTTCGTCGAGACGCAACAAGAGGATTACCCATATGGAAAAGATAATTCTCCTTGGGTTGTTGGCCGCTTCGGCCGCAGCAACTCCCGCGCTTGCAATCAGCCGCTACGACACGAGGTCGTATACATGTCCGCAGACGCAAGCACTGATCGACCAGCAGAACGCCGTCATATTGCGCTATCCGGCTCAGCGCACCAGCAATATGACGCTCTACGATCGCTATGTCTCAGACAGTCGTTCCTGTGCTTCGGGATTCTACGCATCTCGGACCTATATCCCAACGAAAGGCAGTTCGAGTTGCGCCGTCTACACCTGTCGAACGACGACCGATCTTTGCGACAGACCGTGAACTGAGGTTGCGAGGCGGTGCGATGCTGGGTCGCAGCCGTTCGAGATTTTCGCCGCTGCCGTCTTGCCGATGTCGACCGCCTCGATTACGCGGGCGTCCTTCGAGACGCCCGTTACGCTTGCGCCGTTGCTATAGCCTAGACGACCTCGAAGGTTCCAAAAACTTGTAGCAAGCACGCCCAACATATCAAAGTTAATTGTGCGAGGCCCTCTGGGAGGGATAATCTGAATTATTGGCGCTGGGCCGCCGCAGAAGGGTTGCACCTGAATTGGACTCTTTCCCCCACACGGCAATTTTGATTGTCGAAGACGAACTCCTGATAGGGCTTGATCTCGAAGACACTCTTTCCGTCGCTGGATTTACCGAGGCGAACATCTGCACTTCATGCGCGGAGGCGATGGCGTCCCTGAGCGAGAAGACGCCATCCATTGCGCTGCTCGATATCCAACTGAAGGATGGGCAGTGTGTGGATGTCGCCACCGAATTGGAAAGGCGGGGCGTTCCCTTTATTGTCTGCTCAGCCTCGCTGAAATCCGATGTCCCGAAGATTTTTCTAAGGGCTCAGTGGGTTTCAAAGCCCTGCGTTGAAGCGGAGCTCCTCACCGCTGTTCGGAACACTATCTATGGTGGTAGTGCGAGGACGCAGGGTCCTGCTATGAAAAACTAGAAGCCGAACCGGCTAATTGGCTTACGGAGACTTCACCTAGCCGGGTCGCGCACGATTGAGTTCCTTAAGGTGAATATAGGCTAGGTCGCCGCAATCGGCGGGTAGAAATACTCGATGGAGTGGCCGCTCATCTGATGGTTTCCGCCCTTTTTTGACATGATCTCGCCCTTAGAGAGCGCAGAGCGATTGATCTACGTTTGGCCTTAGCCCGACGGTTATGGCCGGCGTCGCGGACGCCGGCGATGTATCCGAACGGATGTCGAAGCTTTGATTCTATTGCGTGACTAGCTAACTAACAGATGGCTGTCGACCTCGGTGACACCGGGCACCGACCATGCGGCGTACTCAGCCATGCTGCGCTCGACCCAGGTGCGAACAACACCTTCCAAAACGACGTGATTGTCAACGACCTTTACGTTAATCCGACTCGCCTCGATTTCGGCGCTACGTCGTAGTGCATCCTCGATGCGACTCCTGACGTCCGATACAGATTTGGATTGTGCAACGGTGATCAGGTTGGCCACGCCAACCACTCCGCCAAGCTTTATAACAGCCTGCTCGGCTGCCATGCGCTGGAATTGCCAGGGTACTTCGCCGGAAAGCGTTATCCAGCCTTTTTGCACTTTCACGTCGATTGCGGCGTCAGGAAGAGCAGTGTCCCAGGAGATAATATCGAGCGCGCGGGAGGCTATCTCATCGTCGGCATGGTGCTTATGCTCAGGATGGCGAACCTCGACTTCTTCGGCGACGGCGCGGACACCCCTTACACGCTTGACAGCGGCTTCGACTGCATTCTTCTCAGGATAGCTCTTGACGTGCCCACTGAGGGTGACGATGCCGTTCTCCACGGCAACTCCGATGTTAGCAGCATCGACGCTTGGATCGAACTCCAGTTCAGCAAGAATTTCTCTACGCAATTCTATATTGGACATCGTGTGTCTCCATTGCTGTGACGTGGTTACGCCTTAGAGACTTGCACCTTCTGACACGTGCATCATTGCGCTTTATCAATGCCACTAGCGGAGCGGGTCTGTGCTAGCAAAAAAGAACGGGTGGCCACTTGCCGTTTAACGTCGACAGTGAAGGGGCCACGGGCCGACTATGACTGTCCCCCGAACGCGCCCGCGCCCGTGAGGCTCGCGTCACGTATTAGTTCATACTTGACCTGAGTCACTCTGAGGTCTCGATACCAATCGACCAACGCTCCCCATGGATCGGAAACCTTGTTGCGTCCGGAGACGAATGCGACGACCGCGCCAATCTCGGTTCTCCCTGTCACGACGTAATAGCCGCCAAGCGCAAATATGCAGGCGTAGCCTGTTGATTTGCGCTGAGAGTTGACCCGGGATTTGCACTGAGAAGTGACCCGCCTTTTAGGTATCGTTCGTGTCGGTCGTCGTGGTCAAGCTTCTCCGTTTCTCCTTTGCCGTTTTGGGTTCATGTGCAGAACTATTTTTGAAGCGGAA
>NZ_JBFRDU010000028.1:0-58345 GCF_052113965.1 Rhizobium sp. RAF56
CAAGGCGGGATTTGCTCAAACCCAAATGCGGCGCTAAACAACTCATCAGGGCGGTGCGAAGGCTGGTGGTCATCGAAGGATCCTTTTGCTGAAGAATCCTCCATTCCATCATATCGCGCCGCCCGCCGATACACTGTCGTGTACTGTGGTTTCGAAGAAAAACGGAAACGGTCTAACGGCAGGAGGTAGCTGATGGGGAATGCACGCGTGATCGCAGTGGCGGCGGACGACAAGCACCGCTTCTCGAAGAAGAAGGCGGAAGAAATTCATGTCCTCGCCGGCCTGGGCGTCGAAGGCGATGCGCACCTGGGCAAAACCGTGAAACACCGGTCCCGTGTTCGGTTCGACCCAACCCAGCCGAACCTGCGGCAGGTTCACCTGATGCAAGCCGAGCTTTTCGATGAGCTCGTCGAGAAGGGGTTCACTGTCGGACCGGCCGATCTCGGTGAAAACGTAACTACCCGCGGTGTCGACCTGCTGTCGCTGCCCCGCGGCGCCGTGCTGAAACTTGGAGCGGACGTCGAACTGGAAGTGACAGGGCTGCGCAATCCCTGTTCGCAGATCGACAAGTTCCAGCCAGGTCTTCTCAACGCCGTCCTCGGCAAAAAGCCGGACGGCGGCATCATTCTCAAGGCGGGCATCATGACGATCGTCCTCAAAGGTGGGATGGTAACCGCAGGCGACGACATCACCGTATCGCTTCCACCGTTGCCTCACCTCCCGCTGGAGAAGGTGTAGCTCCCAGCATCTCGAAGTTTCCGATCCATGCGGGGATGCGTAGCGGATGCGAGCTACCGCAAGCACCTGACGGTGGACGCGGATTTACGCTATCGGCCGGCTTGACTCGGCATCGTATATTCCCGTTACGTTCTCATGAGCGAATGAGTCAAGCGCGCGGGAGTTGCCTCCTGGCCACAGCGTTTGGCAATTGAGGGGGCTACCTCTTTCGGAGGATTTTGCGAATCAGCGGGGCCGGATAGCGTCGTCTCTGTGGCTGGGACGAAAGCTACCGACGCGGCGTAGAGTATTCGTGTCGGTGGCTTGCCGCCGCGAGACGTTTGGAAGTTCAATGCGGAGACACAGAGAACGGAGGAAACTCGGGAAGAAAAATAATCTCTTGCGTTATCAAGAAGTTATCGGCTGGTCGGAGTGGAGTGATTCGAACACTCGACCCCCACGTCCCGAACGTGGTGCGCTACCAGACTGCGCTACACTCCGTGACCAGCGGCGCCTCTATAGACCAGCTATTTTAGTTGCACAAGCGTCAATGTCGAAAAATATGTCGGTTTTCGACGGCGCGGTTTGCGTTTATGAGCGCGCCGCCGAGGGCCGGAGCGGGCTTGAGCGTGCACAAGCGGCAACACCTGTGGCAAATCGCGCTATCTACCGGAAATGACAATTTTCTTTTCGCCGCATTGGCGCTAAAGCGCTTGGAAGGACAGGCCGAAGCGACAGCGATTGACGGGCGCGCCGGCCTTCGTACGGGCGACGACAGATTTTCAAGGACGATACGATGACAATGCGCACCCTTACCGCGGCCGGGCTGATGCTGGCACTTGCCGGATGCACCACCACCACTCCCACCCCTTCCTTCATCGCGCCGGTCAAGAGCCCGATCGACGAGCGCTGGGTCGGACAATCCGCCGGTCGCTTTTTCGCAAGTTTCGGCCCGCCGACCAGCGACCGCGACGAAGGCGGCAGCCGCATCTACACCTGGCGCGGCGGCTACAACAAGATCCGCATTCCGGTAGCCGGCCAGGCCGGCGCGACGCGCCAGATCCATGCGAGCTGCAAGGCCGACATCGTCACCTCCCCCGACTATACGATCCGCGCCATCCGCATCCTCGGCGACGTCCCCGGTTCGAACGGCGGCTCGTACTGCGCCGAACTGCTCGCGCCGACGACGCCACCGCCCGCGACGCCGACGACAACGCCGGCCGCCGAGGGCTAAAGCCCGAACGACACTGTCGTTCCGCCATTCCGTCCTCGGGTCAAGCCAGAGGGTTGGTCCGGCATCCAACGCTATCGAGATGTTGGATGCCGTCCTCTTTCGCCGGAAGGCCGTTGTGCTTTCAACGCTCGCACGGCGACGCGTTTGTCATCAGTCCAAACGCGCCGATGGCGTGTCCCGACCCCATAAGGTCGGGCACATATTCGGGGCCGGTTCAGAAGATCGGCGGTTTCCCGTCGATCAGTCGAGCAACTCAACGGGAACCTTACCGCCATGTTCGGCAAGCGCCTTCATGAGCGCCTTGTGTAGCCAGACATTCATCGTCGCCGAATCGTTCTTGTCGCCCGTGTAGTGCAGTTCGTCCGCAAGTTCCTTGCGGGCCGTAAGGCTTGAATCAAGATCGAGGGCCTTCATCATATCGACGATGGAATGACGCCACTCCAGTTTTTGGCCATTCTTCTTCACGGCGGCATCCAGGATCGCAGCGACATCCACCGGGGCCGCGGCGGCCGCGGGTGAAGCAGGCGCGGCAGCGGCTGGCGCAGCTGCCGTGGGTGCCGGCGTGGCGGCCGGCGCGGCAGCGCTCGCGCTTGCGGGCTTTGCCGCCTCGGTCGCGACCGGTGCCGCAGCGGCGATGTTGACAGGCGCGGCAGCGGCGGCCTTGCCGAAGAGCTTTTCCTTGATCGAACTGAATATGCTCATTGATTGGGCCCCTTGTCGTTACACCGGATTACCCCCGGCAGGGAGTCGTTAGCTATGACACTTGCGGAGACAATCAAGTCGGCGAGCCGCAACGCTCCGCATTTCCAGTGCGCGATGAAATAACAGCCGCCGTTCGTGCGCGAAAGTAAATTCCAACTTTACGGCGAATATTTTTGCGTAAGCACTTAGTATTTTAGCAATCAAAGTAACAATGTATCTATGGGGTAGGCGCTACCTTCACGGGAGGTAGGAGATCTCAAGATGCGCAACCCTCGTCAGTATTGGAAGCCCAAGAAGAAGAAGCATCCCATCGTTGCTTTGGCAAAAGCCGCGCCGGGCGCATTTGTAAGCGTCGCGCTGGTGGGCGCGGCCGGTTTCCACATCGCCGGCAGCCTTGCCAACTCCGTCACCGCGACGGCGCAGGGCTGCGACATCAAGGGCAATATCAGCATCGACAGCGGGGAACGCATCTATCACGTTCCCGGCCAAGAGCACTACGCTGTCACGAAGATCTCGCCGGAATACGGCGAGCGTTGGTTTTGCACGGAGGAAGAGGCACGCACGGCTGGGTGGCGCAAGGCGCGGAACTAAGGGTTCTGAAGCGTTAGATTGACTTTCGCTAAATTAAGAACAAAATAGGAACAAATTCCAGCGATCCGGAATCAGTTCCTATCTCTCTCAAGGCGCACGATCATGAAACACCGTCGCGGCATAGACCTAACCGCACCGGTTCGGCCGTCTTCGTTTCGCGAACACGACGGCAAGCAATACGAGACGTTGAGAGGGCTTCGCGAATGGGAGGTGTTAGGTGCCCGATGCGGGAAATGCGGCCGCCTCGTGTGGCTCGACAAGCGCACGGTCCAGCGGGAATGGGGCGACCAATACCTGTTGAATTTGCCGCACAAACTTAGATGCGAGTGCGGCAACAAGGAAGGCAACAGGGTTCTGATAGGGACGCTCGACAGGAACGTCTGACTTCCGCTTCGCGCCAACTGCGGGGAGCCAACCGCGAACGATGGAATTTGAAACCGCATCCGATGCTGGTTTTCCAGCTTGCGCCTGTCAGCGATTGGCTATGTCGCCCTTCCCGTCGAAAACGACGCTTCCAAGGACCGTATCGACGGAATATCCATCATGAAGGGCTGTGGCGACGGACCTTACCTCCGTTGACCCGGCCTGTTTCACACCGTCCACGATGACTTGAAGCGCTGCGTAGCCATAGGCGTCATAGACCTGGGCAACATTGGCATCGGGTTTGGCATTTTGGCGGCCGTTGTGACCCTTTCGCGGATGGAACGGCTTCATGGCCAATGCGGCTTCCTGATCGTCGCTCTTGCTGATCCTGAACGTGTTCCAGAGACTTCTGTCTGTCGGCCCAAGCCCTGCACCGGGAACGGTCAGGAAGAGAAGCATCGCTCGTTTTGCGTATGGAGCGGAGACGCTGTGATAGAAATCGGAGGAGCGTATGTCGGCAATGACGAAACGAATGCTCTCGTCGCTAAATCGCTCCATGATCCCCAAATGCGACCGGGTAGAAGATCCATCCGCACTGGACTCAAGCGATACCCGCTCGCCATTGATGCCGCCTGCATTATTGATATCAGTTACAGCCTGCTCCACCCCTGCGATGATCTCCCGTGACAGCGGGTCGCCAAAGGAGGGCACAATAATCCCAATTTTAAACTCATCCGCCGACGCCGCGGTGGTACCCGCAAGACATGCCGCCAGCAGATAAAACAGAAGACGCTTCATCTGCGCGACCCCTCGGTTTCACCAGACAGACGAACGCAAACGATAGGGCGTCACGGGCAAAGGTGTAGAGGCCCGATCTAGCTAGTCCAAATGGGCCTGATGCAGTCGTCGGGGTTGCGGTGCGGACGATGGCTGGGGCGCCTGGATTCGAACCAGGGGATGGCGGTACCAAAAACCGCTGCCTTACCGCTTGGCTACGCCCCACCAAATAGAGATCGCAACATCGTTGTCGCGAAATCGACGCCTGATTAGCAAAGGTCGCTTCGGCTCACAATCATTATGTTTTGGGAAGGTGCATATTTCTGTGCGACGGGGCAAAGCCCGTGCTAGGTCAGGGTCAAAATTTCCGGAGATATCATGAGCCAGTATCGCGCCCGTCCGCCCGCCGTTTCTACGGTACTTGTCGACGATCAGGTCGTCAGGATCACCCGCTGGGATTTCGAGCCGGGTGCCGATACCGGCCATCACGTGCACGGGCTCGGCTATGTCGTCGTGCCGATGACGGACTGTCAGTTTTTGCTGGAAGAGCCCGGGGGAAGCCGGCGCGTCGATATCGCCCAGGGGGCGGCCTATCGCCGCGAGGCCGGCATCGAGCACAATGTCGTCAATGCCGGCTCGGGGCCGATGTCCTTCATCGAGATCGAGTATAAGTAACCGATGGCCAAGGACGATCCGGACTTCGACCTCTCCTTCGAGCCTGCTTATGGGCGCGCCGTTCCGGTTGCGCCGGGCGTCGAGCGGCTGACCGTCAACAATCCGAGCGCTTTCACCTTTCACGGTACCAACAGCTATATCGTCGGGACCTCCTCCGTTGCCGTGATCGATCCGGGGCCGGAAAACGAGGCGCATTTTCAGGCGCTGATGGCGGCCCTTGCGGGGCGCGAGGTCACCCATATCGTCGTCAGCCACACGCATCGCGACCATTCCCCCCTCTCCCGGCGACTGAAGGCGGCAACCGGTGCGCTGATCGTCGGCGAAGGGCCGCATCGCGCCGCAAGGCCGCTTCATGTCGGCGAGGTCAATCCGTTCGCGGAGAGCTCGGATATGGAGTTCCTGCCGGATATTGCCCTTGCCGACAGTGAAGCCCTCGTTGGCGACGGCTGGCGGCTGACGGCGCTCAACACCCCAGGCCATACCGCAAACCACGCATGCTTTGCGCTTGACGACGCCGGCATCGTCTTTTCCGCCGACCACGTGATGGCCTGGGCGACGACGATCGTGGCGCCTCCCGACGGCGCGATGGCCGACTACATGGCCTCGCTCGAGCGCCTGCTTGCGCGTGACGATCGCATCTTCTTTCCCGGCCACGGCGGTCCGGTGAAGGAGCCCAGATCCTTCTTGCGGGGTCTTCGCGCGCATCGGCGCATGCGCGAACGCGCCGTGCTCGAGCGCATCAAGGCCGGCGACCGGCTGATTGCCGACATGGTCAAGATCATCTATCGCGAGACCGATCCGCGCCTGCATGGCGCAGCCGCCCTCTCCGTGCTTGCCCATCTGGAAGACCTGGTTGGGAAAGGCCTGGTCGAGACCGACGGGCCGCCGTCGCTGCTCGGCGCCTTCCGCCCGGCGCATTGACGCCGCATCAATCGCCGGCGATCCCCAGCAGTTCGGCGTCGAGTGCCTTTAAGTAATTCTCGGCGATCGCGGCGCTGAAGCCGAGGTCGTGCGGGCCGTAGCGCGATGCGACGCGCACGTCGACCAGCGTCGTTTCCGACTCTTCGCGCAGGCGGATCAGCACGTCGAAGTGCAGGCCGAAGATCAGCGTGCGCTTTTCGCCCTGCAGCGTGACGTCGGTATTGTGACGGATCAGCGCGGCAACTTCGTCGCTGAGCGGGCGCGGCGTCGGCACCGGCACGGCGATATCGGGCGCATCGGCAACGGCGGCGTTATTGTCCTGCTTGCGCTTCGGTTTCTCGTCGACATCAGGTCCTCCGGCCTCGTCTCCCGCCGTCTTGGTGATGCGAATGCTGCTCGCTTTGGCGACTTTGCGGACCGCTTCGATAACGCGGTCGATCGCGCCCTCGTAGCGCCGGCCCGTCAGCCCCGGATAGGCGTCCTCCTGCTCGGCTCTTTCCTTTGCCGTGATAGTGCCGTCGCGCGGCAGCCAGATCTGGGGGGCGTCCGGCTGCGACAGCCATTGCGGCGCATCGGCGGTATCGGTCGATACATCGTAGATCGTCGGCAACATGATGTAGCGTACGGCTACGAAAATGACGAGGATGAGCGGCGGGGCGGCATAGACGAGCGCCTTGAACGCCGGAACGCCGCCGCGCGCGCCGTACTTCCAGAGCTCAACGAGGCCGGTGGCCGCCATTGCGACCGAAAGGAGAGCAAGCACCGCCGCGGCGATGATGAACAGCACCATGTAAGGCGTTGCAAGCGGGCCAAAGCGGTGCGCGAGCAGCGCCAGCAAGCTCAGAACCAATGAAAAGGCAGCGATGGGCCGGGAGGCATAGGCCGCGTGCGAAACGGGACGGTCGAAACGGATGCTCATTGCGGCGGGCTCATCGGGGCATCTGATCGGTGCCCGTCGGATGGTCGCTGCGGGCAGATCCCTGTGTAGAGCAGATTCGGCAAAAACAAAACCGCCCAGACCGGCAATCGTGGCGTCTCGAACAGTCGCAACTGCGGGCGGACGGCATACGCTTGCCTAAATGCCTAAAAAAGGTCATGCTTGCCACGTTTTCTTACTGTTTCTTACTGCGCGGCGCGCCGGATCGACGTGCGAAGACCGCGGTAAAACTTGGTATTTGCGCAGTCCATATTGAAATCAGCCCGATCTCGGGCGTTGCGCAAACCGGCGGTCAAACTTGAGGAGAACTCAGGATGCTCTCACAGGAAACAGCCGCGCAACCGCGCCATGGACGGGTTGGCGCCAAGCCGGCGGCGGATAAGCTCCCGGTCGAGTTGCTCGAACTCGAACTCTCGCTCGAAGGCTTCGAGGGCGGCGAGGAAGCGTTCTGCGACGCGGTGCGCAAGACGGCCACTGCAGCCGACGGCGAATTTCTCTTCGACCTGCCGGCTGCGGGGCTGGTTGCCGATTGCCGGCGCATCGGCGTCATTCGCGTCCCCGACGGCGCGGGCGATATGCGCGTCATGCTCGCCTGCCTCAACGGGGACGGCGCGGAAATCCATCTGCAGGAGCCCGACGAGGAAACGGAACATCTTGTCCGCTTCGCCGACGCCTTCGTGGACGTTCTGAAGCGGATGCCGGAACGCGAGCGCGAACATAACTGACGGTCGTCCAGACGTGCGGACGCCTCTGCCTCGTTGATACCGAGAGAAGCCGAAAACTGCGCGCCCCTCTGGGGCGCAGGCTGATTGTTGCGCTCAGGCTCCGCAGCAATTGCCTTGATCCGGTTCGAATAAGCGATAGAATTATCCAGTAGATTTAAGATATTACGGCGCTCTTCGGTCAATTTGAAGTTTGGCGCCCCCAGGACCCGGACCGCCATGCGCATCGCCAACTTGCTTGTTTTTCTCAGCCTTCCCCTGATGCTTGCCGCCTGCCAGACCGCCGCGGACCGCCGCGCCGCCGACGAGGCGACCTGCGGCGGCTACGGCTTCAGGCGCGGAACCGAAGCCTTTTCCAATTGCCTGATGAACCAGGATCTGGAACGACGCGCCGATAGCCGCGCCTTCATGTATGGCCAGGACGATTTCTACTGGGGACCGACCGTCATCGTCGGCACCGGCCCCGGCTATTACCGCCATCGCCGTTGGTAACGGGTAGGACGACCGATACGCTCCGTCAGCCGCGCGCCTTGATCGCCGCCTGCGCGGCGGCGAGCCGCGCGATCGGCACGCGGAACGGCGAGCAGGAGACGTAGTCGAGCCCGATCGTTTCGCAGAAATGGATCGAGGCCGGATCGCCGCCATGTTCGCCGCAGATACCGAGCTTCATGTCTGCGCGGGTCTGTCTGCCGCGCTCGGCGGCGATGCGGATAAGTTCGCCCACCCCGTCGAAATCCAGCGAAATGAACGGATCGTGCTCGATGATGCCCTTGCGCTGGTAGGTTGGGATAAAGGCGGCCGCGTCGTCGCGCGACATGCCGAACGTGGTCTGGGTAAGATCGTTGGTACCGAAGGAGAAGAATTCGGCGGCCTCGGCGATGACATGGGCGCGAAGGGCGGCGCGCGGCAGCTCGATCATCGTGCCGACCAGATAGTCGATCCTCATCCCGGCCTCGCCGATGACGCTGGCGGCCACCTCGTCGATGCGCGCCTTGACGTAGTCGAGCTCCGAACGCAGCCCGACCAGCGGCACCATGATTTCCGGAACGACGGCGGCCCCGGTCTCGCGCGCGGCGTCGATGGCCGCCTCGAAGATGGCGCGGGCCTGCATCTCGACGATCTCGGGATGGGAAATCGCCAGCCGGCAGCCGCGATGGCCGAGCATCGGGTTGAATTCGTGCAGCGCATCGACGCGTTGGCGCAGCAGCGCCGCACCCATGCCCATGGCCGCCGCCACTTCCGCGATCTCCTCGTCCGATTTCGGCAGGAATTCATGCAGCGGGGGGTCGAGCAGGCGGATCGTCACCGGCAGGCCGTGCATGATCGTGAAGAGATGCGTGAAATCGGAACGCTGCATCGGCAAGAGCTTTGCGAGCGCAACGCGGCGCCCCTCCTCGCTCTCGGCAAGGATCATCTCGCGCATCACCTGAATGCGGTCGCCTTCGAAGAACATGTGCTCCGTGCGGCAAAGGCCGATGCCTTCGGCGCCGAAGGAGCGCGCCGCGCGGGCATCCGCCGGGGTATCCGCATTGGTGCGCACGGTCATGCGCCGCGAGCGGTCGGCCCAACCCATGATGCGGCCGAAATCCCCCGACAATTCCGGCTGGATCATCGCCACCTCGCCCTTCAGCACCTGGCCGGACGACCCGTCGATCGTGATGACGTCGCCACGCTGCAGCGTGATGCCGATACCCATCAGGCGTTCGTTGCGCGTATCGAGCCGCATCGTGCCGGCACCGACCACGCAGGGAATGCCCATGCCGCGGGCGACGACGGCAGCGTGGCTGGTCATGCCGCCGCGGGTGGTCAGGACGCCTTCGGCGGCGTGCATGCCGTGAATATCCTCGGGGCTGGTCTCGACGCGGACCAGAATGACCTTGCGACCTTCCGCCTCAGCTTCCACCGCCTCCTCGGCGGTAAAGACGATCGCCCCGGTCGCCGCACCCGGCGAGGCCGGCAAGCCAGAGCCGATCACCTCGCGGTTGACGCGCGGATCGATCGTCGGATGCAGCAACTGGTCGAGCGAGGCCGGATCAATGCGGGAAACCGCCTCGTCCTCGGTGATCACTCCATCGGCCACCATGTCGACGGCGATGCGCAGCGCCGCCTTCGTCGTGCGCTTGCCAGAGCGCGTCTGCAGCATCCACAGCGTGCCGCGTTCGACGGTGAATTCGAGATCCTGCATATCCCGGTAATGCGCTTCGAGCTGCCTGCAGATATGCCGGAATTCGGCGAAGGCCTCGGGCATCAGCTTTTCCATGGACGGACGCTCCAGCCCGGAGGCGATGCGTCCTGCCTCGGTGATGCTCTGCGGCGTCCTTATACCGGCGACGACGTCCTCGCCCTGCGCATTGACGAGGAACTCGCCGTAAAGCTCATTTTCGCCGCTCGAAGGATTGCGCGTAAACGCGACACCCGTCGCCGAGGTGTTGCCGAGATTTCCGAAAACCATCGCCTGGATGTTCACGGCCGTCCCCCAGGTTTCGGGGATGTTGTGCAGCAGCCGATAGGTGACGGCGCGCGCGCTCATCCAGCTTGCGAAAACCGCGCCGACGGCGCGCCAGAGCTGTACTTCGGGATCCTGCGGGAAGGCCTCGCCGAGTTCTTCCTCGATGACGGCCTTGTAGCGCGAAACGACATGCTGCCATTCGACGGCGGAGAGGTCGGTGTCGAGCGCATGACCGAGATGCGCCTTCTCGTCTTCCAGGATTTCCTCGAACACCTCGTGATCGAGACCCATGACGACGTCGGCATACATCTGGATAAAGCGGCGATAGCTGTCCCAGGCAAAACGCGCATCGCCGGCATCATGGCCAAGTGCCTGCACCGTCTGATCGTTGAGGCCGAGATTGAGTACCGTGTCCATCATGCCCGGCATCGAGACGCGGGCGCCGGAGCGAACGGAGATCAGCAGCGGCTTTGAGGTATCGCCGAAGCGGCGGCCGGTGATCGCCTCCATCTGCAAAAGACCGGCGGCAACTTCGCCTTTCAGGGCCTCGGGCAGCTTGCGGCCGTTCTTGTAATAGTTGTCGCAGGCGTCCGCGACGATCGTCAGCCCAGGCGGCACCGGCAGGCCCAGGGTGCACATTTCAGCGAGATTGGCGCCCTTGCCGCCCAGCCGTTCGTAATCGCTCGCGCGGCCTTCGGCGCGTCCACCACCGAATGTGTAAACCCACTTCGTCATGTTTCCCGTCCCGCTCCAGATTTGGAACTTAGTTCATCCCGGGACGAATGAAAATCGCCAATCATGGCAAAATGCTGCATCGCACAATAAATCATGAAATGAGTGCATCGAGGCAACAAACCACACGCTCGGCCGCTCAAAAGCAGGCTTGGGGCGACCGTTGTCATATTTGACTGGGAAATAAGCTGTTGTCATAGATGACAACAGGAAGGCCGAAGTGACAAGGAGATTGAAGGGATGAAGCGAGCTGTTATTCAAATCCGGCAAGCGCCGGACGATCTCGCGGCCGTCGCCGACATGGGCGAGCGTTTTGCCGCGACTTGGAAGGCGGGCAAGGCGCTAGATCCGGCTGCGACTTTCACCTTCAGTTCGCCGGCGCAGCTGTTCACCATCCTCACGCCCAAGCGTTGGGAGCTGATCGAACACCTGCAGAAAATCGGGCCGTCGAGTGTTCGGGGCCTTGCCCATTCCCTTGGTCGAGGGATCAAGCGTGTCCATGGAGATGTGACCGCCCTCATCGAATGGGGCATCATCGAGAAAAACGAGGCAGGCAAAGTCTTCGTCCCTTACGATGAGATCGAAGCGGATTTTACACTCAAGGCAGCGGCGTAAGGCGAAGTCGGCTCTCGCTTATGTGGCGGGAGCCATTCTTTGCGCACCCTTCTATTCGATGGGCCTGAGAAGGCGCAGCGCGTTCATGGTGACGAGAACCGTGGCGCCGGTGTCGGCGAGGATTGCCGGCCATAGCCCGGTGATGCCGAGGATCGTCGTCACGAGAAACAGAGCCTTCAGCCCGAGCGCGATCGTGATGTTCTGGCGGATATTGGCCATGGTACGCTTCGAAAGCCTGATCATCCGCGCGATATCGCCGACCCTACCGTGAAGGATGGCGGCGTCAGCCGTTTCGAGCGCCACGTCCGCGCCGCCGCCCATGGCAATTCCGACATCGGCGGCGGCAAGCGCCGGCGCATCGTTGATGCCGTCGCCAACCTTTGCGACCACCAACCCCTCGGCTTTCAATTCGCCGACGATCCTTTGCTTGTCCTCAGGCAGCAGACCCGCGCGAACGGGAATGCCGAGCTGCCGGCCGATCGCGGTTGCGGTGCGCTCGTTGTCGCCCGTCAGCATGACGGTGCGGATGCCGGCCGCCGATAGCGCCCGAAGCCCGTCGGCGGCGTCTGGGCGAGGCTCGTCGCGCATGGCGAGCGCGCCTGCCACCTGGTCGCCGACGATCAGCACGGAGACCGTCTTGCCTTCATCGTTGAGTGCCCGGATGCGCGCAGTCGCCTCAGTCGAAAGGTTGCAGCGTTCCGACGCCGCCTGCGGCGAGCCTAGAAACACGGGCTGGCCTTCGACCGTCGCGGTGACCCCCAGACCGCCCAGAGCCTTGGCGCCGGCCGCCGGAGGCACGGGCATTTCTCGCACTGCCGCTTCCGAAAGGATGGCGCTCGCCAGCGGATGGCTCGACCCGACCTCCAGCGCCGCCGCAAAGCGCAACACATCCGCCTCCGGCAGCGCGAAGCTTATGACATCCGTCACGCGGGGCTTGCCGGAGGTGAGCGTCCCGGTCTTGTCGAGCGCCACGGCGGTGATCTTGCCGAGCGTTTCAAGCACCGCGCCGCCCTTCAAAAGCAGGCCGCGACGCGCGCCGGCCGAAAGCGAGGCGGCGATTGCCGCCGGCGTCGAGATCACCAGCGCGCAAGGGCAACCGATCAATAGGATCGCGAGCCCCTTGTAGATCCATTCCGCCCAGCTGCCGCCGGCAAACAGCGGCGGCATCACCGCGACTGCCGCCGCCACGGCGACGACACCGGGCGTGTAGTAACGCGAGAAGCGATCGATGAAGCGCTCGGTCGGCGCCTTTGCTTCCTGCGCTTCTTCGACGAGGCGCACGACACGGGCAATCGTGTTGTCGGCCGCGGCCGCCGTTATGCGCACGCGAAGCGCGCCGTTGCCGTTGACGGTGCCGGCAAAGACCTGCTCGTCGACGCTCTTGTGGACCGGTGAGCTTTCACCGGTAACGGACGCCTCGTCGATGCTGCTGTCGCCGGCAATGATGGTGCCGTCGCCGGGAATGCGGTCGCCTGGCCGCACGAGAACCACCGCCCCGGCGCTCAGTTTCGCGGCGGGCACTTCCCGTGTCTGCCCGTTCTCCTCGACGAGCGCCGTCTGCGGCACCAGCGCTGTCAGCGACTGTATGCTCTTACGGGCCTTGCCTGCGGCCACCCCTTCGAGAAGCTCGCCGACGAGGAAGAGAAAGACGACCGTCGCCGCCTCTTCTCCGGCGTTGAGGATGACAGCGCCGACCGCCGCGATCGTCATCAGCATTTCGATCGAAAACGGCGAACCGGCAAGCGCTGCCATCACCGCGCGGCGCGCGATCGGTATCAGGCCGACGAGCATCGCTACGAAAAAGGCATAGGGCGCAACCGCCGGCACGAGATGGCCGACGATATAGGCGGCGACCAGCGCCGCGCCGGAAAGGATCGTCAGTCGTCCCTTCCCGCCGTGCCACCAGGCCAAGGCCTCGTCCGCCTCCCCCTCCCGGTGCGTGGCGGCGACCTCGGCGTGGGCGTGGATTTGATGATCATGGCGCGCCGCATGCTCGTGGTCATGCCCGTGATCATGATCGTGATCGTGATCGCAGACTTCGTCGTGTGTATGCGCGGCGGAAGACACCTGCCTCTCGGTGAGAGGAGCGACGGAATAGCCGAGGCCCTTCACTTTCTTCTCGATGGCCGGCAGATCGCTTGCGCCGTTGTGTCGGATCGTCATGGTGCTGGCAACGACGGAAACGGAGACGTCCTCGACGCCCGGCATGGTTCTGACGGCGGTGTCGATCTTCCTGGCGCAGGCGGCGCAGTCCATGCCGTCCACGCGGTATCGCGCCTGCCTGCCTTCCCCCTCCGCCACCTCTGCCATCGTTCGTCTCCTTGTTCTTCGGGAGCGTTCTTCCTACATCCTCTAGCGACTATAGGTGCAAGGCGAAAAATCATGAAACGCATAACCATTGGTGACGCTGCCCGTGCAAGCGGCGTAAAGGTGCCGACGATCCGCTATTACGAAAGCATCGGCCTCATGCGTGCACCCCAACGCAGCGACGGCAACCAGCGTTCCTATGAGCGGTCCGATCTCGACCGACTCGCCTTCATCCGCCATGCGCGCGAACTCGGCTTCGAGATCGAGGCGATCCGGGCGTTGTTGAAACTGCAGAACGACCCCGATCAGTCGTGCGAGACCGCCGATGCGATTGCCAAGGCTCACCTGATCGAGATCGAACAACGGATCCGCAGTCTCACCGCCTTGAAGACGGAGCTGGAGCTGATGGTCGAAGGCTGCGGCCACGGTCGCGTCGACCAATGCCGGGTGATCGAGGTCCTTGCCGATCACGGCCAGTGCCGGGACGAGCACCGCCGCGTCTGAACGCGACATTTTCACAACACTAATTCAGAACAAAATAATACACGATAGTTTGATTGCCTTATCATCTTGCCAACGACGGGCTGGAGGCTCAAGCCGGCATTCGGGAGCGTGCTTCGGCCGGGTAGGCAGCGCTTCGTATTGAGGCGCTCACGCGCCGAAACGGCAATCGATTGGAGCAAAAGATGATGAAGAGCCTTATTCTCGGCGCCTCGGCAGCGCTGATCATGGGGTCGGGTGCGTACGCGGCTGATGCGATCGTCGCAGCAGAGCCGGAACCCCTGGACTACGTGCGCGTCTGCGATGCTTACGGCCACGGTTATTTCTTCATTCCGGGCACGGATACCTGCATCAAGGTCGGTGGCAAGGTTCGTACCGAAGGCGAATGGGGTGACGCCTATGATCCGGCATCGAAGGTGGGCACGTTGTGGCACGACCGCATGGAGCTCAATTTAGACACGGCCACCGATACGGAATACGGGCCGCTGAAAACCAATACGATCCTGCGCTTCGAATGGCAGGAAGGGGAGGATACCCAGTCAAAGCTGCTTTTCGCCAATATCAGCCTTGGCGGTTTCACCGTCGGCAAGCTGGATTCCCAATACAACCTCTATGTCGGCTAAGCGGGCAACGTCGCCAACGACGACGTGATCTATGACGGCCCCTATGAACTCAACCAGTTGACCTACAAATACGACACCGGCAGCGGCGTCTCGGCGGTCATCTCGCTGGAAGATTCGAACTCCAGCGACAACGCCACCTATTTCGGCGACACGGATCCCGAGGCCACCCACGACTGGGAGACCAGCAAGGCCAACCACTATGCGCCGAACATTGTCGCGGGCGTCGGCTACTCGGCAGGGACCTGGGGCCTGAAGCTCGTCGGCGGCTATGATTCGATCGTCGAGGAAGGCGCCATCAAGGCCCGCTTCGACGTCACGATCGGCGGCGTGAAGGCCTTCCTCATGGGCGGCTGGAACACGGACGGCGACAAGCTCAACCAGTACGCCGGCACGAACCTCAATTCCAACGGCGCCGCCTGCCCGGTCGATCGCGCCGATTGCGGTTGGGGCGATTGGGCGGTCTGGACGGGCTTCACCGTTCCCATGGGCGACAAGCTCTCCGCCAACGCGCAGTTCGCCTACACGGACTCGAAGATCTTCGCGGCGACCGCCAACGTTCAATGGAACCCCGTCAAGGATTTCATGATCCAGCCGGAGGTGTCCTACACCAACTGGGACGCCGCCGACACCGACCAGTGGGCGGGCATCATGCGCTTCGAACGGAATTTCTGAACCGGTCTTGACCTCCGACCGGCGAAGATGGCCCGGCCTCACGGCCGGGCTTTTTTATGCCTGACAACCCAGAACATCCAACCAAAGGACAAACCGATCCCCGCCGCCGCGGTTCGGGCGATAGAGGCTTGCGCAGGCCCGCCAATCGCTCACGCGATTTCGCGCAAGCGTTCCGCTGTCTGGAGATCGACGGAAACGAGCTGGGATACGCCCTGCTCGGCCATGGTGACGCCGTAGAGGCGATCCATGCGCGCCATGGTGATCGGATTGTGGGTGATGACGACGAAGCGGGTCTCGGTGGAGGCGGCCATCTCGTCCATCAGATTGCAGTAGCGTTCGACATTGTGGTCGTCGAGCGGTGCGTCCACTTCGTCCAGAACGCAAATCGGCGCCGGATTGGTGAGGAAGACGGCGAAGATCAGCGCCATGGCCGTCAGCGCCTGCTCGCCGCCCGACAGCAGCGTCATCGTCTGCGGCTTCTTGCCGGGCGGGCGGGCAAGGATTTCAAGACCCGCTTCCAGCGGATCGTCGGACTCGATCAGCTGCAATTCGGCCGTGCCGCCACCGAAGAGATGGGTAAACAGGCGCTGGAACTGTGCGTTGACGACATCGAAAGCGGCGATCAGCCGCTCCCGGCCCTCGCGGTTGAGGCTCTGGATCGCTCCGCGCAGCTTGCGGATCGCGTCGATGACGTCGTCGCGCTCCTTGATCAGCGCCGCAAGCCGTTCGCTGAGCTCCGTGCTTTCCTCCTCGGCGCGCAGATTGACGGCGCCGAGCCGCTCGCGCTCCATTTTCAGGCGTTCGAGTTCTCGCTCGACCTCGCGCAGATCCGGCGCCGTCTGATCCGCCGAAAGGCCGGCGAGACGGAGCGCTTCGTGTGGCGCGACGTTCAGCGCGTCGCGAATGCGTCCCTCGGTTTCCTGGCGCTTTTCGCGGGCGGAAACCAGACGCTCCTCCGCGCGGCCACGTTTCTCGCGGCTTTCGGCGAGTTCCGAAAGCGCGACCGCGGTTTGGTGATCCGCCTCGCGCTGCACGATCTCGGCAGCGGCGAGAAGATCGGCTGCCGCCCGACGCGCGGCTTCAGCCTTCTGAAGCTCGGTCATGAGCGCCCGGCGCTTGTCGTCGAATTCGTCGGGTGCCAGTTCGAGGTCGGCGGCTTCCTCGCGGGCTTCCTCCTCGCGGTCGCGCAGCGTCTGGATATGCGCCTCGGCGCCGGCGGCGCGCTGGCGCCAGCTTGCGCGCTCCTCGCCGATGGCAAGCAGACGGCGGCGGCGGGCGTCGTTTTCGCGGTTCAGTCCCTCGTGGCGTGCACGCGCCTCGGCAAGCGCACCGCGATCGGTTGCGACGGCAATCTGCTGCGCTCCGAGTTTCTCGTCGATCGTCGAAAGATCCGGCGCGTCCTCGAGTTCGATCAGCGCATTTTCTTCCTGAAGGCTGACCTCTTCCACCTGCGCCGTCAGACCGCTCACTGCTTCGGCCACGACATCGCGGCGGCGAACGAGATCGCCGGACGCACGCTCGGCTGCCGCCAGCGCCTCGCGGGCCTCGCTCAGATGCCGGGCGGCAAGCCTGCTGGTTTCGCGCGCTGAGTGAAGGCGCTGCTCTTCGAGACGGATCGCGTCGCCTGCCGCGGCCAATTGATCTTCCGCCTCGGTAAGCACGTCGCGCGCGAGCTCGACCTCGGCTTCCAATTCCGCCAGCCGGTTCTTCTGCGCAAGACGGAGCGCGGCGGCACTCGGCGCATCGGCACCGGTGACATGACCATCCCAGCGGAAAACCGCGCCGTCCTTCGTCACCAGCCGTTGGCCGGGCTTGAGGCTCGCCATCAGGCGCTCCGCGTCAGTGGCCGCAACGAGCCCGATCTGTTTCAGGCGCCGGGTAAGTGCTGACGGCGCGCGGACATGGGCGACGAGCGGCACGGCCCCGTCAGGCAGTGCGGCATCCTCCGCGCCGTTGCCGTTGCCGGCCCAATGCGCCGGCGCACCCGGGTCGAGCGGCGTTTCGAGATCGTCTCCGAGAGCGGCGCCCAGCGCGGTTTCGAAGCCGCGATCGACCTTCAACTCCTCCGCCACCGGCGGGAACTTACCGGCGGCCGCACCCGCCGACAGCATTTTCGCGATGGTGCGCGCTTCCGTTTCCAGCGCGTTGAGCCCGGAGCGCGCGGCATCGACCGGCGCGCGCATCAGCGCCTCCGTCCCACGCGTGCGCGCCAGC
Source organism: Rhizobium sp. RAF56 (assembly GCF_052113965.1). Lineage (NCBI taxonomy): Bacteria > Pseudomonadati > Pseudomonadota > Alphaproteobacteria > Hyphomicrobiales > Rhizobiaceae > Rhizobium > Rhizobium sp. RAF56. Next base: position 17,753 of record NZ_JBFRDU010000028.1, read on the forward strand.
GCGGCCTCAACCGTCTCGATCGCCGCTTCCGCATCCTCGACGGCGCCTTCGGCCGCTTCCACGAGGTCGCGCTTTTCCGACGGATCGGGCAGGCTCGCCATGCGCAGGTCGATCGCCTCCAGCTCGCGGGACGCCTCTTCCATTTGCCGCGCCAGCCGCATCTTGCGATCGGCAAGCTCGCGGATCGCGCGCTCCAGCTGGTGGCGAGCGGCAGCAGCCTCGGCGCGCTCGGCCGTCAGCCCCGCATGCAGGCGCTCGCTCTCCGAAAGCGTTGCCGCGGCGCCTTCGAAGGCTTCGCGCGTTTCCTCGGCGAGCCGGTCGGAATCGGCCAGAAGCTCGGAAATGTCGCTCTCCTCGGCATCAAGCCTTGCGAGAATCGCGGCATTGTCGGCGACCAGGCGCTCCTCGCGGCGAATGTCCTCGCCGAGCTGGGCGAGCCGGCGCGTGAGTTCGTCGCGGCGGCGCAGAATGCGGTTGACGTCCTCTTCCAGTTGCGTGCGGGCGATCTGCAGGCGTTGCAGCGCCGCGGCTGCCTTCGCCTCGCCCTCGCGCAGCTCGGGCAGCTTGAAGCTGGCGATGCCCTGCGCCTTTGCCGCTTCCATCTGCGCCTGCGCCTTGGCGGCGACGACGACAGTCGCCTGGTTGAGCGCGCTGTCGGCTTCACCCTCGGCGGCCTTCGCCTGCACCCAGCGGATATGGAGCAGCATCGCCTCGCGGGCGCGGATGTCGGCCGACAGCATCTTGAAGCGGTTCGCCTGGCGGGCCTGCCGCTTCAGGCTTTCGATCTGGCTCTCGAGCTGCGACGTCACGTCGTCGAGACGTTCGAGATTGCCTTCGGCGGCACGCAGGCGAAGTTCCGCCTCATGGCGGCGCGAATGCAGGCCGGAGATGCCGGCCGCTTCTTCCAGCAGTTGGCGCCTCGCCTGTGGTTTTGCCTGGATCAGTTCGCCGATCCGCCCCTGCCCCACCATCGATGGCGAACGGGCGCCTGTCGATGCATCGGCGAAGAGAAGCTGCACATCCTTGGCACGGGCTTCCTTGCCGTTGATGCGGTAGAGCGAGCCCTGCTCGCGCTCGATGCGGCGCGTCACCTGGATCTCGTCGCTGTCGTTGAAGGCTGCGGGCGCGGTGCGATCGAAATTGTCAAGATAGAGCCCGACTTCCGCGGTGTTGCGCGCCGGGCGGTTGCCGGAGCCGGAGAAGATCACGTCGTCCATGCCCGACGCGCGCATGTTCTTGTAGGAGTTTTCCCCCATTACCCAGCGCAGCGCTTCGACAAGGTTCGACTTGCCGCAGCCGTTCGGGCCGACGACCCCGGTCAGCCCCTGCTCGATGACGAACTCCGCCGGCTCGACAAAGGATTTGAAGCCGACAAGGCGCAGCCTGTTGAATTTCATGGGCTGCGACCTCCGCCCCCAAGGGGAGGTAAAAACAAAAAAACGGGCGCGCGGGTTTTCCCGCCGCCCGCTTCTTTCAAAAGGCGCGGTTCAGAGAAGGCTGTCGATGAGCGCCGACATGGTATCAACCGACATGTCTCCCGCGTAACGCTTCCCGTTGATCAGGAAGGTCGGCGTTGCGTTAACGCCGAATTCCTTGGTGCCACGTTCCCTAACCGAGTTGACATCATCCAGAAGCTTCTGGTTCGTCAAGCACTCCTTGAAGCTTTCCTCAGTAAATCCAGCGAGTTTCGACATCTGAAGCAGTGCAGCGCGTCCATCCTCGGCCGCAGCCCACGTCGGCTGCTGCTTGAACATCATTTCGATCATCGGGAAATACTGTTCCGGCGGGGCGCAGCGCGCCAGCATGAAGGCGGCGGCGGCGCGCGGATCGAACGGGAATTCGCGGATGATGAAGCGCACCTTGCCGGTGTCGATGTACTTCTTCTTGATCTCGCCGAAAGTGGTGGTGGCGAAGTGCGCGCAGTGCGGGCAGGTCATCGACATGTATTCGACGATCGTCACCTTCGCGTCGTCCTTGCCGAGCGCCAGATCCGGCAGCGGGCCGGGCTTCAGCACCGCGCTCATGTCGACATCGCCGTCGGCCTTCGGCAACTCGGTCTTGGCTGCCTCCTGGGCGTCGGCGAAGCGCGCGAATGCCGCCACGAAGGCGGCCGCCGCTGTACCGCCCAACAGGCGGCGTTTGGTCAAGAGCATGTCGAGCATCGGCATAGATTCACCTTGGGTCAGATGGGCGGTAAGACAGATTGATGCGATATAACGGCGCGCTGCCGCTAACAAGGCACGAGCCCCAAACTTTCTTCAAAGAATTGTGACCTGTCAAAGGCATCGGAGATTAAATCGCAGTAAGGAATGGGCTTCAGCGTGCCGCGTTGTTCTTTGTCGCGGTGTTTGCCATATGAATGGCGTGGCCTGCTAGCGCCCCGGCTTCCCGAACATCGCCGTGCCCAGCCGCTTGACCGCGTCGTGCAGGCGCCCTTCCTCGATACCCTCCATCATGGCATCGAGCTTACGCGCCGCCTCGCCCTTGAGCGGCACCGGCTTGCGCGATCGCTTGACGGCAAGAGACACCGGCTTCTGGACGATGCGGATCTGATTGACGGCGGGGAAGCCGAAAAAACCGTTGATGCGCTGGATGAGTTCGCCCTGCGCATGCGTCAGGAAGAGCGCCCGCGCGCCCTCGCAGGCAATCGTCAGCACGCCGGGCTGATAGTTGCCGCCTTCGTGGCTGCCGCCGCGCCTCGCCCACGCGATCTTTTCCGGGCGCGTGCATTCCGCGAAGTCCTCGCCGACGATCTCGTCCCATGAACCGAGCAAGGCCGTGTTGATCCCGGCGCGACGGGCAAGCACCGGATCGACGATGCCGTTTGCCAGTTCCGCGATCTGCTTGGGGCTGCGCCTGGTCGTTTGCCGGCCGGTTTCAGCAGTCAAGGCACTCTCTCTTTTGAACGGAGGGGATTGCCCCTCGACACTGCATAGCGGCGGCGATGAACATCGCCGTCTATCGGAAGACGCTATCATATATGTCGTGCCAAAAGATAATACTCGTCAAGCCGCCCGGGCTGAGAGGAAGCCGGTGTAAAAATGCCTGTAATCGATGCCGAACTGACTGATAAGCTCGCGCCGATCCTCTTCCTCAAAATCTTTCGTTGACGAAAAAGGCTGAAGTGGACTTATGCCGAACGACCCCATCCGAATTGCACGGGACGCCTCACCTATCTTGCCGACGAAAACAGACTTATCCCTGATATTGCTGTCATGGTACGACCGCGATCACCGCGATCTACCCTGGCGCGTGTCGCCTCCCATGGCCGCGCGCGGAGACCGCGCCGACCCCTATCACGTCTGGCTCTCGGAAGTGATGCTGCAGCAAACGACCGTGCCGGCGGTCAAATCCTATTTTGCTAGGTTTATCGAGCGCTGGCCGACGGTTCTGGCGCTTGCCGAGGCGCCGAGTGATGAAGTTATGGCGGCCTGGGCAGGGCTCGGCTATTACGCGCGGGCGCGCAACCTGAAGAAGTGCGCCGAAGCGGTGGTGCGCGACCATGGGGGACGCTTCCCCGACACGGAGGACGGGCTGAGGGCGCTCCCCGGCATCGGCGATTACACCGCGGCGGCTGTTGCCGCCATTGCCTTCAACCGACAGGCTGCCGTCATGGATGGCAATGTCGAACGCGTCGTTTCCCGGCTCTACGCGATCTCGACGCCGTTGCCGGCTGCAAAAGCGCTGATCCGGCAGAAGGTCGCCGAACTCACCCCCGCCGATAGGCCCGGCGACTTCGCGCAAGGAATGATGGACCTCGGCGCGACGATCTGCACGCCGAAGCGTCCGGCCTGTGCGCTCTGTCCCCTCCGCGAGCTTTGCCAGGCACTCGTTGCCGACGATCCCGAGCGCTTTCCCGTCAAGGCCGCGAAAAAGGAACGACCTCTGCGGCAGGGCGCGGCTTTCGTGGCGGTGAATGCCGATGGCGAGATCCTTCTGCGCCGGCGGGTCGATAGCGGGCTTCTCGGCGGCATGACCGAAGTGCCGACCACCGGCTGGACCGCGCGTTGCGACGGCGAGACAGGAGCCGCCGCCGCTCCATTTGTGGCCGACTGGGAACCCTGCGGCAGCATCACGCACGTCTTCACCCATTTCGAACTCAGGCTCTCCATCTGGCGCGCGCAGGTTCGCTCGGGCGCGGCCGGCGGCGATGACGGATGGTGGGAAGCGGTTACAAATCTTGAGCGCCAAGCCTTGCCAACTGTCATGAAAAAAGCGATCGCACAGGCTATTCCTCGCGCGTTCAATAAGACCAAGGATCATCAATGACGACGGAAATCCGGCATATTGTATTCGATATCGGCAAGGTGCTCATTCACTACGATCCCAATATCCCCTTCAGCCACGTCATTCCCGACGAGGAAAAGCGCGCCTGGTTCTTCGCCAATGTCTGCACCCAGGACTGGAATATCGAGCAGGATCGCGGCCGCGGCTGGGACGAGGCCGAAGCGCTGCTGATCGCCGATCACCCCGATCACGCCGAAGAAATCCGTGCATTCCGCAAATACTGGCGGGAGATGGTGCCGCACGCCTACGAAGATACGGTCGCGATCATGGAAGGGCTGATGACCGACGGCCACGACGTCACCATGCTCACCAACTTCGCCTCCGACACGTTCCGCGAGGCGCAGGCGATATTCCCCTTCCTGACGAAGCCACGTGGCGTGACGGTCTCCGGCGACGTCAAGCTGATCAAGCCGGACGTGGCGATCTACGAAACGCATGCCAGGAGCTTCGATCTCGATCCGGCGGCGACCATCTTCATCGACGATTCCGTCCCTAACGTCGAAGGTGCCAAAGCCGCCGGCTGGCAAGCGGTGCATTTCACCGGTGCCGGCAAGCTGCGCGAGGATCTCGTCGCCCGCGGCGTCAGGGTCTGAGCGCATGGGTTTCGATCCGGTCGAGCGCTGCCGTCTCTACTTCGCCGCCATCGATGCCATCGATTTTGCGGCGATCGAGGCATTCTATGCCGATGACGTCACCTATAGCTCGAACGGTGTCGGCAGCCTTTCCGGGCGCGACGAAGTGATGGCGGCCATTCGCGGTTACTTCGCCGCCTACCCCGACCAGACGTCGATCACCAAAAGCATCGAAGCGCTGACGCCGCTCTCGGCGCGCGCCGTCTGGTCGGTCCGGGCGACGCACAGCGGCACCGGCAATCCCCTCGTCCGCGAGGGGGAAGAAACGATCACGTTCGACGGCGATGGCCAGGTGGTGAGCGTCGACGTCACGGACTATCAGCCGTTCTAAGATCGGGAACAAATCCGCGCACCGCAGGTTTTGAAGCAGCGGTCGCATTCGCGGCTGTGGTGATCAATCCAATGTCGGCGTGGCTGACAGGAGGTGTGTTATGGGCCGTGGTTTATTGCTTTGGCTTATCGGCGTTCCAATCCCGATCATTCTTCTCCTCATGTTTTTCATGAGATAGCCGCCCGACGCCGAGGCTGAGGACCCGGCGCCTGATTTCACACGGAGGTTGCGGTCAGATAGACGGCAAGCACGACGAAGATCCAGAGGTCGGAGATCATCGCGACAGTCTGCATTCGGCCTCGATCCGGTGTGACGGCGTGCTTCAGTCCGGCAAGCCCATAGAAGATCTGCCCGGCGGTCGCCGCCGGCGCAATCCAATCATGGCTGAAGATGGAAACGATGGCGATCGTCGCGATGGCGAGGTTGCCGAAACCGATTTCCTGGACGAGCGGCAGCGCCTTGCGATCGGTGATCTTGAAGATCGCCTCGGCAGTAAAAGCCGGCTTGGCAATCTGCCGGATGCCCGCCAGCAGCAGCCGTATGCCGACCGCCCAGAAGACGAACCACTTGCCGATGAGGAAGATGAGTTCGGGCGCGGCAGCCGAGCGCCCCGCCTCCACCACCACCGATCCGATCGGCAGGATGAACATGAGAAGCACGATGACGGCGAGATACATTAAGGTTTTGTCCTACAGCAGATCTGCTTTTCTTTGAATCGCAGATCCGCTCTCTCTTTTTGTTCCGGACGGAAAACCGTTTCACACTTTTCCTGGAACTGCTCGAGTCATGAATGGCGCCCGGAACATCGTCCCGGGCGCCGTTACCTTCTTCCTGAACTGGAGGTACAAATCGGAAGAAGGCAGACCCATGTCCGGCAAGGCCGTTCTATTCAGCCTTTGCCAGATCGCTGCGGATGATGGCCCTGAGATCGTCGATCGGGCGCAGGGTCTGCCCGTCGTCGAAATGCCAGAAGGTCCATCCGTTGCATGCATCAAGGCCCTGGACTTTCGCTCCAAGGCGATGAATGGAGCCGGCATCGCCGCCGGAAGCGACCGTGCCGTCGGCTCGAACGATCGCGCTGTGGCGGCGCTTATGGTCGGTCAGGACCTGGCCGGGCTTGACGAGGCCGCTCTCGATCAGCGCGTTGAACGCGACCCGAACCTCCGCCTTCTTGCCGGTCATGACAGTCAGTTCCGCCTTACCGAGCGGTTCGACCGCGGCGATTCGGGCGGTGGCCGCGTCGATATATTCCTGTTCGCGCTCGATGCCGACGAAATGACGGCCGAGACGCTTGGCGACGGCCCCTGTCGTGCCTGAGCCGAAGAAGGGATCGAGCACGACGTCGCCGGGCTTGGTGGACGCCATGATGACGCGGGCAAGCAGCGCCTCGGGCTTCTGCGTCGGATGCGCCTTCTTGCCATCCTCGCCCTTCAGGCGCTCGCCGCCGCTGCAGATCGGGAACAGCCAGTCGGAGCGCATCTGGACGTCGTCGTTGGAGGCCTTCAGCGCATCGTAATTGAAGGTATAGCCCTTGGCCTTGGCGTTCGGGCTTGCCCAGATCATCGTCTCGTGTGCGTTCTGGAACCGGCGCCCCTTGAAATTGGGCATCGGATTGGTCTTGCGCCAGACGATATCGTTGAGGATCCAGAAGTTGAGGTCCTGGAGCGTGGCGCCGACGCGGAAGATGTTGTGATAGGAGCCGATGACCCAGATCGTTCCGGTCGGCTTCAAAACGCGCCGGCAGGCAAGCAGCCATGCGCGGGTAAAGGAGTCATAGGCCTCGAACGAGGCGAACTGGTCCCATTCGTCATCGACGGCATCGACCAACGACTGGTCCGGGCGGTGCAGAGCGCCGCCGAGCTGAAGATTGTAGGGCGGATCGGCGAAAATGACGTCGACGGACTGATTGGGAAGCGCCTCCAGCGCTGCAACGCAATCGCCCTTGATGATCGTGTCGATCCAGGAGGCCGGCTTTTGGGATGCCTTAAGCTCGGCAAGCGGGAAAACTGACGCCATTTGATACTCGCTCTGAACACGTACGCATTACGTTAACTGACCGGTATGGTTACCTAACTTGGTTACTAAAGCCTGAAGCGCGCAGCGATTTCGGGAATTATTCGCAGGGCGGACACGCGCCGAATGAATTCCAGCTTTCGATTTCGTCGCGGCGTTTTCCGCTCGCGCGGACGCGCCAAGGCAGCCAACCGCCTTCAGACGAAAGGCTTGGGCGCTTCACGAACTCTCCCGGCGACAGCGCCCCCTGGCGCTGTTAGGCTGGCGAAAATGTCGTTGTGGCCGAGGAGATGGACGGTGCGCGCATTGAGGGAGGAGAGCATGAGCCAGGCAGCATACGAAATCGGACTGGACAAGACGGCGGCAAACTACGTCTCCCTGTCACCTTTAAGTTTTCTCGCGCGCAGTGCCAGCGTCTATCCGACGCTTGTCAGCATCGTCTACGAGGAGCGGACGTTTACATGGGCGCAGACCTATGAGCGCTGCCTGCGGCTGGCGTCATTCCTCGAGCAACAGGGGATAGAACGCGGCGATACCGTCGCGACGATGCTGCCGAACATCCCGGCCATGTTCGAATGCCACTTCGCGGTGCCCATGACCGGCGCGGTGCTCAACAATCTCAACATCAGGCTGGATGCGGCCGCACTCGCCTTCATGCTGGATCACGGCGGCGCCAGGGTGCTGCTGGTCGATCCCGAATTCGCACCCGTGATCGCCGAGGCGCTGACGCTGATCAAGGGGCCGAGGCCTTTCGTCATCGACGTCGCGGACCAGGCCTTCGGCCCGCAAACGGCGATCGGCGAGATCGAATATGAGGATGCGCTCGCCGCGGGCGATCCCGATTTTTCCTGGCGCTTGCCCGCCGACGAATGGGATGCCATCGCGCTCAGCTATACCTCGGGGACCACAGGCAATCCAAAGGGCGTGGTAACGCATCATCGCGGCGCCTATCTCAACGCCATCAGCAATATCTTCGCCGGCGGCCTCGGCCTGCATCCCGTCTATCTTTGGACGTTGCCGATGTTTCATTGCAACGGCTGGTGCTTTCCCTGGGCCATCGCGGCGATGGCCGGCATCAACGTCTGCCTGCGCAAGGTCGTCCCGGCCAAGGTGTTCGAACTGATCGAATCCCAGGGCGTCACCCATATGTGCGGCGCGCCGATCGTATACAATGCGCTGATCAACGCGCCCGAGGCACCGCAGGGCGACGCCGTCCACCCGGTCGTCGGGCTGGTCGCCGGCGCGGCACCGCCGGTCGCCGTGCTGGAGGCCGCCGAGCGCATCGGCATCCGCCTCACCCACGTCTATGGCCTGACCGAAGTTTACGGTCCCGCGGCACTGTGCGCGGAACAGCCGGGCTGGAACGACCTGCCCTGTCACGAGCGCGCGCAGCTCAAACGTCGCCAGGGCGTTTCCTATCTGCTGCAGGAGGCAGTCACCGTCCTCGACCCGGAGACCATGCAACCCGTGCCGCGCGACGGAGAGACGGTCGGCGAAGTCATGTTCCGCGGCAACATCGTCATGAAGGGTTACCTCAAGAACGAGGCGGCCACGCGCGAGGCCTTTGCCGGTGGCTGGTTCCATACCGGCGACCTCGGCGTTCTCGACGAACATGGCTACGTGATCATTAAGGACCGGTCGAAGGACATCATCATTTCCGGCGGCGAGAACGTCTCTTCGATCGAGGTGGAGGACGTACTCTACACGCATCCCGCCGTGCTCTTGGCGGCGGTCGTCGCGAAGCCGGACCCCAAGTGGGGAGAAGTGCCCTGTGCCTTCATCGAGCTGCGCGACCAGGCATCGGCGACGGACGCCGACATCATCGCCTTCTGCCGCGCGCATCTGCCGGGCTTCAAGGTGCCGAAAACCGTCGTTTTCGGCATCATTCCGAAGACGTCCACGGGCAAGATCCAGAAATTCATCCTGCGCAAGCAGGTGGGGTCGGCGACGGCAATCGCCTAGCGTTGCTTGTGGATCGGCAGCCGCCGCTGGGGGCGATCCCGGCCAAGCCTCGACTTTGACTTCAAGTTGGCGCCGGATGATATGCCCGGCTGTCCGCCGGCGCTTCTACCCGATCGTCCATGCCATAGTCGCGCAGCACAGACGCTATCCGCAGGCGATAGCCGGCGAAGACGTGGTCGCGGCCTGCCCGTTGCGCTGCGCGATGCGAAGGAAGGTTGCGCCAGAGCCTGACCGCCTCCTCGTCACGCCAGAAGGAGAGCGACAGGAGCTTTCCCGGAGATGTCAGGCTTTCAAAGCGCTCGATCGAGACAAAGCCGTCGATGGTCTCCAGCTCGGGCCGCAGGTCAGCGGCAAGACCGAGGTAGCGCTCCCGCTCGCCTTCGGCCGGAATGACTTCGAAAATTACCGCGATCATGGCGTCACCTTTGCGGCATGGGGTTCGGACACGCATTTGAGAAAGATGCGGTTCTCGCTGAGTATAAACCGTTCGCGCCGAGCGAACTCGTAGTTCCGCTTGCCGAGCGGATCGGCCAGCAGCCTTTCGCGGTATTCTTCGTAGGCCGCCAGGCTCTCGATATTGTAAACTCCGTAGGCAGTCGTCGCCGATCCCTCGTGCGGGCCGAAATAGCCGATCAGATCGGCGCCGCAGCGCGGGATCGCCTCACCCCAGGCGCGCGCATATTCGGCGAAAGCATCTTTCCTGAACGGATCGATCTCGTAGCGGATGAAGCAGGTGATCATGTGAACTCTCCTTTGCTTGCGGGACAGCCCTCTTTTCGCACATTGCCCTGCAACGATGCTTCGGCTACGATCGAAGTATGAAGGAAGGACCGGACATAGCGCAGATCGGCGCGCTGATTGGCGATCCCGCCCGCGCCAACATGCTGGCCGCGCTGATGGGCGGTCGCGCGCTGACCGCGACCGAGCTTGCCGAAGCCGGGGGCATCACGCCCCAGACCGCGAGCACGCATCTGTCGCGAATGGAGGCGGGCGGGCTACTCGCGCAACACAAGCAGGGCCGCCACCGCTACTTCGCTCTCGCCGACGAGGCGGTGGGCAAACTGCTGGAAAGCATCATGGGCTTTGCCGCAAGCCGCGGCCATCTGCGGCACAGGCCTGGCCCGAAGGAACCGGCGCTGCGCAAGGCTCGTATCTGCTACGACCATCTCGCCGGCGACTATGGCGTGCGCATGCTCGACAGCCTGATCGCGTCGGGCTCGATCGCGGCCATCGGCGAGGGATTGAACCTGACCGAGACCGGCGAAACCCGGCTGACGTCGATGGGCATCGACGTGACTGCGCTGAAGGGCCTGCGCCGGCCGCTTTGCCGCTCCTGCCTCGACTGGAGCGAACGACGGGCGCATCTCGCCGGCAGTCTCGGCAAGGCGCTTCTGTCAAATTTCCTGGACAAGGGCTGGGCGCGGCGCCCCGGCACGGGACGCTCAATCCTGTTCACGAGCGAGGGCGAGCGTCAGTTTCTGACGCTTTTTCCGCTTTGACCTGAGCCGGATCGACGAGAATTCCGTCATATCCGCCGTCGGCAATGCGGCTGCAGAGGTTCTCCCATTCGCAGCCGCGACAGGCCTCCCGGACTTCGCCGGAAGCAAATTTTTGACGCAGCGTCGCGAGCAACCCGGCATCCGGGCTCACCGTTACGCCCGGCGCGATCTCATGGCCGAGTATTCGGCCTATGGCGCCGGACGCCGCGATGTCGCGTGCCTCGGCGCCGGCGCCGAGGCAATGCGGGCTTTCGCCTTCAAGCAGCGGCGCGCAAATATCATCAGGGCCGGCGACGACGAGGATGCCCTCGCCCGCCGAGAGACGCTTGGCGATCTGCCGATAGTTGTCGGTGAAGGCTGGATTGTAGCCCTCCCCGACAAACGTCAGCATGCACAGCAGATGATGGCCGCGAAGCCTGATCATTAGGTCAGCCGGGCCTTGCCGCCATAGATGCGGATGCCCTTGAGGACGGCGGCGGCGAGCGCCGACTTCAGGAATCCGCCCAGAATGAACGGTGCGACGCCGAACAACCAGCCCTTCTCGGCGCCAATCAGCATGGCGAGCCACCCTCCGCCGATCGCAAGGCAAAGCATATTGGCGGAGAAATGCGCGAGAAAACTGCGGATGACACGGTCGCCGGTCCAGCCGCGCTCGGCGAGCCAGCCGGTGAGCGCGGCGATGATCGGGAAGGAAACGAGATAGCCCGCCGTCGGACCGGCGAAAGGCGCAAGCCCGCCTGCCCCGCCGGCGAGGACCGGAAGGCCGACCATGGCTTCCCCGAGCCAGGCAACGACCGTGAGTGCGCCGAGACGCCAGCCATAGAGCGCGCCGATCATCGTCACCGCAAAGGTCTGCATGGTGATCGGCACGGGCACCATCGGCACGGAGATCCGTGAGGCGAGCGCCAGTATCAGCGTGCCGGCAAGCACGAAAGCTGCCTGGACAGGCAGCGAGCGGCTGCCGAGGCGAAACGGGTCGAAAGCGGCGGCGTCATGATGAAGTGGCAGGGACATAAACTCTCCTTTTCAAAATTATAGATAATTTTCGATTCCCATCTATTTTTTATAATGAAGCTTTGCGCGGACGCAAGCCTTCCTCGCCCGAACAGCAAGAGGCCTCCTTCTTAGAGGCGGGGCGCGGCCTTCCTTGACATTCCGGCACGGATGGTTTGCGGTGGAACCTTAAAAGTGGGAGGCGACGATGACGGCTACCGAAGAGACCGAACCGAAGCGTCGCGTACGGGGGCTGAGGGCCCAGCGCCACTCGGGAACCGAAAAGCCGCATGGTGTCCCCTACATCGCCCGCAACATCCCGACCTACGACATCCTCAGTGAAGAGAACCTGCAAAGGATCGAGCGCACGGCGGATCGCATTCTTGCGGAGATCGGGATCGAGTTTCGCGACGACGACGTGGCGATCGATCACTGGAAACGCGCCGGCGCGAAAGTGAATGGCCTGCGCGTCACCTTCGAACCAGGCATGCTGAACGAGATCGTTGCCTCGGCGCCGGCGCAGTTCACGCAGCATGCGCGCAATCCGTTGAACAACGTCGAGATCGGCGGCAGGAACGTCGTCTTCTCCCCGGCCTACGGCTCGCCCTTCGTCATGGATCTGGACAAGGGCCGCCGCTACGGGACGCTCGACGATTTTCGCAATTTCATCAAGCTCGCCCAGTCGAGCCCCTGGCTGCACCATTCCGGCGGCACGATCTGCGAACCTGTGGACGTGCCGGTCAACAAGCGCCATCTGGACATGGTCTACAGCCATATCAAATATTCGGACCGCCCATTCATGGGCTCGATCACCGCCGAGGAGCGCGCCGAAGATTCGATCGAGATGGCGCGCATCGTTTTCGGGCGGGATTTCGTCGACCAAAATTGCGTCATCCTTGGCAACGTCAACGTCAATTCGCCGCTCGTCTGGGACGGGACGATGACGAAATCCCTGCGCGCCTATGCGCGGGCCAACCAAGCGGCGGTCATCGTGCCCTTCATTCTCGGCGGCGCCATGGGACCGGTCACCAACGCCGGCGCCATCGCGCAATCCTATGCCGAGACGCTCGCCGGCTGCGCGCTGACGCAGCTCGAGCGCAAGGGTGCGCCTGTCATCTTCGGCAATTTCCTCTCGTCGATGTCGCTACGCTCGGGCTCTCCGACCTTCGGGACGCCGGAGCCGGCGATCGGCAGCATGGTCATCGGGCAGCTTGCCCGCCGGCTGAAACTGCCGCTGCGCTGCGCCGGCAACTTCTCCAATTCCAAGCTGCCGGACGCGCAGGCCATGCAGGAAGGGGTGATGTCCATGCTATCGGCGGTGCATTGCGGCGCCAACTTCATCCTGCATTCGGCAGGCTTCGTCGACGGGCTGCTCGCCATGTCCTATGAAAAGTTTGTCATGGACACCGATTTCTGCGGCGCATTGCATTCCTATCTGGCAGGCGTGGTCGTCGACGACAATACGCTCGCCATGGACGCTTTTCAGGAAGTAGGCCCCGGCAGCCATTTCCTCGGCTGCGATCACACGATGCGCAACTATCAGACGGCTTTTTGGGATTCGGCGCTATCCGACAACGAGCCTTTCGAAAAGTGGTCCGAAGAAGGCTCGACCGATATTGCCACCCGTGCAAACCGGCTTTGGAAAAAGACGCTGGCCGAATATGCAGCCCCTCCGCTCGACGAGGCAATCGACGAGGCGCTGTTGGATTTCATCGGACAACGCAAGAACAACATGCCGGATGCATGGTACTGACCGCGTCCGAGGCAATCGGGCGCATCGATTATCTATAATTCTGAAAAGCGCTATCCGACGATCACAAACACATCGCGTGTCGCGCCTGCCGGGGTGCGCACCGGCGTCTTGCCGATCCATTGCACGTGCTTCTGCAGGATTGAGGCGGCCTCCTCGGCTCGCCCGTGGCGAAGGGCGGCGAGAATGGCGCGATGATCGTGGTCGGTGCGTCTTTCCCAGCCCGACTGCCAGGCGGAAAAGAGAAAGCGGGCGCTGACCGCATGAAGGTCGTCGATCGCGGCGAGCAGCCGCGTCATCCGGCAGGGAGCAAGGATCAACCGATGAAAGCGACGATTGGCCTCCTCCCAGGCATGGACGTCGGCGGCGGCATCGCCTTGTCGCGTCGCTTCCTCGGCGTCGGCAAGGATCGCCGGCGTGAGATGCTGCGCGGCATGTTTCAGCGCCAGACCTTCAAGCGCTGCACGCATCTCCGCCACTTCGCGGACCTGCGCGAGATCGAAGGAGGCGACCCTGACGCCGCGGCGCGGCTGGCTCATCGCCAGCCCCTGCGCCTCCAGCAAGCGAAAAGCCTCGCGCACAGGCACGTGGCTCGCGCCAAATTCCTCGGCAATGTGATCCTGCCGAAGGCGGGTGTCGGGGGCAATCTCACCGCGGATGATGCGCTCGGCAAGCACCCGGCTGATGCGGCTTGCGATCGTGTCGTCTTTTTCCCTGGCCATGCGCGATCCTTAAAGAGGCGCCGTTGGCTTGTCGAGCGCAGAAAGCCTTTCGCTCGAAGCAGCACAGCCATGCCCGTCCGTCGGTTGAGCTTGAGGCCGCCATCGTGTAAAGCCGGTCCATCTTCCCAATGGATACGTGCATCATGAACAGCGGCTTCGACCTCATCATATTCGACTGCGACGGCGTACTGGTCGATTCCGAAATCATCGCGGCGGAAGTCGAATCCGGACTGCTGACGGAGGCTGGCTATCCGATCAGCGCCGAGGAGATGGGCGAGCGATTTGCCGGCATGACCTGGCAGAACATCCTCTTCGAGATCGAACGCGAGGCCAGCATTCCGCTCTCCGCAAGCCTGCTCGACAAGTCCGAGAAGCTGCTCGACCTTCGCCTCGAGCGCGACGTAAAGGTGATACCGGGCATACCGCAGGCGCTGGCGCGCATTTCGCTGCCGCGCTGCATCTGCTCGAACTCCAGCTCGCCGCGCCTCGATATGATGCTGACAAAGGTCGGCCTGAAGTCGCTGTTTGCCCCGCATATCTATTCGGCAAAGGATCTGGGACCGGATCGCTCCAAGCCGAAGCCGGACATCTTCCTGCACGGCGCCGCGCAGTTCGACATGCATCCCTCGCAGGTGGTCGTCGTCGAGGATTCCGTCCACGGCGTCCACGCCGCCCGCACCGCCGGCATGCGCGTCATCGGCTTCACCGGCGCGTCGCACACCTATCCCTCCCATGCCGACCGCCTGACCGACGCCGGGGCCGAAACGGTCATCTCGCGCATGGCCGATCTGCCTGGCGTCGTCGAAGCGCTGGCTGCCTGGGACGGCGTTTTGTAGGCAGCCGGATGACTGCCGACGATGGCGACAAGGCTCCCAATCCGGGCGACACTTCGGTTGGGTGGGTGCGTTACTTAATAGCTTCAGTTTTTAGTCAAGTTTATATACAGAATGAACCCGTGACGGGATTTCCGTCGTTGAGAGGGGTTCATTTATGGTTAGATTTTCAAGCATTGGAATAATCGGGGTTGCGGCAACGGTCGTGGGTCTCCTTGCCTCCCCCGCCTGGGCCGCCACTGTGATCAAGGTCATTGAAAGCGGTGAAGCCGGAGGCGCCATGTCGCTCAAGATGGATCCTGCAAGCGTGTCCGCAGGGCCGGTCACCTTCATGGTTCACAACGCCGCCGTAACGGAAGAGCATGAAATGGTCGTCGTGAGACTGAAGTCGCCCGATCAAAAGCTCCCGCTGATCAAGTCGAAACATCGGCTTGACGAAAAGCAACTCAACAGCCTGGGGGAAGTCGAAGAGCTGAAGCCAGGCAAGGGAGGCGAACTGAAAGTCGACTTGAAGCCGGGGACCTACCTGATTTTCTGCAACCTCAAAGGCCACTTTGAGGCGGGCATGAAAGCGACGTTGACGGTCACCCCCTAGGGCCGGGGCGCAGATCACTGGCCGCAGCGGATAGCGAGCTGCGGCCAGCATCGCAAACCCTATTCGCTACTCGCTCACCCTCATATCCTCAAATTGATTGCTCCCGGCAGAACGTCGAACCGTGCCGGCACGCGGCCCGGCGCCTCGCCGTCGCTCTCGATCAGGGCTGCCATGGAGCGGTCGGCGCGTGTCGGCCAGACCTCGACGCGGGAGGCGCGGTGGACACTGACCAGCGGATGATCGATGTGCGCGCCGGTATAGATGCTGTTCATCACCTTCAGGATCGAAACGGTCGGCGCCCCGCGAATGACGACTACATCGAAAAGGCCGTCCGACAGGCTTGCGGCCGGTGCGACATGCATGCCGGCACCGAACCATCGTCCGTTCGACACCGCGACCGCGGTGATCGGCCCCTGGAAGAGATCGATCCCATCAAGTCTCAGTCCCACGCATCGCGGGCGATAGCGCAGGAGCTGCGAAACGGAGTGCAGGAAGAACACCGGCGTGCCGGGCAGCCCGCGGCCGCGGCGTCCGTTGTTGACCGCGCGCACGATCGGGCCTGACACGCCAAAGCTCGCAATATTGATGAAATGGCGGCTGAGCGCGCGCCCGTCCTCCCCTTCGCAGGTCATCACCCCGGCATCGACAGGTGTCGCAGTTGCCGACAGGAGCCGCGCGGCATAGGCGCGAGGGTCGGTCGGAAGCGCGAAATTCCGGGCAAAATCGGAACCAGTGCCGGCGGGCACGAAGGAAAAGGCAACACCCGGCCGATCGGATCTGAGAATGCCTGAGGCTACCTCGCCGATCGTGCCGTCGCCGCCAACGGCGATCACCAGATCGGAACCGTCCTCGCTGAGGGCCTGTCCCAGCCGCGCCGCGTCGCCGTCCCCTCCGGTCTCGCGGATATCGAGTTCGGCGCCCTCGGCGCCAAGTGCCGCGGCTATCTCCGGCCAGAGGCTCCGCCCGGCCTTGCGCCCGGAAACCGGATTGACGACGGCGCCAATTCTCATACCGGCACGCATCCCCCGCCGCAATACTCAGCTGGACAGAGCAAGCCCATCGGAAATATCAGAATGGTGGGGTTTCGTCGTCTCGGCACCCGGATCTGTTATTTCTTCTTGGTTGCCTTGCCGCCCTTTGCCGGGCCCTGGTCGAAGCCGACATAGACGCTGGTATAGCCACCCGAACCGCCTGGTACGGAAACCTTGTCGTTGGTGAAGAGGAATTGCGTCGTCGTCTCGCCCGGTGGGATTTCGGCGACGAAATTGGTCACATCGCTGTAGAGCGTGTTGTTTCCATCCATCACCGTGACCCGGATCGGCAGCGTCAGCTTGCCCGGACCACCCATGGGGCCGGCAACGAGGCGACCCTGAGCCACGACGGTGATGCCGAGATTGGTGCCGTCGCTCCGGCACTGCCGGGTCCCTTGCGCGAGCGAGGCCTGATAGACCAGCTTCTGCGGATCGTCCTTTGCGCCCTTCGCGTAGGTGCGCAACACCGCGCCGTCGTCGCGGATTACCACCTGCGGGCATTTGCCGGCCACATAGCCGCCCGAAGCGGCAACCGGCGTAGCGGCCGGCGACGATGCAGCCGACACCTGTGGATCGACGACGCCCGATTGCTTGTCACCGCCCAGACCGAGCGAGGAGCAACCGGCCAATGCCGCCAAAAGCGATACCGAGATCAGACGACGTGTAACACTGCCAAACACGATGATTTTCCCCTCGCACTCACGTTCGCTTTATCGGCCCGGCTGGTGCGCGCGGACCTTTCATGAAAGTTGGCGATGGTCTATATCAGCGACGCAATCAAAAATCGATTGGGTAGGCCGCGTTTGTATCACTTTTCAACGTTGATAAATTGGCGGAAACCGTCCCGCTCCCCTGTCCCGGTCGAGCAAGTGGTGCGGCTGCGAAGAACAGCGCGCCGAATTGACGCAAAGAGGCGCATCGGCGTTGTGAATTTCCCCTAATCTTGCGCAGGCGCAAAAGCTTTAAAAAACCCAAATACAAACCGAGGTAAAATCCGTGGACTACATTTCAACGCGGGGCGACGCCCCCGCCCTTGGCTTCTGCGACGCGCTTCTCGCAGGTCTGGCACGCGATGGAGGCCTCTACGTTCCGCGGGAATGGCCGCAATTTTCCAGGAAAGAAATCCGCGCCCTTCGTGGCAAGAGCTACCAGGACGTCGCCTTCACGGTTCTTTCGCCCTTCATCAACGGTGAAATTCCGGCCGACACCTTCCGCGCCATGATCGACGAAGCCTATGGCACCTTCCGCCATCCGGCGGTCGCACCGCTCGTGCAGACCGGACCGAACAGCTTCGTGATGGAACTGTTCCACGGCACCACGCTCGCCTTCAAGGACGTCGCCATGCAGCTTCTGGCGCGGCTGATGGACTATGCGCTCACGACGCGCGGCGAACGCGCCACCATCGTCGGCGCGACGTCGGGCGACACCGGCGGGGCTGCGATCGACGCCTTTGCCGGCCGCGAGCGCACCGACATCTTCATCCTCTTCCCGCACGGCAAGGTCTCGCCCGTACAGCAGCGGCAGATGACGACCTCGACCGCGTCCAACGTGCACGCGATGGCGATCAAGGGCAATTTCGACGACTGCCAGAACCTCGTAAAGGCGATGTTCAACGACGCGGCGTTCCGCGACGGGATAAAGCTCTCCGGCGTCAACTCGATCAACTGGGCCCGCATCATGGCGCAGGTGGTCTACTACTTCACGACGGCGCTGGCACTCGGCAGCCCGGACCGCAAGGTCTCCTTCACCGTGCCGACCGGCAACTTCGGAGACATCTTCGCCGGGTATGCGGCCAAGCGCATGGGTCTGCCGATCGACCGCCTCGTCATCGCGACCAACGAGAACGATATACTTGCGCGCACGCTGAAAACCGGCCGCTACGAGATGCGCGCCGTCAAAGCGACGACCTCGCCGTCGATGGACATCCAGATCTCCTCCAACTTCGAGCGACTGCTGTTCGAGGCGGGCGGCCGCGACGCCACGAAGGTTAAGGCCGCCATGGCGAACCTAAAGCAATCCAACGGCTTCGACGTCGAAGCCGACACGCTGAAGGTGATCAAGCGGGAGTTCCGCGCCGGCCGCGCCAGCGAAAAACAGGTCGCCCAGACCATTCGCGAAACGCTTGCGCAGACCGGCTATCTGCTCGATCCGCACACCGCGATCGGTGTCTTTGTCGCCGGAAAGAACGAACGGCCGGCCACCCCGATGGTGACGCTTGCGACCGCTCACCCGGCAAAATTCCCCGCCGCGGTAAAATCCGCGAGCGGTATTGACCCGGCGCTTCCAACGTGGCTTGCTGAAATAATGACCAAGGAGGAGCGTTTCGAAATCCTCGATCCAGAGCTCAAGGACCTCAAGACCTTCATCGGCTCCCATACCCGGGTCAAGTCGCGATAAACGCAGAAAGACGCAAGATGACAGTTGAGTGCACCCGGCTGAAATCCGGGCTGACGGTAGTGACCGAGACGATGCCGCATCTGGAAAGCGTGGCGCTCGGAGTCTGGATCAAGTCCGGTTCGCGCAATGAGACCGAAGCCGAACACGGCATCGCCCACCTCTTGGAACATATGGCATTCAAGGGCACGGCGCGGCGCACGGCGCGCCAGATCGCCGAGGAGATCGAAAACGTCGGCGGCGAAGTCAACGCCGCCACCTCGACGGAGACGACCTCCTACTACGCCCGCGTTCTCAAGGATCATGTACCGCTGGCGGTCGATATCCTTGCCGACATCCTGACCGAGAGCGCCTTCGAGGAAGAAGAGCTGCAGCGGGAAAAACAGGTCATTCTGCAGGAGATCAACGCCGCCAACGACACCCCCGACGACGTCGTCTTCGACAAGTTTTCCGAGGTTGCCTATCGCGACCAGACGCTCGGACGCCCGATCCTCGGCACGCCGCAGACGGTGGTCGCCTTCTCGCCGGAAGAGATCCGCGGATATCTGACGCGCAACTACACCACCGATCGGATGTTCGTGGTCGCCGCCGGCGCCGTCGATCACGACAGCTTCGTCAAGCAGGTCGAAGAGCGCTTCGCAAGTCTTCCGACCGCGCCGACGGTCGCCCCCGTCATCGAGCGCGCCCGCTACATCGGCGGCAGCGTGCGGGAGACGCGCGACCTGATGGATGCGCAGATTCTGCTCGGCTTCGAGGGCCGCGCCTATCACGCCCGCGACTTCTACTGTTCGCAGATCCTTGCCAATATCCTGGGCGGCGGCATGTCGTCGCGCCTCTTTCAGGAAGTGCGCGAGTTTCGTGGGCTGTGCTACTCGGTCTATGCGTTTCACTGGGGCTTTTCCGACACCGGGATCTTCGGCATTCACGCCGCGACCGGCGGCGAGAACCTCCCGGAACTGCTGCCGGTCATCGTCGACGAACTGCGCAAGTCCTCCCACACGATCGAACAGCAGGAAATCGAGCGCGCCCGCGCCCAGATCCGCGCCCAACTCCTGATGGGGCAGGAAAGCCCTGCCGCGCGCGCCGGACAGATCGCCCGCCAGATGATGCTCTACGGCCGGGCCATCCCGAACCAGGAAATGATGGAGCGCCTCGAGGGCATCACCATCGAACGCCTCACCGACCTCGCCGGCCGGCTGTTCTTCGATACGATACCGACGCTTTCGGCGATCGGACCGCTCGAACAGCTTGCGCCGATGGAAGACATTACCGCTTCCCTGGCAACCTCCGCGGCCGGCGCGAAAACGGCGAGCGGCTGAGCGGACAGGCCCGTTCGCTTCTTCCAGGGGGAGTGTTGGACGAATGACAAAGTCGGTTTTTCGGTTCCTGTCACGGCAGCCGGACACAATCGAGCTTGAAAACGCCGACTATATGCTGCGCCTGGCCCGCTTTTCCGATTTCAGCCAATGGCATCGGCTGAGAGCTGAAAGCCGTCGCTTCCTGGAGCCTTGGGAGCCGACGTGGCGCCATGACGAACTGACCGAAGGCGCCTTTCGCACCCGCGTCATTCGCGGCAAGCAGGAGTACAACTCCGGCCAGGCCATTCCGCTGTTTATTTTCAGCAAGCGGAACCGCGCGCTGCTCGGCGGCCTGACGATCGGCTATATCCGCCGCGGCGCCGCGCAAAGCTGCATGATCGGCTACTGGATGGGCGAGCGCTATTCCGGTCAGGGTCATATGTTCGCCTCACTTCAGTTGGTTATACCCTACATCTTTTCGGTCCTTGAGTTGCACCGTATTGAAGCAGCTTGTATTCCGGAGAACGAGCGGAGCATGCGGCTCCTGGAGAAGGCGGGTTTCCACCGGGAAGGCTATTTGCGCGGATATTTGAAAATCAACGGTCAGTGGCGTGACCATGTCATGTTCTCCCGGCTGGCGTGCGACGCCGGCCCGTCGATGAATTCCGGGTCAAGATGATCCTCCAGCGCCTGTCGTCATTGGCCGAACGGCTTGCCGGCGCCATAGTCGCATTCTTGGCGGCAGCGCTGTTTTGCGCCATTTGCGGAACCGCGCACGCCACCGAACCGGTGAAGATCTCCCGCGACGATACCGCGCTTGATCTCACCGCCACGACCGAAATCTACGCCAACCAGGGCGAGGCCTTCCAGGTTCCGACCGCCGCCGGCGCCGACGGCATCCGACGCCGCATCGAGGTTCGCGCCAGCTCACCCAACCATCAGGGCGACTGGGCGGTCTTTGCGCTCGCCAACGTCTCCGAAGAGCAGCTCGAACGCGTCATTGTCGCTCCGCATTTCAGACTGGTGAATTCCAAGATCTTCTGGCCCGACCTCGGCTCGCAGCGCATCATCGCGATCACGCCGAGCGAAGGCTTCGCGCTCGACCGGCAGCCAAGCGACGAAGCGGACGTTTTCCGCATCACCATCAATCCGGGCTCGGTCATCACCTTCGTCGCCGAGCTCTCATCGCCGGATCTGCCGCAGATCTACCTCTGGGAGCCGAACGCCTACAAGGACACCGTCAACGCGTTCACGCTTTATCGGGGTATCGTGCTGGGCATCGCCGGCCTGCTTGCGGTGTTTCTCACCATCCTTTTCGTGGTCAAGGGCACTTCGATGCTGCCGGCGACCGCAGCGCTGGCCTGGGCGGTGCTCGGCTATGTCTGCGTCGATTTCGGTTTTCTCGGAAAGCTGATCAGCATCACCTCCAGCGACCAGAGGGTGTGGCGCGCCTGCGCGGAGGTGGCGCTCGCGTCGAGCCTGGTGATCTTCCTCTTCACCTATCTCAACCTCAACCGCTGGCACGCGCATCTCGGCTACGTGACGCTCGCCTGGGTGCTGGGCCTGGCGCTCCTCTTCGGCGTTGCCATCTACGATCCGTCGATCGCCGCCGGCATCGCACGCATTTCGCTGGCGCTGACCGCGACAGCCGGCCTGCTCCTGATCGTCTATCTCGGCTTTAACCGATACGACCGCGCCATCCTCCTGGTCCCCGCCTGGGTGCTGATCCTGGTCTGGCTGTTCGGAGCCTGGATGACGATCACCGGCAAGCTCGACAACGACATCATCCAGCCGGCGCTGGGCGGCGGTCTCGTCCTGATCGTGCTCCTGATCGGCTTTACCGTGATGCAGCACGCCTTTTCCGGCGGCGCCTTTCAGCAGGGATTGTTTTCCGATCTGGAGCGGCGGTCGCTGGCGCTGACGGGCTCCGGCGACACGGTCTGGGATTGGGATGTGGCGCGCGACCGCGTGGTCACCACACCAGACATCTCGCATCGGCTCGGCCTCTCGCCCGGCACCATGCACGGCCCCGCACGCAACTGGCTGCCGCGACTGCACCCCGACGATCGCGACCGCTTCCGCGCGACGCTCGACGTTCTGCTCGAACATCGTCGCGGCCGGCTCAATCACGAGTTCCGCATCCGCGCCGAGGATGGTCACTTCCACTGGCTGGCGATCCGCGCGCGGCCGGTGCTCGGCTCCGACGGTGAAATCATCCGTTGCGTCGGCACGGTGGTCGACATCACCGAACAGAAGAACTCGATCGAACGGCTGCTGCACGACGCGCTGCACGACAACCTGACCGGCCTGCCGAACCGCCAGGTCTTCCTCGACCGGCTGCAGTCGGTTTTGACGTTGGCTCCGGGTGGCGATCTGGTGCGTCCGACGGTCATGGTCATCGACATCGACCGCTACAAGCTCGTCAACGATGCCCTCGGCGTCGCTGCCGGCGACAACATTCTGATCGCCTTGACACGCCGGCTGCGCCGCCTCCTGAAACCGCAGGACACGCTGGCACGCCTTTCCGGCGACCTGTTCGGGCTGATCCTCGTGTCCGAGCGCGACCCGGTCAAGGTTGCTGACTTCGCTGATGCGGTCAGCAAGGCGATCACGGTGCCGATCAACTTCGCCAACCGGGAAATCATCCTCACGGCTTCGATCGGGCTGGCTTCGTGGGTCGATCAGCAGGAGAACGCGGCCGGGCTGATGAATGACGCCGAGCTCGCCATGTATCGCGCCAAGCGCGCCGGCGGCAATCGCGTCGAGCCTTTCAGCCCGAGCTTGCGCAGCTTCGGCACTGACCGGCTGCAGATCGAAACGGACTTGCGCCGCGCCGTCGAGCGCAAGGAACTCTCCATGGTCTATCAGCCGATCATCCGGCTCGAAGACGCGGAAGTGGCGGGCTTCGAGGCGCTGATGCGCTGGGAGCATCCGAAACGCGGCAGCATCCCGCCTTCCGAATTCATCCCGATCGCCGAGACCTCGGATCTGATCGGTCCGCTCGGTATGTTTGCGCTGGAGCAGGCGACCGGCGACCTGGTGAGCTGGCAGCATCATACCGGCGAACTGCCGCTGTTCGTCTCCATCAATCTTTCGAGTGTCCAGCTTCTCAACAACGACCTCTACGACGACATCCGCGCACTCTTGGCCAAGACCCATTGCGATCCGAGCCGCATCAAGCTCGAATTGACCGAGTCGATGGTAATGGAGAATCCGGAGCAGGCGCGGCTGGTGCTCGCCAAACTCCGCGGCACGGGCCTCGGCCTTGCGCTTGACGACTTCGGCACGGGCTATTCGTCGATCTCGTATCTAACCCGCTTCCCCTTCGACACGATCAAGCTCGACAAGTCGCTAGTGCGCGACGAGAGCGACAAGAAGGCCGTGCTCCTGCGCTCGGTGATCTCGATGGCGCGCGAACTCGACATGAAGGTCGTGGCTGAAGGCATCGAATCGGAAGAGGATGCCGTGGAACTCGCCAAGATGGGCTGCACTTACGGGCAGAGCTTCCTTTTCGGCCCGCCGATGAGCGCGGAATCGGTTCTGCGACTGCTTAAGGAACGCTTTCCTCTAACAAAGCGTGCGTAATCCGACTTTGGCGTCGAGCCCCGTCAGGCGTGACCGGCTTCCATCGACAGCATGGCGGGCGTGACCCCCATCAGGGCGAGCACCCGGTCATACTTGTCGTCGAGGCTGCGGTCGAAGATCAATTCGTCGTTGGCGGGGCAATTCAGCCAACCGTTGTTGCCGATTTCAGTTTCGAGCTGCCCTGCCCCCCATCCGGCATAGCCGAGAAGCATGGTCGCGCGACGTGGCCCGCCGCCCTTGGAAATGGCGCGCACGATGTCGAGCGTTGCTGTCAGGCTGATCTCGTCGCTGACGGGAATGCTGGAATCGCTGGTATAGTCGTCGCTGTGCAGAACGAAGCCGCGCCCGCTTTCAACCGGTCCACCGGTTTGGATCGGGAACTCGCGCGCCACACGCGGCAAAACGATCGCGTCGTCGTCCTGGATCATGTCCAGATGCATCAGCACATCCGTAAAGGTCAGCGCCTGGGGACGGTTGATGACGAAACCCATGGCGCCGGCATCCGAATGGGCGCAAATGTAAATCACGGTGCGCGCAAAATTCCGATCTTCCATACCCGGCATGGCGATCAGAAACTGGCCGTCGAGAAACCCTCGCTCACGTCTGTTCTTCAGAGTCGAAAGAGACATCGGGTCCTCCTGACTGACTGGGCGCTGCGCTAGGCTCCCATATTAGGAAACATGGGCCAATGTTACTGATCAATCAACTAAAAATGACTAGGAATTTTCGCAGGCATTCTGGCGGTATGCGCTCTTGTTCGGTAAGCCTTTGTCGATGATCACGAATTTTCTTCGGCACATGGCGCTGTCGCTCCTGTTACTTGCCGCCGCTTTGGCGGCGAGCTCGCCGGCCGATGCCGCCATGAGCGACTGGGCCGTCAACGAAGGCGGACGCATGCGGCTCGTTGCACTTTCGCCGGATGTGGACGGTAGACTGCGGGCCGCGCTGGAGATCGAACCGCATCAAGGGTGGATCACCTATTGGCGCGAGCCCGGCCAAAGCGGCATCCCGCCGCAGATCACCGTTCAGCCCGGCAGCAACGTGACACTTGAAAACGTGGGCTATCCCGTGCCGCAGCCGATCGCCATCGGTAGCATCCGCGAGATCGGCTACAAGGACCGCGTGGCGCTCCCAATCGATTTCAAGATTACCGACGTCGACAAGCCGACGACGCTCAAGGTCTCGGCCTTCATCGGCTTGTGCAAGGACATCTGCATCCCATTTCAGGCCGACTTCTCGCTGTCGCTGCCGGCCGAAAGCCAGTTCCTGCCGGAGGAGCAGGGTGTCGTTGCCGCGGCCGAGGCTTCGCTGCCTCGTCCCCCCTCCGCCGATTTCGCCCTCGACCGCCACGCGCTTTCGCCGGACGGAAAACGCCTCGCGCTCCGCTTCACCCTGCCGGAGGCGGGCAGCGCGATACCGGCGGTCTACGTCACCGGGCCGTCCGGCTATGCCTTCTTCGAACAGGCAAACAGCCGGCGCGACGGCCGGACCTTCGAGACGGAAATCGTCCTCGGCAAACTGCCTGGCGGCTATGATCTCCATGGCAAGCAATGGAGCGTTCTCGTGGTGGACGGCACGCACGCGATGGAAACCCGGCTTGCCTTCGACTGACGAGGGTCTATAGAGTTTTCGCACACGCTTCAGCGCTGCCGCTGATATCAACGCATGAGGAGAAGACCCATGACCATCGCTGTCGGCGATACGCTGCCTGCCGCCACCTTCAAGGAAAAGACCGCTGAAGGGCCGGTCGAGATTTCGACCGAGCAGCTGTTCAAGGGCAAGCGCGTCGTGCTCTTCGCAGTGCCGGGTGCCTTTACGCCCACCTGCTCGCTCAATCACCTGCCGGGGTATCTCGAAAACCGCGACGCCTTTCTCGCCAAGGGCGTCGACGACATTGCGGTCGTTGCCGTCAACGACTGGCACGTCATGGGCGCTTGGGCCCAATCCTCCGGCGGCATGGGCAAGATCCACTTTCTTGCCGATTGGAACGCCGCCTTCACCAAGGCGCTCGGCCTCGACGCCGACCTCTCCGGAGGTGGGCTCGGCGTGCGCTCCAAGCGCTACTCGATGCTGGTGGAAGACGGCGTCGTGAAGACGCTGAACGTCGAGGAAAATCCCGGCCAGGCAACGGTCTCGGCGGCCGCGGCAATGATCGAGCAGCTTTGATCGCCTGGACAATCCACAGAATTCGAAGGGGCGTCCACGGCGCCCCCTTCGAATTTCACTCCTCACCCTCGAAGTGCTGACCGATATCGCGATGACCTTCGAATATGCGAACGACTACCAAGATATCATCGATATAGCGATAGATAATCAAGTAGCCTTGGAACGCCGAACTGCGGATGCCTTCTCCAAGTTCAGGCCTTGGGCGCCCCATATGGCCCGGTAGCGCGGAAAGATTGCTGCATTTACTTAGCAGCCGTTCCGCAAAACGTCGTCCACTGCTGACGCTGCCGGTTTCCGCGGCGATGAAAGCCATGATCTCGGTGATGTCGCGCTTGGCAGCTCTCAGATAGCGGAGACGCGCCAAATCAGCGGCCTTCCCTGGTAAGCGCTGATTCCACCTCGTCCAGCGCTGCCGTCATCTCTTCTTCGGTCACGTATCCGCCCTCAGCAACTGCCTCGGCAATTTCCCGGCGCAAGGCAATAAGCTTCGCCTCACGCTCCTCGACAAGCCTCAGGCCTTCGCGCACCACCTCGCTTGCCGAGCCGTAGCGTCCAGCTTCGACAGCTTTCTCGACGAATTCTTCCCAGCGCTTGCCGATCGAGACGTTCATGGCGGTTCTCCTGCTATCCCAGAAAAAATAGCAGATAACAAAAAATGCGCAATGAATGGCATCGGAGCTGCGCGAGGCGCCCGGTCAAATATTCAGGTCGAACACCAGTAGGCCGGCAAGGCCGCCGTCAGTGGAGGAGACGATGCGCTCGCCAACGGCCACGTGTTCGGGATGAATGAGATAGGCGTCGCGGGCGTCCACGCTTTCGAACGTTACGGCAAAGCCATCGACGAAGCCGCCATGCAGACCCTCGGGCGAGACATTCGGCCCGTATTTGACATCAAGGATGCCGGGTATGACCTCTTTCAGCGCCACGATTGCCTGAAAGAGCGACTGTTTTTCTTCCGGCGTCATCGCCGCCTTCAAGCGCAGGAAAACGCAGTGCAGGATCATTCGCCCCTCCCTTTGATGTTTTTGGGCAGCATAGTGAGAATGCAGCCGCGGACAAGACGAAAAGCCGCGTCAACGAAGGACAGGCCGCGCGGCCCTCACCGCCGCTTGAACGGTTCCATGCCGATGCGGGCCAGTTCGTCGGCACGTTCGTTTTCGGGGTGGCCGGCGTGGCCCTTGACCCAGTGCAGCGTCACCTGGTGGCGGTTGCGCGCCGCCTCCAGCGCCTGCCAGAGCTCGGCATTCTTCACCGGCTTCTTGTCGGCGGTCTTCCAGCCGTTTTTCTTCCAGCCGAAGATCCACTTGGAGATGCCGTCCATGACGTATTTGCTGTCGGTGTAGAGATCGACCTCGCAGGGTGTCTTCAACGCCGTGAGCGCCGAGATCGCCGCCATCAGCTCCATACGGTTGTTGGTCGTCTCCGCCTCGCCGCCGGACATTTCCTTTTCGACGTCGCCGTAACGCAGCACCGCCCCCCAGCCGCCGGGACCGGGATTGCCCGAGCAGGCGCCGTCCGTGAAGATATCGACGTGCTTCATATCAGCGACAGCCCGTAAGCCGCGGGCGAGCCGACAGCGCGATGATGGCGCAGCTTGCGCAGATATTCGAGCGGATCCTTCTTGGTGACCAGCGCATCGGCCGGCGTCGTCAGCCAATCATAGAGCCGCGTCAGGAAGAAGCGCAGCGCCGAGCCGCGCGACAGGATGGGCAGCGCCTCGATCTCCTCGGCGCTCAGCGGACGAACGCTCTGATAGCCGGCGAGCATCGCCGTGCCCTTGGTGATGTTGTAGGAGCCGTCCCGTTCGAAACACCAGGCGTTGAGGCAGATCGAGACGTCGTAGGCCAACAGGTCGTTGCAGGCGAAATAGAAGTCGATCAGGCCCGACAGCGTATCTGCGAGGAAGAAGACGTTGTCCGGGAAGAGATCGGCATGAATGACGCCGGCCGGCAAATCCTTCGGCCAGTGCGCCTCGAGATGGGCGAGTTCGCCGCGAATTTCCTCCGACAAGCCCTGTTCGACCTCGTCGGCGCGGGCCTCGGACTTGTCCCAGAGCTGGTGCCAGCCATCGAGCGACAGCGCATTCGGCCGCTTGATCTCAAACCCCTCGCCGGCGACGTGCATGGCGGCCAATGCCTCTCCGACAGCGCGGCAATGCTGTGCCTCGGGCTTGCGCAGCCACATGCCTTCAAGGAAGGAAATCAGCGCCGCCGGCCGGCCGGAGAGTTCTCCGAGCAATGCGCCGTCGCGACGCGGCAGCGGCAACGGGCAGCTGAGGCCGCGGCCAGCCAGATGCTGCATGAGGCCTAGGAAAAACGGCAGATCGCCCTTTTCGACCCGCTTTTCATAGAGCGTCAGGATCAGCGGATCCCGCGTCGTGTGCAGCAGGAAATTCGAGTTCTCAACCCCCTCGGCGATACCCTTGTAGGAGGTGAGTTCGCCGGTGTCGTACGCGGCCAGGAAGCGCTTGAGATCGTCTTCGGTAATGTCGGTGTAAACTGCCAAGGCGGGCTCTCACTGAGGTCGTGGGGTGGCGGCGTTGCGGCGGTAGGCGGAGTGAACCGCCCTTACCTCATTCGCCATTGACGAAGGCCATGTCGGCGGCTGTCAGCTCGATGGAGCGCAGCTCGCGGTTGACGAGGAAGTTTTCCGTTTCCTTGACCGTTTCGGCGAGCTCGACGCGCGCGTCATAGCGGGCGCGGAACGCCTCGATGATTTCGTTGACGATGACCTCAGGCGCGGACGCGCCTGCCGACAGGCCAAGCGTTGCGATATCGCCGATGGTCTCCCAGTCGATCTCCGCGGCACGCTGGACGAGAATGGACTTCTGCGCGCCGCCTCGCAGCGCCACCTCGACGAGGCGCTTGGAGTTTGACGAATTCGGCGCGCCGACGATGATGAAGAGATCGCAGCCGGGAGCGGCTTGCTTCACCACTTCCTGGCGGTTGGTCGTGGCGTAGCAGATCGAATCGGCGGCGGGTGCGGTGAGGTTAGGAAAGCGCTCCTGAAGCCGCGCGATGACGCCGGCCGTATCGTCGACCGAGAGCGTCGTCTGCGTGACAAAGCCGAGATTGTCGGGATCGACCGGCTGGTAGGCGTCGGCATCCTCGACCGTCTCGATCAGCGAGACAGAACCCTCCGGCAGCTGCCCCATCGTCCCGATCACTTCGGGGTGGCCGGCATGGCCGATGAGCACCACATGGCGCCCGAGCCTGTTGTGGCGCATCGCCTGCTTGTGCACTTTCGAGACCAGCGGGCAGGTCGCGTCGAGATAGAAGAGATTGCGCATGTCCGCATCCGCCGGCACCGACTTCGGCACGCCATGGGCCGAAAAGACGACCGGCTGGGCGCGGTGTTCGGCGGGAATTTCGTCGAGTTCCTCGACGAAGATCGCGCCCTTGGCTTCGAGGCCTTCCACGACGTAGCGGTTGTGGACGATCTCATGGCGGACATAGACCGGAGCGCCATAGGCCTTCAGCGCCAGCACGACGATCTGGATCGCGCGGTCGACGCCTGCGCAAAAACCGCGCGGGCCGCAGAGACGGATGGTGAGCGGGCTTTTCGCCGCAATGGAGACCATGATCAGAACGCCAGCAAGGTGAATACGAGGGCAACGATTGCCGGACCGCCCTGCACCAGAAGGATGCGCGGCTTCACCGACAACGCGCCATATATAGCGGCAAGGATGACGCACACAAGGAAGAACAGCTTGAGCTGAAAGGCAAAGCCCACATCCGGCTGGACGAGCGACCACACCAGGCCGGCGGCGAGAAAGCCGTTGTAGAGCCCCTGGTTGGCCGCGAGCACCCGCGTGGCCTCGGCATGTTCCGGACGCATGCGGAACGTCTTCAGCCCGGCGGGCTTGGTCCAGAAAAACATTTCAAGCACCAGAAAACCGGCATGAAGGAGCGCGGTCAGCACCACGAACAGATTCGCAAAGATCACGCTTCTCCCCAATCCGATACGGCACCGGCGCCCACAGATTTACACCTTCCGCCGGAACATGAAGACGCCGGCAACGGCAACGAGTGTCGCGGCCAGTCCGTACCAGGTCAGCGCATATTGCAGGTGGTTGTTCGGGAGGTCGATCAGCGTAACGCCGCCGATCGGCATTCCCTTCGGATTGGGCTTGTCGCCGGCGTCGATGAAGAACGGAAGCACCTTGTTTCTCGCCAGGCCATCGCTCGCGATCATCGCATCGAGATCCTTCCAGTAGAAGATGTTCTTGACGATGTCGTTGTCGGGAACGACGAAGGAGGGCTTGCCCGCAAGCCGCGCGCGCGCAAGCCCGGTGACCGCCTGCTCGCCGGTCAGCTGGCCCTGCATGCGCATCTCCGGTTCCTTGTTGTCATAGGGAACGAAGCCGCGATTGACGAAGACGAAACGCCCATCCGCAAGTTCGAGCGGCGTATAGACATGGAAGCCGGGCGCGCCGTCATAGGTCGCGAAGAAATGCCGCTCCTTATTGTTGACGAAACGGCCGGTCACGGTGACCGCGCGGTAGTCGATGTCGCCGCCGGCGGCCACGATTTTCTCGATGTCGGCAAGCGGCACGGGAGGTGCCGTGCGGCGCGCGGTGATGTCGGCGAGCAGCGCTTCCTTCCAATGCAGGCGCTCGACCTGCCAGGTGCCGAGCGACAGCAACGAGGCAAGGGCGACCAGAAGAAGGACGATCTTTGCAGCCTGGCGGAGGGAGCCTTTGGCGCGGGCGGGCATGGCGGCCTCAGTCACGGTCGATCTGCCCCTGGCTGGCATTGTTGCGGAACTGCAGGGCAATCAGGATACCCTTGCACCAGCGGAGCGATAGTAGCGACAGCACGATCGTCAGCGGCGCGAACAGAAGAATATGCAGCCAGATCGGCGGGCCATAATTCACCTGCAGCCAGAGCACCGAACCGATCACGATGAAGCCGACGATCAGGATGACAAAAACCGCCGGCCCGTCGCCGGCATCGGCAAAGGAATAGTCCAGCCCGCAGGCGGCGCAGCGCGGCTTCACCGTCAGCAGCCCGTCGAATAGCCGGCCCTCGCCGCAGCGCGGGCAACAGCCTTTCAGACCTGCCCTGACCGGATCGACCGGCGCGAAATGTGCCCTATCTTCGTTCATCAACGTCCCTACTGCCACAACACACCCATAATCTATTCGCAGGAGGGAGAGCAACGGCTAAGGCGTCGCACGCTTCAGCCGGTGATTCGCAGGTTTCAGAATGGAAGAGAACAACCATGAGCTCAGACAGCCACACCGGACAGGTCATCATCCTGAATGGTCCGCCGCGCTCCGGAAAATCGACGATAGCCAAGCTGATACAGGCTGAATTCGAGGGACCCTGGATGAACTTCGGCATGGACACCTACCTCCATGCAACGCCCGAGCGCTATCGCCCCGGGATTGGCTTGCCGCCGGGCGCCGGGCGGGAGGATCTCGAGGAATTCGTTCCCCTCTTCTACGCAGCGCTCTACGAATCGATCGCCATGCACTGCGCCTTCGGTCTGAACGTCGTTGCCGAATTGGCTCACCACGACGACTATTCGCGCCCGCTCGGCATACTTTCGGATTGCGCGCGGCGCCTGGAAGAACTGCCGGTGCTCTTCGTCGGCGTGCGTTGTCCGATCGACGTGATCAAGGAGCGCCTGCCGACGGGACAGAACGGGGCAGCGGCGGAAATCGCCGGCGATCCGGCCCGTTGGCAGGAGGCGGTGCACACGCCCGGTATCTATGACGTCGAAGTCGACACCGCGCGGATGAGCCTGGCCGAATGCGTGGCGGCGATCCGCGAGCGCCTGGAAGCGGGCGTTGCGAGCCCGAGCGCCTTCGAGCAGCTGGCGGAGCGCCATCTCGTGCCCGTCGCCGCAGACAGCTACGATCTATAGGCATGCAGAAAAAAAGCGGGCGTCAAAGACGCCCGCTTGCATTTCAGGTCTCTACAGCAGCCGTCAGGCGACCGGAGCGCCCCAGCCGCCCCAGATGTAGATGCAGAAGAACAGGAACAGCCAGACGACGTCGACGAAGTGCCAGTACCAGGCTGCCGCTTCGAAGCCGAAATGCTGTTTCGGCGTGAAGTCGCCGCGCAGCGCGCGCAGCAGGCAGACGAGCAGGAAGATCGTGCCGATCAGAACGTGGAAGCCGTGGAAGCCGGTCGCCATGAAGAAGGTCGCGCCGTAGATCGAGTTCTTGAACGCGAAGGGGGCGTGGATGTACTCGTATGCCTGGACGCTGGAGAACAGCATGCCGAGGAGCACGGTGATCACCAGGCCCTGGATCATGCCGCGGCGATCGTTGTG
The DNA here is from genome assembly GCF_052113965.1 of Rhizobium sp. RAF56. Classification (NCBI taxonomy): domain Bacteria; kingdom Pseudomonadati; phylum Pseudomonadota; class Alphaproteobacteria; order Hyphomicrobiales; family Rhizobiaceae; genus Rhizobium; species Rhizobium sp. RAF56. The sequence continues at coordinate 50,126 of NZ_JBFRDU010000028.1, forward strand.
CAGCAGCGCGTGGTGCGCCCAGGTGACCGTCGTGCCCGAGAGCAAAAGAATGATCGTGTTGTAGAGCGGCAGGTGCCAGGGATCGAGGACCTCGATGCCCTTCGGCGGCCACTGGCCGCCGGTGAAGGCGACACGCGACGCCTGGATCGCCTCATTCGGGAACAGGCTGGCGTCGAAATAGGCCCAGAACCAGGCGACGAAGAACATCACCTCGGAAGCGATGAACATGATCATGCCGTAGCGCAGGTGCAGCGAAACGACCCGCGTGTGAGCCCCCTCGTGCGCCTCCTTGACCGTGTCGGACCACCAGCCGTACATGACGTAGAGGATGAGCGCGAGGCCGATGAAGAACAGCCACGGACCGGCAAATTCGATGCCGAACAGTTTTAGCGAACCGGCATGCAGATAGCGCATGAAACCGACGCCACCGAAGGTGATGACGAAGGCGCCGATGGCAGCCAGGAAAGGCCACGGACTCGGATCGATAATGTGGTAGTCGTGATTTTTCTGATGCGCATCGGCCATATCAGCGGGTCCCCGAATTACTATTCCCATTTCGCTTCCGGCTGAGCCGAAAAGCCAACTCCATTAAAGCTTCTTCTCCACGCCCTTCGTTGCGTTCGAAGCGACCGGCTTGGCGCCCTCACGCGGGTAGAAGGTGTAGGAAAGGGTGAGCGTCCCGATATCCTTGGTCTCTTCGGCCTTGGTGATATCGGGATCGACGTAGAAAACCACCGACATGTCGCGCTTTTCCCCCGGCGCCAGATCGGTTTCGTTGAAGCAGAAACACTGCACCTTATTGAAATAGGCGCCTGCTTCCACAGGAGAGACGTTGAAAATCGCCTGCCCGCGTGTCGCTTCGTTCGACTTGTTCTCGATGTGGAACTTGACCTCGATCGTCTCGCCGATCTTCGGGTCCACTTCACGCTGCAGCGGCTTGAATTCCCAAAGCAGGCCGGATGCCACATTGGCGTCGAAGGTGACGCGGATCGGCTTGTCGAGAACGACGCTCGATGCCTGCTCGACGCGCTGCGTCGTGCCGTTGAAGCCCGTGACATTGCAAAAGAGCGTGTAGAGCGGCACGGCGGCCGCCGTCATCGCGCCCATGCCGACGACGAAGCTCAGGCACATGGCGACGACCAGACCGTTGTTACGGCCTGCCTTCCTCGCCTTGTCTGCGGTTTCTTCGGTCAAGCGCGTTCCTCACATATTTCCGGTGCCGACCTTGATGATCGTCATCGCATAGAAGAGAACGACCAGACCGGCCAGCGCCCAGCCGAGGGCGATGTTGCGGCCGCGGCGCGACTTCTTCTGTGCTTCCGTGGGCGTGATGAGTTCCATTAGAACACTCCCTGAACCGCCGGGATGAGAACGGCTGCGAGCCGGTCGAGCATCAATGCGGAGAAAATGGCAAAGAGATAAAAGATCGAAAACGCGAACATCTTCTTCGCCGGTACCATCTTCTTGTCGCCGTCCGGCATCCGCCAGACGGCGATGGAACAGTATATGAAGACGGCGCCGAGGAGGCCGGCGACGATGCCGTAGCCAATGCTCGCAAAGCCCATGACGGCGGGAGCGACGGCGATGGCGGCGGTCAGCACGGCGTAGGCGACGATCTGGCGCTTGGTTGTCGGAATGCCCGCCACGTTCGGCAGCATCGGCACGCCGACGGCCTCGTAGTCACCCATCTTGAACAGCGCGAGCGCCCAGAAATGCGCCGGCGTCCAAAGGAAGATGATGAGGAAGAGGACAATGCTCTCGACCGGAACGGTACCGGTGACACAGGCCCAGCCGATCATCGGGGGAAACGCGCCGGCGGCACCGCCGATGACGATGTTCTGCGGCGTCGAGCGCTTCAGCCACATCGTGTAGACGACCGCGTAGAAGAAGATCGTGAAGGCGAGGATCGCGGCTGCAAGCCAATTGACGGCGAGCCCGAGGATCGTCACGGAAAAACAGGACAGCACCAGACCGAAAGCCAGCGCCTCCGACGCCAGGACGCGTCCGGCCGGAATGGGACGACGCGCCGTGCGGGTCATCACCGCGTCGATATCGGCGTCGTACCACATGTTGAGAGCGCCCGACGCACCGGCGCCGACGGCGATACAGAGAATCGATATGAGGCCGATCACCGGATTGATATGGCCCGGCGCAAGCACCAGGCCCGCAAAGGCGGTGAAGACCACCAGCGACATGACGCGTGGCTTCAAGAGTTCGAAATAATCGCGAGCAGCCGCTTCCGACAGGCGCATATCGCCTTCCTTTGTCAGTGCTTCGTGATTGTCGATAACTGCCATTATTCCGTCCAGTCGTTCCATAAGCGGGCGCCGCCTTTCTCGGCGGCGCCCGCCACTCGTTGAATTACTTGATGCGCGGGAGCTGTTCCCACTGATGGAACGGCGGCGGAGAAGACAGCTGCCATTCCAGCGTGGTTGCGCCCTCGCCCCACGGGTTGTCGCCGGCAAGACGCTTCTTCGCGAAGGTATCGTAGACGCCGTAGAGGAAGATCAGCACCGCGACGCCCGAGATGTAGGAGCCGACGGAGGAAACGTAGTTCCAGCCGGCAAAGGCATCCGGGTAGTCGATGTAGCGGCGCGGCATCCCGGCGAGCCCCAGGAAGTGCTGCGGGAAGAACACCATGTTGACGCCGACGAACATGACCCAGAAGTGCAGGTTGCCGATGAACTCGTTGTACATGTAACCGCTCATCTTCGGGAACCAGTAGTACCAGGCAGCGAAGATCGCGAACACGGCGCCGAGCGACAGAACGTAGTGGAAGTGGGCCACGACGTAATAGGTGTCATGCAGCGAACGGTCGAGGCCGGCATTGGCGAGCTGAACGCCCGTGACGCCGCCGACGGTGAAGAGGAAGATGAAGCCGATCGCCCAGAGCAACGGGGTGCGGAAGGAGATCGAGCCGCCCCACATCGTCGCAATCCACGAGAAGATCTTCACGCCCGTCGGGACGGCGATGACCATCGTCGCGAACACGAAGTAGCGCTGCGTGTCGAGCGACAGGCCGACCGTGTACATGTGGTGCGCCCACACGACGAAGCCGACGGCGCCGATCGCGACCATGGCGTAGGCCATGCCGAGGTAACCGAACACCGGCTTGCGCGAGAAGGTGGAAACGATGTGGCTGACGATGCCGAAGCCCGGCAGGATCAAGATGTACACTTCCGGATGACCGAAGAACCAGAACAGGTGCTGGTAGAGGATCGGGTCACCGCCGCCTTCCGGCGCGAAGAAGGTCGTGCCGAAGTTGCGGTCCGTCAGAACCATGGTGATAGCGCCGGCCAGAACCGGCAGCGACAGCAAGAGCAGGAATGCGGTGATCAGCACCGACCAGGCAAACAGCGGCATCTTGTGCAGCGTCATGCCGGGAGCGCGCATGTTGAGGATCGTGGTGATGAAGTTGATCGCACCTAGGATCGACGACGCGCCGGCGACGTGCAGCGCAAAGATCGCCAGATCGACCGCCGGGCCGGGATGACCGACCGCGGAGGAAAGCGGCGGATACATCGTCCAGCCGCCGCCGGCGCCGTAAGCGCCCGCCGGGCCTTCGACGAACATCGAAAGCACGAGCAGCAGGAAGGCCGGCACGATCAGCCAGAACGAGATGTTGTTGAGGCGCGGGAAAGCCATGTCCGGAGCGCCGATCATGATCGGCACCATCCAGTTGGCAAAACCGCCGATCATCGCAGGCATGACCATGAAGAAGATCATGATCAGCGCATGCGCTGTCGTGAACATGTTGAACATCTGCTTGCCGCCGTCGATGGCAGCCTCGGGCGAATAGCCGTACACCATCTGGGCCAGACCGCTAAAGATCTGGATGCCAGGCTCCTGCAATTCCATGCGCATTGCAATCGACAGCGCGCCGCCGACGAGGCCGGCGAAGATCGCGAAGATCAGATAGAGCGTGCCGATGTCCTTGTGGTTCGTCGACAGGAACCAGCGGGTGAAGAAGCTCGGCTTGTGCGAGTGATCGTGGTGGTCGTCATGGGCGTGCGCCCCATGAGCGTGATCATGCGAATGATGATCGTCGTGAGCGGAAGGTCCAGCCATTGTCCCGATCCCTTGCTTTACTTTGCGGCGTTTTCGGCAACGTCGACGGTCTTTTTCGAACCATCGGTGGCGGCCATGAGTGACTTGTATGCGCCCGGAAGGTCCTTCGCGGCGGCTTCAAGCCACTGCTTATACTTGTCTTCGGAAACGATACGGATGGCGATCGGCATGAAACCATGGTCCTTGCCGCAGAGCTCGGAACACTGGCCGTAGAACAGGCCCTCGCGCTCGGCGCGGAACCAGGTCTCGTTCAAGCGGCCCGGCACGGCGTCGACCTTGACTCCGAAAGAGGGCATCGCAAAGGCGTGGATTACGTCGGTCGGAGCGGCGGTTACGAGAACACGCACGGTCTTGTTGACCGGCAGCACCATCTCGTTGTCGACGGCCAGCAGACGCGGATAGACCGACTTGTCTTCCTTGCCGGCGGCGGCACGGTCCTGATCCTTTAGCAGGTAGGAATCGAACGCCAGCGGACTATCGCCGGTATTTTCGTATTCATAGTTCCACTGCCACTGGGTGGCGGTCGCCTTGATGGTGACGTCCGGGTTCTGCGGGAACGTCAGCTGCGCGGTCAGAAGATCGAAGGACGGTACGGCCAGGAGAAGAAGGATGAGAACCGGTCCCACGGTCCAGATCACCTCGATCACCGTGTTGTGGCTCGTCCTTGATGGCACCGGGTTGGCGCTCGCACGGAACTTCACCATGACGACCACGAGCAGCGCCAGCACGATCAGCGTGATCGGCACGATAAACCAGAGCGTATACTGCTCGAACCAGCGGATCTGGCTCATGATCGGCGTCGCCGACGGCTGCAGCCCCATCTGCCACGGCGCTGGCTGATCGGCATAACTGCCGTTCGCGAAAAGCAGACAGGCGGCGGCCGCCATAGCTGCATAGGCCCTCTTAAACACTAGGTCTCTCCCTCAGGCGTTTGATGGATCAACGACAAACGCATAAATCCCGACAAATTATCAGCGCTTCAAACCACAGTTTCACAACGTCCGCAATATTTCACCGCATTTGTTCGTGCGGCATTTTTGCGACAAACTTTATGCGGGCGAGCAAAACATTCCAAGCATTTCATTGCCATACGCAAATTTCCATGGATGACAAAGCGCCTTCGCCTGCAAAATAACGGGCGCGGTCCTATTTCCGCCTTAGTCGATTGTGAATTCAGCGGTCAGGCTTTCAATTTCGGCCCCTCGCAGCAACAATAGCCGCACTGATTCGAATCTAGAGGTATCCATGGGTTTTCGTTCCCTCGCGCGGCTTTGGCTTCTTACGGCAGCAGTTGCCGTGACAGGCATGACGCCTGTTCTCGCCCAGCAGCCCCAGGCCGAGCAACCCCAGGCACAGCAGCCGCAGGCACAGCCGCCTCAGACCCAGCCACCGCAGTCCCAGCCCTCCCCGGCGACGCCGGCACCGACCCAGGCTCCGCCCGGAACCGTCAAGTCGAGCCATGGCGCATGGTCCGTCGTCTGCGACAAGCCTGCCGGTGCGAACGCCGAGCAATGCGCGCTGATGCAGAACGTGATTGCCGAGGATCGCCCGGAAGTCGGTCTTTCCGTCGTCATCCTGAAGACGGCCGACCGCAAGTCGAAGATTCTGCGCGTGCTTGCCCCGCTCGGCGTGCTTCTGCCGAACGGGCTTGGCCTCAACGTCGACGGCAAGGATATCGGCCGCGCTTACTTCGTGCGCTGCTTTGCGGACGGCTGCTATGCCGAAGTGGTGCTTGAGGACGAACTCCTGAAGACGCTTCGCAGCGGCGCGCAGGCCACCTTCATCGTCTTCCAGACCCCCGAGGAAGGAATCGGCATCCCCGTCGACCTCAAGGGATTTGCGGAAGGCTACGACTCTCTGCCCTGACTGATCGCGCACTCCTGATCGGGCATTGGCGCGGCAGGACTTGCTCTTGCCGCAGTGCGGACCTACATCGGCTCTGAACGGAGCACCAATTCATGAACACCGATCTCCTCACCCTTTTCGACGTTGACGAGGCGAAGCTGCGCGACATCGTGTCCGAGACGCTCGCCAATGCCGACGACGGCGAACTCTTCGTCGAATATGCCCAGGCGGAATCGCTGACCTTCGACAACGGCCGCATGAAGGGCGGCAGCTTCAACACCGAACAGGGTTTTGGCCTGCGGGCGGTCGCGGGCGAAGCGGTCGGTTACGCCCACGCGGGCGATCTTTCTGACGCGGCGCTGAGACGCGCGGCCGATGCCGTGCGCGCTGTGACGCATGGCCATTCCGGCTCCTACGCCGCCGCCCCGCAGCGCACCAACAAGAAGCTCTATAGCGACGAGAACCCGATCGGCACGCCGACCTTCGAGGCGAAGGCAAAGCTCCTGGCCGACATCGACGCCTATCTGCGCGACAAGGACCCCAAGGTCCGGCAGGTGACCGCTTCGATCGCCGCCAGCTGGCAGGTCGTCGACATCCTGCGCGCCGACGGACATCGCGTCCGCGACGTGCGTCCCATGACGCGAATCAATATTTCCGTGGTCGTCGGCGACGGCGACCGCCAGGAGGCGGGCTCCTACGGCACCGGTGGCCGTATCGGCTTCGGCGATTTCGTCGCCGCCGACAATTGGCATCTCGGCGCCGACGAGGCGTTGCGGCAGGCGCTGGTCAATCTCGAGGCGATCGATGCGCCGGCCGGGACGATGGATGTAGTGCTCGGCGCCGGCTGGCCGGGCGTCATGCTGCACGAGGCCGTCGGCCACGGGCTCGAAGGCGACTACAACCGCAAGAAGACCTCGGCCTTCGCCGGCCTGATCGGGCAGATTGTTGCGGCACCGGGCGTCACCGTCGTCGACGACGGCACGATTGACAACCGCCGCGGCTCGATCACCATCGATGACGAGGGCACACCCTCGGCGTATAACGTGCTGATCGAAAACGGCCGGCTGGTCGGTTACATGCAGGACCGCCAGAACGCACGGCTGATGGGCATGAAGGCGACCGGCAACGGCCGGCGCCAGGGTTATGCCCACACGCCGATGCCGCGCATGACCAACACCTATATGCTCGGCGGCGACAAGACGCCCGAGGAAATCATCGCCTCCGTCAAGAAGGGCATCTACGCCGTCTCTTTCGGCGGCGGACAAGTGGACATCACGTCCGGCAAATTCGTGTTCGGCTGCACGGAAGCCTACCTCATCGAAAACGGCAAGGTCGGCGCACCGATCAAGGGCGCCATGCTGATCGGCAACGGTCCGGATTCGATGAAGCGTATTTCCATGGTCGGCAACGACATGAAACTCGACACCGGCATCGGCAATTGCGGCAAGGCCGGCCAATGGGTGCCCGTCGGCGTCGGCCAGCCGCATCTGCGCATGGATCAGGTGACGGTCGGCGGCACCAAGGCATAACGGTTCAGGCAACGCCATGAGCGATATCGAAATCAGACCCTACGCCGTCGGTGATGCCGCCGGCGTCGTCGATCTCATTCTGCCGATCCAGCGCGAGGAATTCGGTATCGCAGTCAGCGCCGCCGACCAGCCCGATCTCGCCGCCATCACTACCTTCTATCAGTCCGGCAAGGGCGAGTTCTGGGTGGCTGTAACCGCTGGCGGTATCGTTGGAACGCTCGGCCTCAAGGATATCGGCAACGACCAGGCGGCGCTGCGCAAGATGTTCGTGGCGCCTCAGGTCCGCGGGCGCGAACATGGTGTGGCGGCTTTGTTGCTGGAGCGGCTTATTGCCCATGCCGAGGAGCGCGAAATCAAAGAGGTCTTTCTCGGCACGACCGAAAAGTTTCTCGCCGCGCACCGCTTCTACGAGAAAAACGGTTTCGTCGAGATCCCCAAGGAAACGCTGCCCGCCTCCTTCCCCGTCATGGCCGTGGACGTGAAGTTCTATCGCCGGCGGATCGGATAAGGCGCCGACGCGGTTCCAGAAACGCAAGACGGCGGTATTTGGGCGTCAGACGGCTGACAGGCCCGCCGCCCGCGCTCGGGCCCGTCCCTGATATCTGCAACCGGTTGATTTTATCGAGACCCAGCAGATCCTCGGCACAAGGCCACTGCTGTCCGGTTTAAATTCAGGTCCATTTGAGCACCATCTGTCTGGTGTCGCCTGGCGGGTCTGGCGGAGGCTTGAGGAGGAGGTCGGTGCGGCGGCGGTGCATGAGGTTTGCGCGCACCAGGC
>NZ_JBFRDU010000029.1:0-57677 GCF_052113965.1 Rhizobium sp. RAF56
CTCAACACAGCAGCGACAACGCGATCACGAAGGTCGTTCGATAAAGGTCGGGTCATAGATACTGGCCTCCATCCAGCCAGCATCTTGAATCACAATCATCCTGATTCGGGAATCACCTCAGATTCAGACCAAAGCGGAAACGGTCTAAAGCATCAAACGAGTTCAACGGGGCAGCTTCATGTAACTGCCGAGCAGCGCCAGATGCATCGTGATTTGCATCCTCGACGACCGCCAGGAGGCCCCGGTTCGGGGCCTTCGCCATGCCGATTCTACACCTGGGATGGTTCCACGGCGCCGCGCACGATGTTTTAGTCGGAAAATTGTTCCGCCAGAATGCGATCCGACCACGAGCGGTCCGGATCCGAAAGGATCCGCGCCGTCGTGTGCTCGGACTGCGCGATCCTGACGCTGACGACGGATTTTACCTCGGTGTTGTCGGCAACGGCGTTGACGGGGCGCTTGTCGCTTTCGAGAACGACGACATCCACCGTTACCTTGTCGGGAAGCAGGGCGCCGCGCCAGCGCCTGGGTCGGAAGGCGCTGACCGGCGTCATGGCAAGAAGCGGCGCCTCCAGCGGTAAGATAGGCCCGTGCGCCGACAGATTGTACGCGGTGGATCCGGCGGGCGTCGTCACCATCAGCCCGTCGCATATGAGCTCCTCGAGCCGAACATGGCCGTCGACGGTGACCTTCAGCTTTGCCGCCTGATAGGATTGCCGGAAAAGCGACACCTCGTTGATGGCAAGCGCGTCCGAAGTCGAGCCGTCAGCCGCCGTCGTGGTCATCCTGAGCGGTCGGAGCGCGTTTTCGACCGCCGAGTCGATGCGCTCGGCCAAATCGTCGACGCGGTAGTCGTTCATCAAAAATCCGACGGAGCCGCGGTTCATGCCATAGACGCGCTTGCCTGTGTTCATCGTCGAGTGGAGCGTCTGGAGCATGAACCCATCGCCGCCGAGCACCACGATAACCTCGGCGTCTTCTGCACCGACCTGTCCATAGAGACGGGCGAGTTCGTCGCGCGCCGCAAGCGCCTCGGGCGCCTGCGAGGCAAGAAAACAAAGAGACTTCGGTCCGCGCGCCATTGCTCATCCTTTGAAGACTGCGCCGCGCGTAAGGAACGCACGAAAAACGCAGCCGCATGCCAAAAATTGCGCCATCCCGTCTTAAGACCGATTCCGATCCGAGAGGTCATCGGCTAGGTAATTGATAATGCGTTGGCGCGACAAGCCATTTTCGTGGCGCTGCTCAGAACTGTGCCGCAACCTCCTGCTTCGGCAGGAAGGAAAGCTCGGTTTTTTCCTTTACACGAAATCAGAATCTGATATTTGGCATCGCAACATGCCCTTGTAGCTCAGTTGGTAGAGCACCTGATTTGTAATCAGGGGGTCGCGGGTTCGAACCCTGCCGGGGGCACCATAATTTTCAAACACTTAGCTGGCGCTTGTGTCCGGACCTTCCGAGTTCCGGACACATTACGGACACAAGGGCGGGGTTATTCCTGTGTTCCGTTATCCACGGATAAGAAAAATCGCGGGACCTTTCGACCCCGCGATTTTTATTTAGCTGATTTGTTTTTCCGCCCATCGCCTAAGCTCGGCATAGGCATAGCGCACACCTTTGCCCCTGCCTTCGCCGATGCGCAGCCAGGGCGGACCCTTGCCCTGCGCCCGCCATGCTTCGAGCGTTCGCTCTGAGACGGCGAGGAGCTTCGCCGCCTCCACCTGCCTCACGAGGATTAGATCGAGCTTAGTCATTCGACCCCCATCAGCGAGAAGCTGTTAACTTCCGTTGCGATCTGCTCGATGACCCAATCGCAATAGATCGTCTGTCCGGTCGTTGTCCTCGCCCAAACAGTGAGCCCGGCGAAATCCTTGTCGACCTTCTCCCCCTTGGCTTCGAGTTGGTCGGCGAGCCAATCTGAAATGATCCAATGCTCGAAGATTTCGCGCTGGTAGGGCTCGATGTCGAACTCCTCGCATAGCTCCTGCCATCCGGAAGCGTCGAGAGGGCTAGCTTCCGCTGTCGTCTGCAGCTGATGGTTCACGAACAGGTTCCCATCGATTGCCCATCCTTCCTGCGCCGCTGCCTCTTCGAAATCGTCGAGGGGTGAGCACAGCTCGAAAGCCTGCTCGGCGAGGTCAGCAAGTTCCGTCGTGCTTTCAACGTTGCCGCCGGAGCCGCCGGCGACAGTGAAGACGAGATGCGAAATGCAGTGGTGCACTTCGCGGCTCACGAGGTCACTGGCGCGGATCATGCCGCACCTCCGACCTTCGGCAGCTTAAACTCGTCGAGCCAGCCATGCCCCAGCTCATTGCGCAGGCAGCGCAGCGTGCCTGTGTCGAGGCCGCCCATGTGTCGACCTTTGAAGGAATAGGACAGCCAAGCTGCCATCAAATATTCCTTCCATTCGCGGCCGTACTCAGCTGCGAAGGCGCGGACGACTTCGAGTTCGTGAGGGGTTAGATCGCGGTATCCGCTCATTTCGTATTTTCTCCTTTGGGTGGTAACGCAGAACAGCTGTGGTGCGCTGTTCTGTCTTCGGCATGTAGTAGCATGTGCGGGCTTCGTCAAGTGTTGTCGTTGTGAATTTAATATTAAATATCAACAATATACGATGCAAACACACCCCCGCCGGCACCCTGCCCAACGCTGCCCCACCAACTACTCCCCTTTATTCGCCGTCACTCATCCGACCCAAATCCAAAACGGTTAACTCCTCCATAGATTGCGTTTGCACTCGCAATAATCAGACCCCACACGTGGGCCCAAAGTCCCAAAAACCCCAGCCCAAAGCCCCAAAAAAGTGCGTACCAAATCCAGGAAAATCGCCCTTGCGATACACCCCCGACGCATGCCAACATCATCATGGGCATCGTCGCATTTGGGGTATTGAATGCAGAAGATCGGGGTAGTGATCGCCAGCTTGGCTCTGGCGGCTTCCGCGCATGCCAGCGACCTGACGGTCGGGGAATTCCTGGAGAACAGCCACGCCAATCCACAGGATCTGAGGCTGATAGAGGCTGCCGCCAGCGGCATCCGAACGCTCAACATCTACCTCGATGTCACCCGTCCGGACTGCGAGCCTGTTGGTTCTCGCACCTGCAAACTGACTGGTCGCCGCCTGCAGTCGAAGGTGTTCTGCGCGCCCGTGCGGCAGGAGCTGCCGCCGGAGAAGATCAGGGACATCGCCGAGAAGTATCTCGACAAGCGCCCGGACCAAGCCTCACATCCGTCGGGCCTCTACCCGCTCGTCATCCTCAACGCCCTGATCGAACGGTTTCCTTGCAAGCCGGGCTTGATGCTAGGCGCCGTGAAGGTTGGTGAGTGAATGCGTTTTCGGACAAATCCCCCTGCCATTGAAGACTACTGGAGACACCGCTCATGGCCCATCTGCGCATCGTCACCGTGAAAGCAGCACTGCATGGTGAAGGCGATTACAGTGTCCTCAGCACCGTCGAGGCTCTCGCCGGCGTGCTGCTCAACCAATGGCCCCCGAAATACCAGTCCGACGATGTGCTCTCCCCGCATTACCTAGCCCGGCAGGCCTGCATCGCGGCGCTGGAAGGGAAATCCACTCCTGCCGAGGCCCGCGCCGCCTTCGTCAAGGCTTGCGACGAAGCGGACATCGATGTGTTGCCGCCGGGCGCGTGACTGCCTCTTACAAATCGTCTTACTCGTCTTCCCTGTCCAACATCTAGCTGTTTACTGCCACTGGGGTGCAGTATGGATAAGTAGGGCTAATCGTTCGTACTATGCATCATCGGAAAGCAAACCGAGGGCGCGAGCCTCCGCCAGCGCCGATGCGTTGTCTGCAAGCAGCCACCAGCTTTTGTCAGTCGGCGACCAGCGCGCGCCGAGCTTCTTTGCCTCGTCTCTCCTGGCGAAGGGCACCGTCAGCATCACCCGCTCGCCCTCCGCCTGCGCGGTGAAGCGCCCGCCCGGTCCCTTGCCGCGTTTTTTGTCGAGGGCTGCGAGCGTGGCGCCGATCGCGGGATCGTCGAGGGATCTGAGCGGCATGCTCTCCACCCAGGCAGGCGCCTCGATCCTGCGCCAAGTCTTATAGGTGCCAGCGACCGGCACCGGCGCGAGCTCGTCTTTCAATTCGCCATCGAGGCTATAGACGTCCATCAGAGCCGACGGATTGCCGAAGTACGGGCCGGGTTTCGTAAATGGGCCGATGCGGATGATGCGCGCGCAGGTGTGGCTCCATGTCGTGCGCCGTATCCAGAAATCAGGGCCGCCGTTCGCCTCGTACATTTCGAAGATATTTTGATCGCTGAAATTGCCAGCCATGGTGTGCCCCCCCGCACGCTTCCGCTGCCCAAGCCGCTCCAGAGCCAAGCGGATTTCCGAGCATTTCTCAAGAGGAGAGGGGGCAAACTGAAAATCATCCACTCGATCTTCCTAGCTCGCTGGCGCGGTGGGGAGTATCTTGGCACCTGCCCCTAACGTTTTCGGACAATCCCATGCAGACCCAGCAAGCACGCTCGCTCCCACCCCAGTTCACCGCCGATTTCCTCGCGAAATATCCGGCCGTAGCAAGCCTCTTGCCCTCCGTCGCTCATGGGCGGCCCATCCCGCTGAAAACTGTGGAGCTGATGCTCGGGGAAGGACTGCTGCCGCCGTCCGCACTGAAACTGCTGGGTGAGATCGAGGTCGTGCCGCATTTCCGTGTCGACGCCGACGTCTGCCGTTGGGATGCCGACCTGCGTAAGGTGATTTATCACCATGACGACACCAACGCCCGATATCGCATCCACGAGCCCGACCCGCGGCTGATGTCCCCGTCCGAAAAGCGCGCCTACCGCGCTGGCAAGCTCATCCCCGAGCCACACCCCGACACAAGCCAGGACTTCGTGCCCTTATCGCGCATCGCCGGGGCGTTTAATCCGGAGGCGCGCCTCTGCGGCTGGTTCCTCGCCAGCAACATGCCGCCGAACGTTACGACCCTCACGTCTTACTCCACGGTCGACAAGTTTTCTCACGAACTGCGCTGTACGATCAGGGTCGAGATGCTGTGCCGGGAAACGCTGCTGCCCGATGCGCTGGCTCTGCCGACGCCAAGCCAGCTGCGTCAGCCGCCGGCTGACTGGGGCGGAGCGTATTTCATCGCCACCGCCGTCGATCCCATCGACGTGCCCCCAGGGCAGGCGACCCCTACCGGTTGGCGTGTCCCGGTGTTGGTAGACGATGACGATCCGTGCCGTCCGCCGCTGGTGCCTGTTTTCCATTCCCGCGATGAGGCATGCCGGCTGGCGGAAATGGCGGTGCTCGCCGAAGATACGATCCCGGACGGCTGGGACGAGCATCGACTTGGCGACCCGCCACGCCTGCGCTGGCTCATCCCGCAGCTGGGCCGCGGGTGGAAGCCTGCGACTGATTGAGCCATACTTTCCAATGCCAACTCGGGGGGACCAATTATGCCGCAAGATCGCGAAGCGTTTGCCAGGCTCCGACCAGCAGGGGACTGGCGCCCCAGGCTCGCGGTCGACAATACCCATGATGATTTGTATTTCAGACTGCGCCGCGATGTCGCCTGCAGCGCCCGCGGGGCTCAGGAGGCGCACGAGGCAATCGCGGCGCTGCTGGAGATCGCGCCGGCGACGATGCTTGCCAAGAAACCTGAATTCATGATGCTGGTGCGGGCGTTCGCGGAGGTGTTCGAGCAGGTGACGGAAGCCGTCGACGTTTGCATCGAGGCGAGCGTGCCGTGGCGCGACCTCGTCACCGAGTACCCGCGCGTTCTCGCTGCACTCGATGCCGGCATCGCCGAGGAGCAGCGCGTCATTCTAGCGCGGGCATACGCCAGGTTTTTACGCGAGGGTAACCCGAGCCCGCTCTCGTAAACTCGCCGCGCATCTCGCCCGCCATGTCGTTCCGGGATATACTTGCTGGATGACCCAGGCACTGAGCTACCGCCGACTTCCAATGCGAAAATCGCCGGTCCCGGCCGACAGCGATGCGCCCGCGTGGCTGCCGTTCCCGCCGGCGAGCATGCAGCCGGGCGTGCCGCTGACAACATCATCCGGAGCATTGCCAGATCCATATCTCAGGATGAGGGAAAGTGACATCGTGCCGCTCGGCGACGATCCGAGGGCGCAGCTCGACCTTCAGATCGACTGCTGGAAAAAGCCGCGATGGTGGTCACAACAACCGACGCCGTCGGCGCCATCACCACCGCCACTTTTCCGGGTTCGCTTTACCGGCAGCTTTTCGCAAATAATCTGCGCCCATGACGTGCTGCGAATGATCCAGGCGCTGCTGGCGACCGACCCGCATGGGTTCATTACCGACATCAGCAGCGATCGCACGGCGCTGTCCGTCAACTTGTCGAACTTCTTGCTCAACATTCATGGCACGATTTCCGGCTGGAGCCAGTCTCCAATGCTCAATCGGGCGCAGTGATGGAGACCGCGATGACCATCGAAGATCAGGTAACAGCCCTTGAAACGGCGATCCTCGTCAAGGACCAACGCATCGCTGCGTTGGAAACTGAAGTTGCCGGGCTTCGGGCCAGCTTGCATTCGATTTTCGAGAGCAGCCTTGCATCGATCAGATCACAGGACGCTTACGTCGCGACGATTGCCGATCTCAATCTGGCACTGCAGGAGGAACTCGCTGACGCCACGGCGTTGTTCGACCAAACATTCGACGAGCTGGAGGAGATGGACAATCGCACCAAGACCCTTGAGCTGCAGTTGCTCTCGGCGGCCAACCTTTCTGTCGCTCGTCGAAATTAACCTTTTTCTGGTTAACTTAAAGATCAGGTAGTATCCTCGCGAAAATGCAAGGAGGACACCGCCGTGAGCTTCGCAGCCGAAATGAAAGACTTCGCCGAGGGCTTCAAAAGCGGCTCGAAAATCGGCTCCGACCGAGCGGACAATAAGCTGAAAGCGGCCGAGACCGACTATTATCGGGCCCGCACCGGTCGACTTCTGCCTGCAACTCCCGGCCAATACTCAGCAATCCCCGATCCATTTTCCGGTGGTGGCAGTGGCGCGACGAGCAACGCCAGCGGCAATGCGGACGTCGACGATCATCAGGTCTACAGCTCGTTCATGGATACCGTGAAGAACGGATACGGCGATCCCAACCATCGCGTCGAGGGCGTCAGCAACCCCTATGCGCTCGCCGCCATCGCTGCCACCGGCAAGCATGAAAGCGGCTTCTCACCGCACAATGCGAACCGCGAGTGGAACGACGGCAAGAACAACGCCGGCGGCATCATGTCTTAGAACGGCCCGCGCCTTGCCGCGCTGAAGCAGGCGAACGGTGGCCAGATGGGTACGCCGCAGCAGCAGGGGCAATTTTTCCTCGCTGAGAACCCTGGCCTTATCCAGAAGCTGAATGGCGCCAAGAGCTTGGAGGAAGCTCAGACCCTCATGAACAATGCCTGGGGGTTCAAGGGCTACGACCAGCCTGGCAACAAGGAAGCAGCCGGCCGCTTTGCCGACGCGAACTCGTTCCTGTCGCAGTTCCAGCGTGGCGATGCCAGCAGCAGATCGCCGACACCACGCGCATCCTCGGGCGGTGATATCGCAGTTCCCTCTCAGAATGCCAGCGCGACTGATCCAACCACGACCGGCTCGACCGCGCCGGCTGCGAACAAAATGACCAAGCCGCGGCTTCCGAAAATACCAGTCCCGCAGCCCGGCGATCCCGCCCCGCAGGTGCCGCCTCCGGCAGCCAATGGCTGGGTTCTCAGCCCGGCTTACGGCGACGAAAACCCTGACTACGACAATGACCAGGATCAGCGTGACGAGGACGACGATCTGCAATTTGCGCGTGGCGGGATTGTCCCCTCGCGACGTCGTCGCTTTGCCGATGGCGGCCTCGTCGACGACAGCGAGGATAGCGGCGAGGAAACACCGTACCAGTGGAACCGGATTTCCTACGACACGATGGGCAATCCAATCTTTGTCCCGCAACCAGCCGCGCAACCTCCGAGCGTCGAGCAGCCACTTGCTACCCCAGCCGTCTCGCGCCCCACGCAATACGAGCCGCGTCGCAGCGCTATCCCGACATTCAACGTTCCCGACGTCGTCAGCAGCGGTCCGCAAAATCCGCCGACGGCAAAGCCCTACGTCTCCAATGATGGTCGCCCGTCGGTGTTTGGCGCCGATGGGAGTGTCAACGGCGCCAGCGATGGCGGCGGTGGAGGAGGGGGTGGCGGTGGCGGTGGCGATTACCAGGGCTTCGTGCCGCCGGCATTTCCGCATTCGCAGACACCCCGCAGAAACGTGCCGCCACCAACGCCAAGACCCGCGCATCATGCCCAGGCTAGTGAGCCAGCTAAGCATGTTCCGACCTCAGCGCCGCGGCCAACACAGCCTCAAGCTGCCGCGCGCACGCCCGTCGTCAACCAAAGTTCGCGGGTTTATCACCAGGTCGCGCCTGACGCCTCCGGCCGTTACACCGAGGAAGAAAACGCTCGCGCTCACCATGCCGGCGCGACCCGTAAAGTGCAGTACCGCGCCGCCGCCGGCGGCGTAGTACCAGACGACGAGCCAACCCCGCCGCGCAACGGCGCCATGGTGCTCGATGCCGATGCCGTCGCGCCGCCGGCAACCCCCACACAAGCCCGCATGCTCAACGCTGGCTCCTCAAGCCCGCGCATCTATGAAGGCTCGACAGCAGCCCAGGTCAGGGATAGCGCCCCAGCCAGCCCGGTCTACGCTGATAGCTCAGCACCTGCTGCGCGTTCGTCTGGCGTCCTGCCAACACCAGAAGATCCGAGCACCAGGCAAGCATCCCCGTCCGACACTCCGCAACATCCGCCTCACAACCTCGTCGCAGAGGCGCTGCACAACGGCGTGCTATTCCTGCAAAACACGTTCGGCTTGAAGGGCAACGGCGCGATCAACACCCCCGACGATCAGAATAAGATCCGAGCGGGTGCACGGCGTTTCGCGCAAGGCGAGGGCGCGGCGACGCCTGACGAAGTGCGGATGGTTGACCAGAAGATCGACCCGGATAACCAGATCCCCGACGACCAGAAGCAGGCGACCCGCCTGGCGCAGATGACGCAATATTACCTGCAGCAGGGGCGGCCGAAGGACGCTGCCGCCAGCGCCGCAAGTCTATTGCAATACGGTGCGCAGCAGTTCGGTCATCTCGGCGCATTGTCTGGCGCAGCGCTGAACCAGTTCCAGCAGGATCACGATCCACGGCATATCCAGAACGCCGTGAAGTTCCTGAACGCTGCGTATGATCTGATCCCCGACGGCGGCGGCATGGACATCAATATCGATCCACGCACCGGCGTGATCAACGCCACGCACAGCGTGCCAGGTGCTGAACCGCAGACGTTCACGGTGCAGCCGAACGAACTGCCGCAGCTGCTCAAGACGATGCAGGACGGCTCGTTATATTGGGACAGTGTATTTCGGACCGCTGACCCGGCCGGCGCTCACGCCCGCGAGAACAACAAGGCGCGCAGTGTCGCCGCGCAGCAGAAGCGCGAGCAGGGCCTGGCGGACCAGCTCGACAAGGAAGGGCGGCAGGAAACACGATACCAGGAGCACACCAAGGACAATCGCCAGTATCGCGAGACGCACCCGACCGCCGGCGCTGGTGGACCGCCGATCGACGAGAATGCCTTCAACTCGGCCCGCGCAACCGCCGATGCGGCGCAGTCGGATTTTAAGCGTGCGAGAGAAGCCGACGCCGACCCTGACACGTTGAGGGCATTGCAGGACAAGCGCGACGAGGCGGCCTCGCGGCTTTCCGACCTGTTCCCGGTGGTCAAGCGCGGCCAGCTGATGGAGCAGCTCGGCTATGAGGGCTATACGTATAAGGCCCCGCCTGCCAACGCGACAACCGCTGCGATGACCAATCCTGTGGCGCCCGACAATCAGGCGGCGCTCGGGGGTACGCAGCCAGCAGCGCCGAGCGGCGGCGCGCCGCCCGCCCCGCCACAAACCTCGTCTCAGCAACCCCCTCAGCAGGTCGGCAGCGGTGGCCCGCCGCTCCCGAACAACATTTATCGAGGCGATGCGCGGCCGCCAATTCAGGGAGCCGTGCGCGACGCCAAGACCGGTAGCTGGTGGGTGAAGACGCCAGCCGGAAAATTCGCACCGATCACACAGTAGCGGGCCGTCATGGATCAGTCGTTCAGAATTGGCGCAGAAACCGATTACGAGCCGCAGTTCTCTGTCGGGCCGGAGATGGATTATCAGCCGTCGTTCGAGCCCGAGCCGGCTTCTCCGTCGCCTGAGCCGGAAAGGACTGAGCCAGCCGCGCCAGCGCCAACGCCGAAGTTCAATGTCGGGGCGGAGATGGATTTCCAGCCGACGTTCAAAGTCGGAGAAGACAGCGATTTTCAACCTACCCCAGCTGCACAACAAGGCGCGATCCCTGTGCCACCGTCAGCCACGCCCGGCGACAAGCCGTTCGGCTCCGACTGGAGCTTCATACGCGGCCTCGTCACCTCGGGCGTCGGAGGCAATCTTCAGGGGCTCGGCGGCACGATCGACGCCTTCAATCTGCTCTCCGACGGCGACCCGAACAGCACTGCGGGCAAAGCTGCGAACTTCCTCGACGCGCTCGGAAAAAAGGGCAGCGCCGGCTACGAGCTGCAGGCACCGAGCGTTGTCGATGTCGTCAAATCTCCGAGCAAGGCTGGCACATATCTCGGAGAGCAGACCGGCTCCCTGATCGGCTCGATGGGTCCGACGGCGGCAGGCTGGGCGCTCGGCACGGCTGGTGGCGCTGCGCTCGGTGAGGCGATCGACCCAGCCGGCGGCGGCGTCCCTGGCGGCATCGTTGGCGGCTATGTCGGCTCATACATTCCGTCATTCATCCAGAACACTGGCGATACCCTGCAGGGGATGCTCGAAGACGCCGCCATCCAAAAACTCCTCGCCGACGGCACGCTGACACAGAAGAACCTCGCCGCCTACGCTGTCCCGACAGGCGCGATCGTCGCCGGCCTCGACAGCTACGGCATCGGCGAAGTGATGAAGCTCTCCGGTGTTTCGAAGGAAGTCGCTGAACCTGCGATCAAGAAATTGGTGATCAGCACAATCGCCAAGGCGGCGGCGAGCCACGGCGCGGCGGAGAGCGCGACCGAGGGCGCGCAGCAGCTAATACAGGAAACCGCAACGGTGCTGGCCGGCGGCAACCTCGATCTCGCCAAACGCGCCCTCTCGGTCCTTGATGCATCAGTGAGTGGTTTCCTCGGCGGCGGCCTCTTCGGCGGCGGCCATGAGACGTATCACGCGCTGAAACCCGGTGAGAGCACACAGACACCTTCGAGCACCGAAACGGGCGTCATCCCCACAGACAACGCTGGCACCTCCGCACCAGGTGGCACGAATGCGTCAACGCCGCCTCCGCCCGCCGGAGCCGGTCCTACGAGCACCGACGCACCGTTGTCCAAAACCCCGACCGATGGCGGGGTAGCGGAGCCTGGCTTTGAGCACTTAACCCCCGAATACAATCGCGTCGAGCCGGTGATACCGGGCTCGCCGGCCGCAGCCGCAGCGGCGAAATCGACCCAACCGGAGACGATCGGGCCGGTTGCCCCTGACGCTGCAGCCGCCTTGACCCCAACGCCCGCGCCTGCCGGACCGCCTGCAGTGGCAATCAGCCTCCACCCGATCGAGGGACCACAGGCGAGCCCAATGAGCGCCGGCGCCGACGTCAGCGCCGCTATCGATGCGCACAACGCCGCTGATGAGGCGACATCCGATGCGCGCCGCAACGCACCTGCAGGTGGACTAGCAGCGACGCCATCTCCGCAAACAAGTCCACCTACGCAACCAAGTGCCGGAGCCGAGCTGCCCCTTAGCCCCTCGGCTCCTGGCCAGGTGCCCCCTCCGAGCGGGGCACCCACGGGCAGGGTCACGGCCCCTCCGGTGACCCTGCCTGCCTCTTCCGACGAGGATGTCGTCTCGGAACGCGTGCAGCCGCGATCGGCGACGCAGCAGACGTTCGAACGCCTGACCCCGCCAGACGGATCGTTCACCGTCGGCGAGCCGGTAGACGACTTCGTTCCCCAGCCGGCCGAGGCGATACAAGCCGCGCCAGCAGCGCCGCCAGTCACACCAGCGGTGACGCCAGGCGAGGGACTGTCCAAGACCCAGCGCGCGGCCTTTGACGACATCGCCGCTGATATCCAAAGCCGCTACGACGATCCGAACGATCCACGCATCCAGCGCGATCTCGAAGCCGCGCACGAGTTCATTCGCCAGCAGCCGCTGAAGCAGGCATCGAGAGCGGTGGTCAACAAGGCAGTGAAGCACCTCAACGCCATGCGCGCGCAAACTGCCGCTGTCGAGCGAGCCGCTGCCAACGCTCCCGCCGAACGCGAAGCTCGCCGCCAGCGACTTGCCGCCGAGGCAACTCAGCCCAGAGTGAAGACGCCAGAGCAGCTGCAGGAAGACGTCGACCGCGCCGAGCGCTCGCGCATCGCCGAGGACGCGCTCAGTCCCGAGCAAGCTACGGAGGAGGGCGCTGAGCCGACCCAGAACGAAGACAATGAGGCGCTGAACAAGCAGCTCGACGACATCATCACCAAGACGTTGAGCCGCGAAGCCGACACTGTAGGCAAACTCCCCGACCCGGCGCTCGAGCGAGCGACAGCAGCAGGTGGCGGTGGCAGCAAACGTGGCGGCGGTAGCGGCCCACGCGGGCCAGCCGCACGGCCGGGCACGCCGCAGTTCAAGGCGACGCGAATTCTACGCCGCGCGGTCAGGGCGTCACTGCGGCATATCCTCAAGTCCGGGGGCGCCAAGACACGTCGCTGGCTGCGGCAGTTCGTTGCCGACCATGATCTCGCCACCGACAACGAGTGGCGTTTCGACTGGACCGACCATATCGACCCGGAGGCGCGGACTGAGCAAAACCCGATGCGGCAGGTCAGCGAGACCCGCGCCCGCGAGCATGCAAAGCGCGAGCGCCTAACGCGGCCGTTCAAGCAAATTGTTGACCGCCTCGATCGCCTGCGCCGCAGGAACCCGGAGGCGTACGCTGAGATGGGGCAGCTGATGGCTGATGCCTCGTCGCTGAAGGTCGACCCGACCAAGCCGGCGAACGCCCCGGAGAACGCCCACCTCGGCGGCACGTTCACGAAGGATGGCTATCAGGGTCGCCAGGCGCATAAGGCGCTCGCTGCCCGCTACGATGCGCTGGTGAAGTCCGATCCCGAGATCGCGCAACTCTGGTCAGATCTGCAGACTGCTTTTGCCGAGCGCCGGGCCCATGAGACCCGTGCTCGTGTCGTCGCCCTGGTGCGGCAGGTGCTCGACCGCAATAACGAGCGCGAGCGCGCCGCCGGCCGGGCGCCGCCCCCGACTGGCAACGTCGAAGCCGAGCAGCTGGCCGACCGCGTCATCAACAAGCAACTGACGAAGACCGACGCCGAGATGCTGTCGCCATCGGTGCGCATGGCCCTGCAGCAGGTAATCGACAGCGGCAAAATCCCAGGGACGTACCTGCCGTTCGTGCGGCAGGGAAATTTCGCCGTTCACTGGAAAGAGCGCATGCAGCTGCCGAACGGCGGGCAGTGGGCGAAAGACCGCAATGGCAAGACCCTGGATGACATCTTCACCGGCGACAAATCGGCAGTCGATCAGTTCGTCAAGTCGACAGTGAGCGATGGCAACCCTAACACCGGCCTGAACATCCGCCAGATCCGCGCCTTCAAGGAAGGTCCTGATGGAAAACCAGTATTTCGCAGGGAAGTCACGGCGGGCGAATTCGATGCGCTGACGACGCCCGTGCAGTTCGAGGTCCAGGTGCAGCGCCGCGGCATGAGCCTGCATAACACCCAATCTGAAGCCGAGGCGGCGCACGAGCACATGACGCAGCATGCCGACGACGTCCACCTGCAGGAGCGGGAAGAGAACAAGACCGACGACCTCATCCCCGCCAATGTCGACGAGATCCTGAAGAAGGCACTGTTCGACCTCCGCGACACTGGCACCGACGACAGCGTCACCGAGCTGCTGGATAAGACGATGCGCGACGCCGTCGCCTCGGTCGCTGCCGGCAACGCTGCCTCAGCCCGTCGTCTGCACCGCAAGAACGTCAGCGGTGCCGAGGGCAATATCGGCGCGGTCACCGATCGTTATTCCGACGCATCGAGCGGCGCTATCGCCAAGCTCGAGGCGCTGCCCGAGCTTGAGACTGGCATGCGCGGCATGCGCTACTCCGACGAGGAGCAGTCTCACACCGATCCGAAGGGGCAGCTGGCGCGCCAGCAAATGATCTCGGAATGGCAACGGCGGGTGTCGAACCCTAATGACCACTATACCACTCGTGGCTCACTGGAGAACAATCTCCAGGCGGCGTTGAACGTCTCCTACCTGACGCGGCTCGGCGATATCGCCTCGGCGCTGGTCGATCTCACCCAGCCGTATCTGATGGGCGCGCCGCGCCTCATGGGACGCTCGAACCCGATCCGCGCCTACATGGAAATCGTTCGGGCGGAGAAGGCGATCAACACTGCGAAACTCACTGGCAAGACCTATGGCGATGCTGCCAAGTCCGCTGGCGAGGCACTGTCGAAAGGTGCTGCTGCCGCTGGCCGTCTCGCCGGTAAGGAAGGTGAGGGCGCCCGCCTCGGCCGCAGCGATCATTTCGAGGACGTTCGCAATTCCGTCGGCAAGGAGAAGGACGGACGCGACCTGCAGAAGATGCTCGATAGCCTGGCCGATGTCGGTCTGCTGTCACGCGAGAGCGCCACCGACATCAAGGGACTGGACCCGAGCGAACAGCGCGGCCTCAACCGCATTCTAGAACCGCTCTCCGATATCGTCCGCCAGCTGCGCATCGGCGTCGATATCCGCAACCAGTCGATCACCGCGGTCGCCGCCTACCGCATCGCCCGGCAGAAGGGCGACACCCACGCTCAGGCGGTGGAGTATGCCCGCGACACCGTCCGCCAGAGCCAGTTCGACAGCACCCACGCGACCGGCGCCCCGGCATTCAAGCAGCGCGGCCTTGCGAAGTTCCCACTGCAGTTCAAGCGCTTCACCGCCAACTCTCTTGTCGGCATAGCGCGAATGATGCGCTCGGTGTTCGCGTCGAAAAACATGACGCCGGAGCAGCGGAAGGAATGGCGTCGCATCTTCGCCGCCGCCAATGTCGTCACGCTCGCCGCCTCTGGCATTTCCGGCCACCCACTGGCAATGGTCGCCGGCACGTTCATGCAGGCGCTCGCGCTGGCGATGGGTGAGCCACCGCGCGAGTGGGAAGCAGAGATCGAAGAATGGTTTACCCGCATGTTCTCCGAGGAGATGGGGTTGAGCAAGGGCGCCAGCCACAAGATGGCTGCCTCGATTATGCGCGGTCTGCCATCCGGTCTCGGTCCCGTCGACGTCGCCAAGCGCATCGGCTTCGGCGATCTGATCGTGCAGGGCAAGCCGGAGAGCATGGACGCCAAGGGCATTTCCAACTGGCTCGGCCAGCAGGTTCTCGGGGCACCCGGCGACACGCTGGTCTCCCCGGTGGATGCTGGTAAGGCGCTGCTGCACGGCGACGTCGGCAAGGCGGCGGAGGCGCTGACGCCGAAATTCATCGCCAACCTCGTGCGCGCCGGCCGCGGCGGCCCGACCAACGCCAAGGGCGACCAGCTCACTGCCGAGGGTTATTCGCCAATCGAAATGATCGCCAAGGGCATTGGACTGCAACCGACGCGCGAAGCCGACCTGCGGCGGCAGCGAACCTACAATTACGCTCAGAACGAACTCCGAAAAGTCCGCGACAACAATCTGCGCAAGTCATTCGAGGACGCGCCGAATTACGGTGAGAAACACAAGGCGTGGCTGAAAATCCAGCAGTACAACAAGACCGTGCCGGAGGATGCACAGATCACCGACAAGAGCCTTGAGCGCCGGCAGAAGGATCTCATGAAAGATAAGGAAAAGGTCGCCGGCGACATGCAGATCACAAAGAAGAATGCCGATATCGCCCGCCGCAGTCGCTCGCTCAACCCGGCCGACCATCCGCCGCGCAAGAAGGTGGTCGAATATGAATTCAATTGAGATCCCGTGGCATTTTTCCTGGGCGTACGAGGCCAAGGACCTTTCCGAAATTGGCAAGAAGCCGTGGTCGCGACTGACTGCAAATCAGCGCGAGGATCGCCTCGACCTGATAACCGATGCGCAGGAATTCCTGATTTTCGAGAGTTTACGCAAGTCGGATGTAGCAGCCGTGCAGGCTCTGGTGGCAGGCTCGACGGGGTCAGACATGTTTCGGTTGATCCACGCGGCGCGGCGCGGCCTCGACGTCGCCAAGCTTTCGCTGGAGGCGCTGCGTGGCGTCGACATCGACTTGCTGGCGGACGCCGTCAACCGGGCTTTGAGGGGAGAGAAGGTCGACCCGGTCGTGCCGCTGCACGCGCACGAGATCCCGCCATACACGCCGAGGAAAAATCAAGGTCGACGCAACGCGTTCGTGAGCGCGCCCGCGCGCCGCAAGCTGATCGAGAACCACGTCAAGGTGGCCGACCGGCCATGGAAAGTGCTGTCCGAGCTGCAAAAGACGCAGCGCCTGGACAAGCTCGGCGCCTGGCACGAGCGCGATCTCTTCACTAAGGATCTTGCTGATCACGCGAACGAGCGCATTCGTAAGCTCGCCGAGAATTCCACTGAAGCCGAAATGCTGAAACTGGTGCGGGCTCACAAGGCCGGTCTCGATCACACACAATATTCGCTGAAGAAACTGCGGGCGCTCGATATCGACAAGGCGATGGAGCGGGAGGCACTGAAAACACTGCCGAAGGGCAAGGTCGGAAAAGCCGTCGCCGTGATCAAGTCACTTACTGGTGACGCGTCTGCGCAGGTGGCATCCACACCGGTGATCCCGCCCGAGCCAGATCCCGCCGAGCAAGATCTCAAGACGTTCGAGCGCTCACTTCTCGATCTCGCATCCAAAGTTTCCGGCGTTAAGCCGAGGACCGAGCAACCCTCAGCGCCGCCTCGGGAGCAGCGGGAACGTTCGCCGAGATCACCCCTTTTCCACCCGCAGGAGGCCGCCCAAGAGGCGCAGGAGCGCGTTGCCGCCGCACCGAGGGCCAATGCCCCACCGATGCCAGAACCCGCGCCAGATCCACTGGATAGCGGCCAGCGCAGCGCCACAGCGGCAGACATGGCAGCGGAGGCGCTTGGCATTGATCAGGATGGCAAGGCGATCACGAGAAAGAACTTTCCGGGATATTCGAAAGCAGAGATCGCGGCGATACGATCGAAGCTAGTCGTCGATGGCCGGACCCGCCTCGATCTCGAAGCGATCTCGGCTTACATGCTGGTGCCAAGCTATTTCGCCATCGCGACTGGCCTTGATCCAGCCTGGTGGCAAGCGGCGCTGCTGGATTGCTACGACAGGAGGGTCGGATGTCTCGCTGCCCGCCAGTCGGGCAAGTCACTGGTGACCGCCAGGAAGGCGACCTGCTTCGCACTCACGAACCCTGGCAGCACCTCGCTGATCATCGCGCCGACGCTGCGGCAAAGCTCTGAGCTGCTGATGAAATGTGCTGGCGTGGCGCAGGTTGCCGGTCTCAAACTCGGCAGTCTGAGCCAGTTCCAGATGGTGATTGCCGACAAGCAGGCCGGCGCTTCTAGCCGCATCATCTCGCTGCCTGGCTCGAATGAGGATGCCGGCGCGAGCGTTCGAGGGTACTCCGCCGACCTGCTGATTTTTGAAGAAGCGGCGTTTCTGCAAGATCCGGTTATCAGCGCCGTACTGCCGTCAATCGCTGCACGCCCGAAGGCGCAGCTGATCGGGATCTCGTCGGCCGGGATCATCGGCAGTTATTTTCACTCTGTGATGACCGCGGCGGGGTCCAAGTGGTCGAAACTCGTCGTACCGGCTGATCAGTCCGATCGTTTCACCAAGGCCCAACTTGAAGAAATGAAAGTCACGCTCGGCGCCCGATACGGCGTCGAGATGCTGTGCAAGTGGGGCACCGTTGGCGACAGTCTCTATTCCGAGGATGTCCTCGATATCGCCTTCGGCACCACGATCGACGGCACCTCGCATCGCGACGCGGCGCTCGATCCGGACCTGGCTTTCGGTCATCTCGATCTGGAGCAGATTTTCAGTGCTCGACCCTTCGAAAGGCGTGTTGCATGACGATCGAAACCGGCCCTTACCTGATCTGCTCGATCGACCCTGGCGGCACGACTGACCCGGCAGCGATCGTCGTCGGCAAAGTCCACCGCGCCAATCACATGACCAGCGTCAAGATCATCCATCTCGATACGCTCAAGCCGACTGTCACGCCGATGGCGCATGTCACGTTCGCGCAGTCCGCGATGGCAAAGGTCTATAGCGAGGTCGGTCATGGCACCACGCGTTTCATCGTCGATGTCTCGAACAATTCGGCAATTGCCTATTTGCTCGCCCAGGCGTTGCCGCGCGACACGCTGGTCGGATGCAAAATCATCAACGCCGACAGTCACTCCGCCGGCCTCACGCCGATGCTGATCGGTGACATCGGCGGGCGCGCTTCGTCCATTCCGGTGATGAACCTTTCCCGCAAGCAGCTGCTGCTCGACGTCGGCGTCGCGTTCCAATCTGGCATCCTCGCGCTGCCTTTGACCGATCCCGAACAGCAAATCCAGGTGCAGGAACTCAAACGACAAATGAGCCGCGCCTCGATGAAGGTTACGCCCGCCGGCAGGCAGATCGCGGTCATCGACCGTGGGCACGACGACATCCTCATGGCGCTCGCGCAGCTGCTCGCGGCGACGAAACTGCCAGCTCCGCGAGGGGCAAGGCGCAGCGGTGAGCGGAGAGAACCGCTCTCAGCGGCCGCATGGACATGATCAACAGGAGGAAGAACAGATGAGCGGACAAGCATCCCTGAGTAGGTATGAACGCGCGCAACTTTTGACAAATTCGGTGGTGGCCAGAAATGACTTTACTGCCACGGACGAGCAGTATTTCGCAAACTGCGGCAAACTGGTGCGTCTCAGACCGCCGCTGAAAGGCGAGGCGACAGCACTAGAGAATAGCTGCGCAGCGCTGCGCATGGGCGTGTTCGTCATCGTGCAACGCCCGTCGCCGGCATACGCCTCCCGTCCGGTCGCAGCGATTACGATGGATGAAGATCACGCCATGAGGTTGCCGACCGAGCTAGCGCGCATGTCCGACGACATGATCCTCGACCTGGTCAAAAAACCATCGGTTCGGTGGTTCCCGATTTAAGGAGAGTTCAATGAGCGGATACCGCCCCGAAAAACCACTGCCGCGCGGCAGCATCACGTTTACTGACGGCCGTGATGCCGGCGGCATGCGGATCGCCGACATCACTGGCGTAACGAACCTGCAGATCAACACTCAGGCCGAGCTGGACGCACTTCACAAGCTGGTCGCCGAGGGCAAGCCACTGCCTTTGCGGCCGGCGCCGGGGCAGAAGAAGCAACGATCCTGAGAAGGGTGACAGGCACCTCAGTCACCGCTTCTGCGGCGTTACACTTTGTCCGTGAACCAGACTGTCGGTGTCCCGACCACTCCTCCACGGTGCATAGCCTCCCTCAGCTCTTCCAACTTCGTGAAGGCCTGAGCTTCCTCCAGCGAGGCGAATTCGTGGGTGACGGTGACGTCGTTGGGGTTATCGATGGCTTGATACACTGCCTCGGCTGTCACGCCGTTCGCCTTCTGGATTGCAGAAAACGTGTCGTAGACCTTCCGCCAAGTCTCGTAGTCTGAAACAGTGTGCCTTACGAACAATGTCGTCATGTCATCCTCCCCCGTAGGGTTTCACATCACCATTCTCGGCTTGAATTCACGACTATGATGAGGACCCGCAAATGCTACCGCTATGATTGAGTGAGGATCACCAACGTCTCCGGCAACACGCCGTCATACTCCATCGCGTCGGCCGCTGGCTTGGTCTTCATAAACTCCTCCAGGCGTCCCATATCAGCAACGTCCATGACCAAGCCAACCCGTTTGGACGCTTGTGGATCGACAAACGTGCGAATGTTTGTGCAGCCGATCGGTTCGAAAATCTCTTTGCGGCGCGGCGAGGCAAGCCAGTGTTTGACTTCTTTGACGTCGTGATAAGCCAATACGGTAGGCATTGCGTCCTCCTCTTGTGGCCCCAGAAATGAAAGCCAAACAGAACACTACGCCCCGCTTGAAAACAATGACATTACCCGGATGGGACACGAGAGGGCTAGAGTGTGCTCCTGCCGCTCAGATCAGGTTTTCAAGCGAGACGGCTACCGCGGCAGCGCCGCTGAGGGCCTTTACCGTTTCGGCCGGCGCCAGGACAGAAGCTCAAGCGGTGAATGCCGTCTGAGCCTTGGCTACGCCGTGGTGCCGAAAGGCGTGCGAGGGATGCCAGCAGCCGCGCAAGCGAGGCTTGGGTTCAAGGGACCACGAGATATTGCGTCGGTGGATCGATCGTCGTGTCGGCGCCGTAGTTGACCAGATAGGGGTCGATCCAGATTATCTTGCGGTCGACCCGACCCGGGCCGAAGGCTTGGTTCTTGTAATGGCCTGAGCGCACATGCGGCTTAACGTGGCCTCGACCTTCTTCGTATAAGTGTTGTTCGCCATGCCGATCGGTGACGAAGCCGATGTGAACGGTGACGTAATCCCGGGGGATCGGCGGCTTGCCCCTCTTGATCCGTGCCGCATCTAGCTTCGGCCTGACCGGCGGGTCTACGGTGATGATACCGCGCACATGCAGCGTCATGGCGAGGCAGAGCGCTATTCCCGCCGTTCGGCGGTATGTGTCGATGAATGACCCCAACTGCGGCGCGGTTGACGGGATTGGGCCATCGTATCTCTGAACGGAGGCTTCGCCGCTCGGGGTGAAGGAAGCTGGAAAAGGGTATCCGAAGACAAGATCGCGGTTGCGATAATGGAAGGCTGACCATATGCGATAGCTGTTTGGAGCAGCTTCCTCAATCAGCCAGAATATGCGTTCCTCCGGCCCGTCCTCCCATTCGACCAGCATCGTGTCGCGAGGAAGCTTGGTGCGGCCTGCGCCGATTGCGGTAGCGACTGCATTGGAAAAGTCGACGGAACGCTCTGTAAGCCCCTCGATCACATCACGCGAAAAGACGAACTTCGGCGCGGCCTGCATCCGGTCAAAGACCTCCGCCGCTCCCGGAAAATTAGGGTGCGGCTGGAAGCGCAGGTCATGAAAACGGCTGACCGGCAATTTAGCCTCTCTTCGGTTAGCGCGCTAAAAAACACCCGAGTAGCACCATGGTGCGGGAGCACCTGAATGCTACTCGAGTGTTTTACGTCGACGTTGCCTTCGACGTGAGTACCGGTGGTACACGACCTACCGTGTTCACTTGCATTCCTTAGCGCAAGCAAGAGTGAGCGTCAGGGTTAGTAGTTAAGCATTGCCTGTTGCCAAAAGCCCACATCGGGGCGCTCACGTTAGTGTTGAGTAACCTGGAGCGCGGGATATGTCCGCTCATTATGCCGGTCGCCGATAAGGATGTTTGCTACAAGATGGCCAACGGCCAACAGTGCCTCTTCTCGTTCCCAGCCAAGAACTACGGCCTGATCAATCACGTAGTGAACGGCAAGTTCCAAAGCCTGCTGACAGTCGAGCTGACGGTCAGAATACTGGTCACTACGCAATGGCTTCTTTATCATCTGCGGTCCCCCAGGCGCGACAACAACGAACATAGAGCAAAAAATCATCTTGTGTGGATCAGATTGGAATTAAACGAAACCGTGGCGCCAACACCACACGACAGAACCCCAGTGGGATTGCTGACCGTGACGAACTGCGGCTGCGGTTCGAAGGCCAGTCCGGATTGCGCCAACAGCGGTCATCACCGGCGGATCAATCCAACAATAGCAAAGGCCGCCATCGATCTCGAGTTGTCAAAGAGGTTGGGATTGGTATCTATGATGGTCCCAAGCGGAATACAGTTTGGCGCGCCACGAGCGCAGCGCTACGGAGGCACCATGCAAGCACACTGGTTCTACACCGTTTGGCCATTCATAGGGTTGGGTGGGGCAATCCCGATGGTCGCCATCCTGCTATTCACCGACACATTCCGTGGCAACACCATAGTCTCCCGCTGGCGTGATCCGGTTTGGCTGGGTTGGCTCGCCGTACCGCTATATTGGGTGCATCAGTTTGAGGAATACAGCCTCCCGGTGATGGGCCTAGATTACTCACTCCCGGAGATGGTTTGCAAGAACTTGGGTTTCCCGCCGTATCCTGATTGCCCGGTGCCCCTGTCATTCTACCCGCTGGTGAACATCGCGCTTATGTGGTTTGGGGCACCGCTGGCAGCGTACCTCGGAAGGCGCAATGTCCTTATCGGTCTCAGCTTCTGGGGATTGCTCCTAGCCAATGGACTTCTACATATAGCCGGGGGCGTCGTTCAGGGGGCCTACAACACCGGCCTATGGAGCAGCGTCATCTTGTTTGTTCCGTTGTCCCTCTGGGTAATTTACGCCTGCGCGATTGGCGGACCGTACAGCGGCAAGGTCGTCGGCGCGGCGTTCGCCGCCGGAGCCCTCACGCATGTCTTGCTTTTCATTGACTACGGATTTTTCAAGGCCGGGGCGATCGGCGGTACGGCTCTGCAGGTGTATGCTGTCGTGATCGGTTTCGCGCCGATCATCTTAGCAGTCCTTGGAAGTCGTTTCTTCAAGATTGAGTGGCTGCGGCCGGTTCCGGCGCAATAGGTGAGTGCTAACACTTCGCGCTCTGGCCTATGGCCGAACATATTCTCGTCGAGAGTTTCGCATGCGAGGCCGACATCGGAGTAAACCGCAACGGCTGAGACGGATCAGGTACTCGGCGTGATACCAGCGCGATGCAGTTGGCCTTTCGGGTCGTTCCGGTTCATTTCTTCTGGCGTGAAAGGATAGGGCGAGTTGATGTCCGCGAGAATGCGGAAACCAATGAACTGCATCACGATGCCCATGAAAGCGACCAGGTAGAGGATTGCCAGCAGCCAGTCCCACCAGTGCGCCGTACCTACACTTACGATCTCGACGAGATACCAGATGCCTATAGGGACGTGGCCGAGCATGACGGCAGCCAGACCCGGATTGTACCATGTCTTGAGCTTGCGGTTGATGACCACCCCATGGACGACCACTTGGCCAACGAGCCCGAATAACATCTGCCCTATTCCGAGCCATAGCACATCGGGGACGAATACCGGAATTAGGTAGAAGACCCACCCAGAGATGTTGATAAACGCTGCGTTGTTCTGGTTCAGGACGTAGCGGTCAACTCGCCCTACGGGTTTTGGCATCAAAACTTGATTGCAAATCCAGGGAAACCCGCCGGGCCAGGCATATTCTTCGAATTCATGTAGCGTCAGGACGATGAAGTTTGCCGCCAGGAGCCGCTGCAAGACACTTATGTCAGCCCAATCAAGCGCCAGCCACACCAACATCAGCCCGCCCGGAACTAACCCAAGCCGATACCAGTGCATCCGGACGAAGGTCATCGATATTTCCCCTAAATGACTTGAAAATCAGTGACCACGGCAATCAAGCATGACCACTCCATCAATGCAATAAAGTCATTAATACCCGAAACATATACGCCATGAAGCGCCCGGAAGATGAGCGACGCTTGATCGATGGCATCGGATTATTGAGTAATCCAATGGAGCAAGTCGATACYTCAACGATCAACGTCCGCTCAGGGCCGATTGCGGACCACTTGTCGCGGACAAGTCGGCCAACAGCTACCGCGGCAGCTTCACAGCGAAAAATGCCGCGCCGCTGCCGCCGCACTTCGCGCATTTGAGCTTTGGCTCGAGCGTCCGCAGCACCGTCTCCGCACCGAACTTTCGCTTGAGCTTGCGGATATCGACTTCGGCGAAATGCTCGCACTTGCAAAGCGCTAGAAGCATTTCCCATCCTGCGATATCGCCCAGCTTTTCTTCCGGCCCGATGCGCTCGGGTTTGCGGTCAGGCCGGGTCATTCCGGCAACCCCAGCGTTCGAGCGATATATTCGCGATGCCATCCCCCGGTGCCGTGCTCGCGCCGCATGACGCGACCACCTTCGCGCAGCATCAGGATCGATCTTTCGGTGAAGTAGAACAGCAACTGATCGAAGGCGCGATTTGCAACGAACATGTTGTTGGCGCCGGCTATGTGCTCGATGGCAATATCGTCAACGTCAACGACGTCGATAGCGTAGGTGAATTGATCGTCGCGGACACTTTTGCGTCTGGATGGCATGGCTACTCGCCGCCCTTCGCCTTGGCGTAGGTATTGCCGCTGCTGAGGTCCGATGAAACCTTCATCACCTCCAGCGTGCCGCAAAAAGCGCCGCAACGATCCGTCTGGCCGCGTTCTCGGAACTTGCAGTCCCTCGACGCGATCTCGACCAGGACCGCGATCAGCAAGTCAGAGCCATAGCGCTGGCGCAACCTTTTGACATTCAGCTCGCCGTGACGACCGCACTTGCGGCAATCGAGGGCGAGGGTGGGTTCGTTGATGTCGCGTAACGCAAGCGGCTTCGTTTCCATAGATTTTCGCCTTCTACTTGAAGGTTATTCCTGCCCTGATTTTGGGGAGACGGCCGCAACGTCCGTTCTCTAAATGTTCCACGTTGCGTTACAAGTCAAGCGATGAGGCAGACGCGCTTTGAAAATTTTCTGCGGTTCAACTGATGAGATACAGGTGTGGCCAATCGTTCTGCGTTAGAGACTTTCTCGGTTGTGCAAAGCGAGGCTAATCTCTGCGAGCGTCCCTAAAGCTACACCGAAAAGCAGCAGATAAAGTCCTCGGTCAATAACCTGACCCGACGACGTGGCACCGCCGCCGTAACGCGTAAGCGCTTGCTCGTATGACCAGCCGGTAACTCCGGTTGCGATCACAAACCCTACGACGATGCCGATCACGCCGCTCACCACTGCAAGCAACGCCAGCACTTGCGCGATTTTTGTAAAACCCATCCAGACAATCCCTATTTGGACAAATCAGCTTACAGTAGCCGGGAAGCTGCCGATTGCATTTACGTGCCAATCTTTCGCTCCTGGCTCCACTACTCTGCGATCATCTACTGCCGCCGGATAACTTTCATCCCCAAAAGGCCGACCAAAATTTGGAGTACCGGTAGTTTCCGGCCGAAGCTCCACTCGGCCGCCATTAATCTAGTTTCTGAATATTATTTGTTTCGACCAGCAATCCTGTCATCCTACTGCAAGAAGTACATCAAGCATTCATCAAACACGAGGTTCATCGTGGGATTGATATTGTCCGTACTAACGTTATCGCTAAGTATTTTCCAGCTGTCGGCACTTCAGGCAGGGCTACAGCAATGGCTGGGATTTCCTGCGCTAGTATCCTTCGCCATAGGTGCGGTGTTGATATCGATTGGGGGGCTCGGTCGCGGGGCTTTGGCTATAGGTGGCTTCGCCGGCGCTCTTTGCGCGTGGGGATGGGACTTGTGGCAAGCAAGCATCCTGTGCCTTCCATCCCTTGTATTGGTGTTCCTACTGCTCGCGGCGGGTGGGGGCGTTGAGGGGATATTTTTCAGTCCGAGTGACGAGTGAACGAAACGAGGTGTCGGTGTTTTCTCATGTTCCTTGCCGACCCGCCACTCCCGGGCACCACTAACACGCCGGCAATACTACGTGGAGATGGAGAATACTTATAAGCTTGAAATACTTTACTGTTGGATCAAGATTAATTCCGTCTTCCCTATTTATTCCGTTCATATATGGTCGGGTCGGCGTCGGTCAGTGCCCAAGATTTCACGACCACACCTTGCATTGGATATAACGCTGAATGGCTTCGCATAATCTTTACGGGCGCAGGTCAAACCCATAATTCAGTCTGCACAAATCAAGGGGATGTTAATGAGAAGCTTCGTGACACTCATCGCTGCGACGTCACTCGCACTTTCATCTGCGATAGCAGCCTACGCTCAAAATCCCGTTCCGAGCGCCAGCGATGTGCTGGTCAAGTATGGGGACGTTGAGCACTGGACCGTCTATAAAAATCAAACCCGCGGCGATTGCGTAATCGTGGGCGACTTTGGCCCAGGTTCGGTGCAAATGGGGCTCACCGCAAATCAGGAGGTGGGCTATCTTGGGGTGTTCTCGAAAGAGGATATTGGCCTTAAGAACGGGACCAAGTCCGAAGTCTTCGTCTCCATCGGAGGTCATCTCTATGGCGGCGTTGCTACCAGCACCCACGGCGAACTCAAGGGCGGATATTCCGGCGGCTACATCCTCTCAGACAACCCGGAGTTCAAGCGCGCCGTGGCGAAGAAATACGAGATGATCGTGTTTCCAGAAACCAAGGGAACCTTCGTCGTCGATCTGAAGGGAACCTACAAAGCAATGGCGATGGGCAAGAAATGCATGAAGCATTGAGCGCCTGCTGTTCGACATCTACCGCTCGCCCGTCTGAGCGCGGGTGGAGGGTTTTAGAGGAGATTGCACTATGCATGCATTGAAGCCTCTGCTCACCGCTTTGGTGGCTGTTACGTTCCTCGCAAGCTCGGCAGGAATGTCGTCTGCGACACAACAAGCTCAACAACGCCGTGAAGGGCGTGACGTCAAACAAGATACGCGCCAAGGGGCACGATCCACAAAGCATGATTGCCGCGCCGCCAACCAACAAAGCAACGCATCGTGCCGTCAGGATAAGCGCCAGACAAAGCAGGGCGGACGCCAGCAGTCCCGAGACATCAAGTACTAGGTAGCGAACGGCGCCGGCGGTCCGGCGCGCATCAGCCGGATCGCCGCGATATGAAAGATCGAGCGCATGCGCGGGGCCGCTGATAGTAGTCCGCTTGCCAAAAGGGTAATAACCAAAAGGCGTAGACGATCGCGTTTTGGTTTTTCTTTGTTCGCCGCTGTTCGCGTGAATATGAGTAGGCGGGTGAGGATCATTCGAGCGGCTCCTCTTCGTCGGGGGGAGGCGAAGCAATCGTCGCCAGGCCCGAGCTGCCAGTGCTCCCGATCGCGAGCCCGATGGCAATGGCCATGAGCAGCGAACGGTTCATTCACCTGCCTTGAGTTCTTGGTGGTAGCGCTCGGGAACTGGAATACCGCTGTCTACATACTTGCCGGTCCTGCGGTCGATCTTGAGAAAGGTATCCAGCAGTTTGGGGCGACCGTCGATAATGGCGACGACCGCCTTGTGGGTCCTGCCCCGGTGCGTAGTCTCCAGAGAGACGTAGCCATCCATATCGCTGAACAATACGAGATCGGCGAGCGCCAATGCATAGCTATCGGCCGGTTTGGTAAAGAGAGTACCCCAGGCGCCAGAGCACCAAAAACATCTGAGTTCCTTGGTCACGGCTTGGCCCTTTCGCGCTCGAAGCGCTGGTTCTCTAATTTCTCCCACCGGACCAGCTCAGCGCGGGCGTCAGCAATGAGCTGCCGCATCGCTCGATGATGCATGGTGTTGTGGTCGATGTTGGGATCGCGGACCTTGCGCTTCTTGCGACTGGCGGTCTGCGGCGGAGCATCAACGCTGCGAAAGCGGTGCAGGTCGGCGAGCACGCGGCTTCGGGCCTTGCGCATCGCCTCGATGACGTCCGAGGAACGGACCTCATCAGGCTCTTCGATCGTGCCGGTGAGCGGTGGAGACGTCGTGTCGTAGTCCATTAATACTTCCCCTGGATGAGCCCGAGTGCAGCGATGGCGACGAGGATGAACGCCTCACGACAGCGCCTCCAGTTCGCGATGGAAGCGCTCAGGGACGACAAGGCTGCTCGAGGCTTCCCGGCCTGCCTTCATCCTCGTGAACGTCCAAGGCAGATGCGGGCGAGCACCAATAACGGTGACAAGTGCGAAATAGCGAACCCGTCGGTAGACGGTCTGCAGCTCGACATAACCAACTTCGGTGAATAGCACGATATTGGCGACCGCCAGCGCATAGCTGGAGGCCGGGCACGGGCTACTTCCGTCGTAAGGGCCAAAATACCAACTGCAATCGAGTTCCTCGGTCATATCAGCGCCGAGCCGCGATCTCTTCGACGGTGGCAAAGCGTCGGCGATTTCCTCAAGGGCGGCATTGAAGCGACACCCAATGACGACGAAGTTGCGATCGTCGATAAGCTGGTAGCAGCCGAGATTGTCGGCGCTGAGCGCCCGGCGGCTTTTGACGACACGCCAGCCAAGCCGCTTGGCGCGGGCACGGATAGCGGCTTCGGTCGGTTCCGCTTGCATATTCAAGTCCTCCATTCGCAAGGTATGTTTTTCCGATTGCGCATGGGGTCCGCGCGCATTCATTGTGGTCACAGGTGGACGGCAGGGTTAGGCGGTAGTGGCGTTCAACTGCAGCTGCTGCAAGATTTGGAACCGCACCCAAATGGCGGCGGGAATGCCAGTCGGCTTTGCCGCTTCCAGCAGCGCCTGCATTTCCTCGTCGGTCAGGAGAATTTTAACAATGTTGTCACGCCGCTCGCCGCTGTGGGGCGGCCGGCCCATGGGCTTCTTTACTGTCATGATTTGTCTTTCGCCTGTTCGAACGTTTTCTGCATAAATTGAAACATAACTATAGTTTTCGGGCCTCACAAGTACATCTGGCAACAAATAGTCACGCACATATACATATGCGTGCGTATTTACTTCCGAATTCTCCATAAACAACTCTCTGTACTAAAGCTGCGCCGGAACAACAGGATAGCGGGCAACGATGCTCGCGTAGGTTTATCAAAAAATTTTTTAGCAGACGCTGGGCCTGCCTCGGCAATAGGGTTACGTGCGGCGTTCCACGCGTCAGCAGTGCGGTTCATTTGCGGGCGGTCGCTATCGGTCCTATCTCGGGTCCACCCAAGCAAACGAGTGATATCAATCGCTTGAGCACTCGCTTCCGCCTTAGCGGAAGCACGCCACTGCACTGCAACTTCCCACGTCGCCAGCATGATTAAGAACTCGGCGTTGTTCGTCAGTCTCCCAGCTTCTCAGTTTGCGCCTTCGCGAGCCGCGCGGCTTCCTTGGCCGCACGCTTGCGCGCCCGTTCCTCGGCTGCATGGACGTCGAGGACGCGCTGCACGGCATCGCGCGCCGCTTTCGGCGTAGCGAGAGTAAGATGCCGCGAAGGGATCAATTTGGCGCGAATTTCCGCGAGGATCAGCTGCCGGTCGGCATCTTCACCCAACCACACAAGGTGCTCGAATTCCTCGCGCGCATCGTCGCCTTCCATGAAATTTGGCATGAGTTCCTTCAGGAGGCCGCGGAGGTGGTCGCTATAGTACTGCGGATTGTCCGCGCCGGCTGCACGCTGCGCCGCGGTGTGGATCGTCATAACCAGAGGCACGAACGCGAGCCAAATGTCGAGTTGCCTGGCGCTGTATAGACCCCGAAGGCGGCCGTTGGCTTCCCTCATTTCCGCGCGCTCGCGCAGGGTGAATTCACTTTCGGCGAGGTTCGTTTGGGTCATGATCCACTCCAATCGCGTTGGTATTTCAAGGGTTTCGCTATGCCCATTTGCCGCCCGGTCTGAACTTCGTGTCGCAGGCGTTGCACGTCGCATCAAGTTCGCCGAAAGCCATCAGCTGGACGCAGGTCGGAGTGATCCCTGAGCACGAATACCGCTGCCGGATGCTCATCATCCTCTCGGCTTGAAGTTGGCCTTCAGACTTCGGCGGTTCTGGCTCGGGCACTGGCGGCTCAGGTTCCGGCTCG
This sequence comes from Rhizobium sp. RAF56, assembly GCF_052113965.1. Classification (NCBI taxonomy): domain Bacteria; kingdom Pseudomonadati; phylum Pseudomonadota; class Alphaproteobacteria; order Hyphomicrobiales; family Rhizobiaceae; genus Rhizobium; species Rhizobium sp. RAF56. The sequence goes on from NZ_JBFRDU010000029.1 coordinate 29,554, forward strand.
TTGCCGAACAGGTTCTGCAGCATCGATCTGATCGTCACGCTTTTGCCCTACGCTTGGGCTTCGTCGAGGGCGCTGTAGCGATTTCTGGGGGTAGGGGCTCATCGACCCATGGCTCGTCGGCGATCTCCTCGGCGGGCGCTGCTGATGGCTCTGGCGCGGCCCGGTAGGGCATCTGGACTTCGTCGACCGGCGGTATCGTCGCGGTCGGCGGGGTGGAGAAAAGGGCGAGCATTTCCGCCATATAATTGAGTATCTGCAGCTGCATCCGCCGCACCTCGGCGATCTCCGCAGCAAGGCGATCGGCGCCGGCGGACAACTCAGCTGCTCCCACTCTCAACGCACGCATCTCAGCGATCAGGACGGCTAGTCGGCCCATGCTGCCGGGTTCGAGTTGTTCTTCGGTCATGGCTTTGCTTCTCCCTTGGGTGGTTTTTTTGGTGATTTTAGTATCGTCGTTCGTCGTTGACGCAATTCCGTTGATATTTCAAGCTGTTGCGAAGTATTGTCGGTCTTTTATCAGCACTATTATTTCCATTCATTGCCCATCTTAACCCCATCATTGCCCATCAAATCTTCTTATGTCTGCTATGTTACTTAAATATTTTACATATAGACTGATACAAACCTTGCTTATATTGGTAAGATCGTCAATTCAGAATTTAGAAAAAGGGAAAAAAGAATGGCAAAAGAATTCCCAAGGCGCGCCGCTGAAGCTGTCCGCGAAGTTCAACCGGATCTACCGATGTATTGGACGCTCACTGACCTCTCGGCGCAGGCGGGACTGCGCGGGCTGGCACTGACGCACGCCAATATTTCAACGCTGGTCATACGGGGCCAAGGGCCGCGCGTGTGCGGCACGGCGGGGTCGATGACGGTTCTGGTCAAACCGGCCGATGGCGTTGAATGGATCGAAGAAATCCTGCAGCGCCGGATGAAGACGGCACCGTCGACCATCGTGCGCCGTTACGACCTCGATGAGGAAAGGCGCGCAGTGCTCTGATGGCAAAGAAAAAGGCGTGATCGCAAGATCACGCCCTTATCAAAACCCCCTGCCAGGCCACCACGCCCGCCGACGACTTACGCCGCCGGAAGAGGTTTAAACAGCTCCCACCCAATGGAAGTGTCCGTCGTGAATATAGCAACGAAATCCGACATTTCAAATAGGCTGGTCGACTGTCTCAACAGGCTTCATGCGCCGCTGGATCTCAATGCGCCCTGTCCCTTCATCGTCTGGCGCGGCGTTTCCATCGTCATCCAGCCGGAAGAGCACCCTGGTGCCACCGTCGCGGATCTGATCGCCTACTTGAACCGCTCGGCCAAAGTCGCGGGTGTAAAGGACTTCGCACCGTACCTGACACTCGGCACGTTGCGTGACGCACCCCTCTCGGTCGCGGCTCAGGAGCAATGGGCGAAGCGCGGTTTCCCAGATCTCATTGTCGGCCGCGCTCGGGACGACGCACACTTCGAAAACTGCGGCTCCGCGATGCTGCTCGACTACGACATCAACGATCCCGACATCCTCGTCGACGGTCCTGCCGCGCTAGGTCGGCTCAAATGCTTCGGTGCGTGTTGGCCTTCGTATTCCTACGGTCTGGTGAACGAAAAGACCGGCAAGATTAAACGCGGTGGACGGCTGCTGATCTTCCTCGACCGGGTTCTTCTGCCGCAAGAATTCAAGGCAGTGGCACGCGTCCTCGCGAAGATGACCGGGAACCATGCCGGCCCCGAGGCGATGAAGCCCTGCCAGCCGCAAGGGCTGCCGGTGCGGCGGTCCGCCGAGGTTGACTGCCCGGTCTCGGTTAGCGCTGATAGTAGTGTCCTTCGCGCCGACGTGCTGCTCGAAATCGCGGCGCTGCTCGGCGTCATGGACCAGCCGCATCGCCCGGCAATTCAACCAAACCAAAATGCCCCCACGCTTCTGGATGAGGGAGTTGCAGCTCGGAGCGCAAACTTCAGCGTCGGTGTCGATGACAGGCCGCCGCCGCCGCCTGTCGATCTGCGGCTCGCGATCGATGAATGCCCGATGCTGGCTGAGACCTTCGCCACCGGAGGGTATGGCGATCCTGAGCCTCTGTGGCGGCTGAAGCTTCTTGCTGCGCGCTTCGATATCAATCCACGTGAGACCGCGCGTGCGCTCAGTAAAGGCGACCCTACCTACGCAATCGAAGACACGGACCACAAGCGCGCGACCATCGAAAAGCAATACGCGCAGAAGAAATTTGGCTGGCCGGATTGCGCGACATTCAAAGGCCTGGGTGCGCAGCAATGTAAGACCTGCCCGCATCAGGGCGAGGGGCGCTCGCCGCTGCACTTCGCCTTCTATGCTCAGGCGCAGCGGGAATATGCCGCTGCCTGCGCCGCAGCTGCCGCCGCTGGAATGCCGCCGCCTGCTGTCGCGCCAACCGTGCCGCCAGAGATTAAGGCCGGAGCGGATGCCCTGCATCTTGAGGTGAGGGCAGCTTTCCGACGGCAGCAGGTACACCTGCCTCTCAGCGGCCTCGTGGCTGGCCTGAAGGCGCTGGTTGAAGCCGAGCCCGCCGTGGCGCAGCACGCCGCCCACAAAGCGACAATGATGCTACTCGGGGCCATCCGGCAAGTTGATCCGGCGGACTTCGGCGAAGCGTGCCGCATCTGCGGCTTGGCGCTTGACAAGATCGTGCCGGGCCAGGGGGCGGGGATCGTTGCGAAGATCGTGCGCGGTTTCGCGCGCGGAAAACAGAGGGAATAGCAGTCGTTCGACGCTGTCGGGGAGCGTCTTTGTTCAAATCCAGCAGGGGCAATCCCATGACCGACGATACGTTCGATGACGCTTTCAAAAATTTTTATACTGAGCCGAACAGCGCTGAAGAGGCGGAGAAGGTAGCGGAAAAGGAGGCCGCGGACGATGCCGCCAGAGCGCAGAAGCTCAGTGATATCCTGGCAGCGGCGGCAGGGTTGAAACCTACTGAGAGTGCTGACGGTGTTATCCGTTGGGGTCTTAGCAACGGCCTCGCCGGTGACATGGAGGCATTGCTGCAGGCGCTCAAGACGTCGACGCAGACACCCATCACGTCGTTGCGGAAACGATGGAAGGAAATCGCCAAGGAAATTGCCGAAGCCGAGGCCAAGCGAAAGCAGGACGAGGCGGCGAAGGCGCAAGCCCAGGCGCAAGCAAGGACGGCCGGCGATGTAGAGCTTCAGCAGGTCAAGAAAGACTACCCCTTGCTCGATCCGTCGATGTCCTACGACCGCGCAAGACACGACGGCAAGATTCTGGGCCGGCACTTACGAGACCCCCGCCAATAGCGAGAAGTCAGTCTTTCGACCCCTTCATCGTCCATTCACGGTGATCGGGCGGCTGCACTATCCCGGCAATATCGTGACCAAGGGCCTCCAGGTCGCCATCCGCGATGAGGACGGCACCTGCGTTCCCATCACGCTGCAGCGCGGTGAGTTGGCGACGCCTCATAGCCAAGGTCTTCTCAAGAAAAAGCTGATGAACGCCGGCATGTTGTTCGGCCCGAAGGGCGAGGAAAGGCTGATGAACGTGCTCAAGGCGGCTGACCCGAGCAAGATCATCACCGTGGTCGACCGCCCCGGTTTCCACGAGGTCGACGGCACTCGGGTCTATGTCACGCTCGACGGACGGGCGATCGGCAGCACGGCACTTGTCGAGCTCGACGAAAAGGTGAAGCTGCCCGAGAAGACGGTACGGCGGGGTGACCTGCCGGGATGGAACGAACTGCCGAAATATGTCGTCTCGCTTGGCGAAGGCTCCGTGCACTGGCGAATGGCGCTGATTGGCGGCTTCCTCGGGCCGATGGTCAATTACCTAAAACTGGATAATTGCGGTCTCAATTATCAAGGCAGTACCTCGATCGGCAAGAGCCTGGCGTTGAAGATGGTCACCAGTTGCTGGGCGTTGCCGGAAGTGCGGATGGAAGGCGGAGTGAACCGCGGGCTTTTGGCGGACGCCAACTCGACCGGCAATAATATCGAGGCGATCGCGCAGCGTTCCAACGGCACCGTCTGCGCCGTAGACGAACTCTCATATTTCGATCCGAAGGATGTGCGAAAGCTCATCTTCGAGTTCCACACCGGCAGTGGCAAAGGGCGGCTCGATCGCAATAGTGAGGAAAAGGCGGTCCGGTCATGGAGCTCTTCGATGTTTACCGCCTGCGAGAGCAGCATCGAGCAGCTGGCCAAGGGCGTCGATCAGAAGGGGCTATGGACGGCCGGCATGGCAGCGCGCCACCCTGACATCCTGTTCGACAACGACGATGCCAAGCAGCGTCCCGCGGAGGTGATCGATGAACTTAAGCGGCTTCTGAAGAAGAACTATGGCCACGCCGGTCCGGTCTTCGCCGAGGCGATCATGAAGCTCGACCATGACAAGCTGAGGGAGCAGCTCGCTGCGATGGTGGCGACAATCGGCGAACCGGGTGCGGCGAGCGCGGAGATGCGGGCGCGCGAAGTGTTTGGGCTGATGAAACTCTGCGGCTATATTGCCGTGAAACTCGACCTCCTACCGACGGCGATCGACGTCGAGGGCACGGTCGACACTGCCTACCGGCTTTTCCTCGACACAAGCGCGCATCTTCTCGACGACTTCGCCCAGGCAGTCGATAACATCATCACGAATTTAGATGCGAAGACCGACGTGACAATTTTCCACGTCCACAAAACCGTCGACCGCTCGTACCATCGTGAGGTCGAGGGCTGGAGCGACGACGACGTAGATTACATCTTCTGCAAGGACTTCCACAAATTCACCGTGTCCAGCAAGGCTCCCTCCGCGATCGCCAGGGAACTGCGCAAGCGTGGCATGCTCGACGAGACCCGGCTCGCCGCGGACAAGAAGCTGACTGGCACTGGCAAGCGCGCCAATTTTACCCGCAACATTCCCAATCACAGGGGGCCTTCCGCTTACCCACTACTGAAATCGTTTTTCCGGCCGAGGCCAATGACGGCGGACCTCATCACCTTTTTCAGAGGCAAACGCTACGACCTGCTGAGGGACGAGAAGAAAAACCGCGCCAGCATGGGCGACCAAGGTTACGAGACCGCCGTACGCGAACTCGAAAAGAAGATCGCCGAGGCTGAAGCCGTCTTGGAAGCGGCGCGGCGCGGGAACTCCGAATTCCCCGAGGAGGACTGACATGCCGGTCGTCAAGATCGTGGCGTCGGGCGACCCACGCTACCCACCCCGCCAGCGCGGCAGCTTCCTCTCCAACGCCGGCCTGGGGCGGCTGGAGACGTTCCGTATGGGCAAGCTGACCGTCGCCAGGGCGATGCAGCTCGGCATCGCGGCACTCGACCGGGACAAGAACGTGATCGCCAGCACATGGGCGTACGCAACTGATAGTTGGAAGGCGGAGGCGGCGGCATGGCAGCTCGGCCTGACGGCGAAGGCTCGCATAAGGGCAGGAGACCACGCTCGGCTGTTCGCGCCAGGGACGGAGTTCGCGCTCATCATCAGGGAAAAAGTAAGCTGCGAGTTCGCTGGTCTGACGGTCGAGGCGCAGTACGATCCGCGATATATTGACCCAGAACACATAACGCAACGAGGCGCGGACGGCTGTTTGCATGGTTGCCAGAGGCGGCGAAAACGATGCGGCCGATCATCGATTTCGAGGTTGACGAGCCGTGGCACGATTGCGAATTCATGGTCGATATGCTGGAAGCAGCAGTGCCTGGCGCTGTGATGGAGGCTGTCGACAAACTCGTCGGCAAGGTTTTCAAGTGAGCGGAATGCGAGTGGATTTTTGCGAAATTCAAGTGCAAGGGCTGCAGAACAGTAGTAGGAGCAGTACTCAGAACAGTAAATTTTTTTGGCTACTGTTCTGGCTTTTATATAATGAAACCAAATCGTTACGAGCGCAAAAACGGCTGCAGAACAGTAGAGCAGTAAAATTTTCGGAAAAAACATGCTTAAGAGAGGGGGAGAAGAAACACGCATGCGAGGGGGAAAAGGGTCGCCCGCGCGTTTATATATATCTGCTCATACTGTTTTTACTGTTTTACTGCTTTACGCATAGAAATCATTGAGAAAATTGGAACAGCAAAAAGAACAGTATCTTTCACTACTGTTTTGCCCCTTTGCAGCCTCTCAAGGCCGGTGCGCGCTGTCTGCTTCGGCGGCATTTCAGGGGCACTGGCTCTGGTCGAAAATTTAGCCGTAAAAATATAGGATATTTTCCTTGTCGAACATGAAGTGCGCTGTGCTTCCGCTTATAGCTGCGCCCTGTTTCGGCTTCATAGCTGCACCTGTTTCAGTTTCATAGCTGCACGATGGGGTGTCGACTGAGGATTGTGTGTCCCGCTTGATCAAAAAACCTCAAAAGCCGATTGCAACCTGCGATGCACCTCGCCAGCCTCCGAAAAGGCGGGTATCCTCACCTTATGCCAAAGAAGCGCCCGATCACCATCGAACCCGCCGCTGCCCGACCGGGCAAGGGAACCTTCAATGGCTCGTCCTGCGGCGTGTGTTCGCTCCCGATCACGGTGCTGAAATGCGTCGATGAAATGCTGGCCCGCGGCGAGCAGGTTTCCGCCGTGACTGAGTGGGCTCATAAGAATTTCCCGGCGGAGACATCCCACGTCGCATACATGACGTTCCGAAATCATCGCCTGAACCACGTCGACCAGAAGGTCCGAGCCTTCAGAAAGCTTTCTGACGCCGAGAAGCAGCGCAAAGCTGAGAACCGCCTGGTGAAGAAGATCCTCAACGACGAGGTCGATCCGCAGACCTATTTCGGCCCGGCCGCGCTCGCCCACGATATCCAACGCACGACTGATCGGCTCGAAGTGGCCGCTGACTGCGCATTGGACGAAGGGCTTTTCCCCGCGCTCGCGGCGTTGTCGAACACGCTCGTCAGAACCCATGAATTGCGGGGCAAGCTCGGCGGTTCGATCAACGAGGGTCCGCAGCTGAACGTCGCCATCAGTATTGGCCAGCTGCACGAGCGTTTGGACACCATTCTCGCCGGCGATCATGCCGAAAGGCAATCCGCTGCTCGTCAGCTTTTGGGTATCAGCATTCAATCCAATCCGGCGATGCCAGTCATGGAAGATCCCGACGACGATCGCGTCATCGACGGCGAGTTGGAGCAGTCCGACGAGGAAATCCTGCGGCACCAGACCATCGACCCGCAGCCTCGCTGAGCGCCCACACCGCCTCGGCCCGACGCCTGTGACCCGGTCATGGGTGTCGGATAGTAGTCCCCCGACCTGGCTCACTTCAGCGATAAGCGAACCAGTCATTCCAGATTATTGAAATTGCTGGGAAATTCAATGGTTATTCGGCATCCTCGTCGTTGTTCCCATCCCCTTCGAAAATGGATCGGTCGAAAGGCTTCCATTTGACGAAACGAATTGACCGTCCAGTCCCTTCTGACATCGTCAGGTTTGCAGCGTTATCAATCTTGGTCACGATGCCAATCGTGCCGGTCGCCGCGAGGAAACCAATGCGCCCGTGCAGATCGAGCGCTAACAGCTCACGACAGGCGTTTCCGGGATCGCCGTGACTAGCGATGAAATCGAGCTTCAATCGTTCGCCGCGCACTGAGACGAAAACTGGCGCATCATCCGGGGGAGCATCAAGCCAGGATGGCCATTTCTCCTGTCGCGGTGGCCGTGCTGGAGCGCCTGTTACGGATAATCCGCAGTCCGGTGCCCCCGGTCCCTCCGAAACGTCTCCCTCGTCTCCAGGTGTATTTTTGTTACGGATAATCCGGTGGTTTCGTTGTTTGCACGCCGGCCCGCAGAAGCGCTGATCTGACCGGCTTGCTTCGAACGTCTTGCCGCAGACATCGCAGGTGCTCATTGCGCACCCCTTACCCGCCGCGCTTCGATATAGGCGTCCAGGTCGGCACGGAGGTAGTAGACGCGACCGTATTGGCGAACGTATGGCGGCCCTTTTTTCTCGTGCCGCCACCGCTCCAAGGTGACGATCGAGCGCCTGAGATACTCGGCAGCCTCTTTCGAGGTCATGAGGTTGGGGTTCTTTAGAGGTGTTGTTCTCGGTCATTGGCGTCCATCCGGGGGTTTATGATGGACATCTTTAATAGACACGAAAAACGGACCGCTCTACTGAGATTTTATTCACGGCCGGTGATTTCTCGGCAGCGGCGAACTGCCGCCCAAACGTGATCCCGTGACAAGTTCGCCGCCTCGGAATAGATTTTCACGGCTTGGGTAATGCCGACGCCTTTTTTATGCATGATTGCTCTGACACACCCCCAGTGCAGGGTTGACCGTATGAATTGTCCTGTCGCTGGCCGTCCTCGCCGCTCCCTTTTCGGTCGTGTACCCATCGAGTTGACCCCCTCCCACAGCTGCTTGAAAGCAATCCAAGGTTCGGGTTCATGGTCCAACATGGCTTTGATCGCGCGTAGCTTCTCGTCGTAATCACTCATCGCCCTTAGCGATCTGCTGGACCAGCGCCTCCCATTTCGCCAGCGCCTCGCGCTTCTGGTCGCGATAGAGTGCTCTGTTGTAAGTGCCGCTGACGCCGCTCTTGTGGCCGCTGACGTGGTTCAGCATTGCCTCGACGATATGGGGCAGGGCGATGCCATCGTCGTTCATCCGCGTCGAGAACGTCCGCCGGAGATCGTGCAGACCCCAATCGCTCAAGCCGGCGCGCTTGTTGAACGCGGCCTTCGACTTCGACCAGCCGGTGAACCCGGTGTCGAGGCGGCCGAAAACGTATCTGCGCTCCTTTCGCTCGGGCAGCAGCGACAAGGCGAGGTCGCCCAGAGGCGTTTCGAGCGGCAGGCCGTTCTTCGATCGAGCTCCAGGGATCGTCCAGATCTTGCCGGCGGGGGTTTCGCTGAATTCACTCCACTCCATGCCGCCGACCTCAGTCCGACGTGTTCCAGTCAGCAGCAGAATTCTGACGATGCGGCTGAAGTCGTCGCTGGAGGCGCTCGCCTTCCAGAGCTTGCGGATTTCGTCGTCGCTGAGGGTCCGCTCGCGCGGCGTCTCAACGTTGCGCGGCATCGCCGTGACAGGGTTCACTTCGACAGCGCCTCGGCCGATGCACCACGCGAAGAACGACGACAGTGCTGCCAGGACACGGTTAGCGACGATCTTGCCAATGTCGTTGCCGATCTTGTCGTGAAGGGCGGCGATGTCAGCGCGCTTGATGTCTCGGATGGCAGTCGTGTGCAGCGACAGGGCGTGGACGTTGAGGCCGCGCGTTGTCTCCGCCAGCGTCGAGGGGCGCTGCGTGGTCGCGGCGTATTCCAGGTATCCCGTGACCAGATCGCCGAAGCGCGGCGCTTGCCGGATCTCCTGGCGGGCTTCGGCGGGATCTTCGCCACCGACGACCTTCGCCAGTGCCTTCTTCGCCAGTGCCCGAGCTTCGTCCGCCTCGAGTGTTTCGGCCGGGCCGATGTTGAGCCGTCGCGTCTGGCCGGCAGCGTTTCGATACTGGACGAGGTAGACGCGCTTGCCGTTGGCGTAGCAGCGCAGGATGAACCCCGAAAGCTCGCTGTCTCGGTGCAGGGTTTCTGTTTTGCCGGCCTCGCAGGTGAGCTTTTTCACATTGACGCGGTTGAGCACCAACCCGCCCTTTGCCCTACGCGAGGGAGCCGACGCCTGTGACCCTGTCACGGATGTTGATAGTAGCCCGGCCTGTTGTGACGACTTCGGGAACTTCACGACCGTGTTTGTGTCCTGGGTGTTCTCCGGACACATTACGGACACAACGGGAGTGATGGGTTTATGCATGGCTGTTAGCCCCTCAATGATGGTTATATCAGATGGTCTAACGCGGAATGCCTTGCTGAGCAAGGGTTTCGTGAGGCGAAGTGATGGGTTATCTGTGTGTTCTGATGGGAGAGTGGAGGGGGTGCAAAAGCCAGAGCACGCGATTTGTAATCAGGGGGTCCCGGGTTCGAACCCTGGCGGGGGCACCATTCTTTTCAAATACTTACGAGACGATTGCTCCCCAATCCTAGCGATCTGGGGAGCGTATGGGGAGCACGATCGCGAAAATCGCAGCTCCCCAAGGTTGGCGTTTCGCTGCAGTTATCCATGGATAAGAAGAATCGCGGGATCGAGGTCCCGCGATTTTTATTTAGCTGATTTGTTTTTCCGCCCATTGCCTGAGCTGTGCATAGGCATAGCGCACGCCTTTGCCCCTGCCTTCGCCGATGCGCAGCCAGGGCGGACCCTTGCCCTGTGCCCGCCACGCTTCGAGCGTTCGCTCTGAGACGGCGAGGAGCTTCGCCGCCTCCGCCTGCCTGACGAGGATAGGTTCGAGCTTAGTCATTCGACCCCCATCAGCGAGAAGCTGTTAACTTCCGTTGCGATCTGCTCGATGACCCAATCGCAATAGATCGCCTGTCCGGTCGTCGTCCTCGCCCAAACAGTGAGCCCGGCGAAATCCTTGTCGACCTTCTCGCCCTTGGCTTCGAGCTTGTCCGCCAGCCAGTCGCTGACGATCCAATGCTCGAAGATTTCGCGCTGGTAGGGCTCGATCTCGAACTCCTGGCACAGCTCCTGCCAGCCGGAAGCGTCGAGCGGGCTAGCTTCCGCTGTCGTCTGCAGGGGATGGTTCACAAACAGGTGCCCGTCGATTGCCCATCCGTCCTGATCTGCTGCCTCTTCCCAATCTTCGAGAGGGGAGCACAGCTCGAAAGCCTGCTCGGCAAGGTCGGCGAGTTCAGTCGTGCTTTCAACGTTGCCGCCGGAACCGCCGGCGACAGTGAAGAGGAGATGCGAAATGCAGTGGTGCACTTCGCGGCTAACGAGATCGTTTGCAGTGATCATGGTTCCGCCCTCAATAGCCCGAGAAATAGATTTCGCCCTGTTCGCGCAGATCGCAGCCAGCGAGCCACACAAGGCGTTCTAGGTTCTTCGGGTGGTTCGATAGCTCCGCATCGTCCCAAGCGCCGTACGGCGCCAGCATGGCCCGGCAATCGTCGATTTCGCCGGTGACCTCGTAGATCGCGAGCACAAAGGCGACGGCTTCGCTGGCATCGCCAGACCGGCCGCAATCTTCGAGCGCTTCGGCGAGGTCTTCGGACAGCTCCGAGCGCGACAGCATGAAATCGCGGCCGCAGAAGTGGAGAGGTGAGGGGTGCTTATCCATGACGCAGCATCCTGATTAGTCCGGCGATGTAGACAGCGACGAGGATGGGGACCGCGAGCACCATGCAAGCCAGGAAAAAGGGCGCGAGGATTAATCGTGCGAACAGCCGTCCGCGCCTGTTTTCAAGCCCGCGATAGAGGTTCGATTTGGTGAGGATTTCTCGCGGCAGCATGTAGCTGACGCCCAGATATAGGAGGGTCGTTATCATTCATTCGTTCCTTTGGGTGGGATCGCAAGCAGTGCGTGGTGTCACTGCTTGCTGTTCGGTCTCAGGGTTTTGGCAGCTTGAACTTGTCGAGCCAGCCATGCCCCAGCTCGTTGCGCAGGCAGCGCAGCGTGCCACTATCTTGACCACCCATGTGGCGACCCTTGTAGGAATAGGACAGCCAAGCTGCCATCAAATACTCCTTCCATTCGCGGCCGTACTCAGCTGCGAAGGCACGGACGACTTCGAGTTCGTGAGGGGTTAGATCGCGGTATTCGCTCATTTCGTAGGTTCTCCTTTGGGTGGTAACGCAGAACAGCTGTGGTGCGCTGTTCTGCATTCGTCATCTAGTAGCATGTGCGGCGTTCGTCAAGGGTCGTGTTGTACATTTTAACGTTAAATATCAATAGTATATCACGCCACCAGCCCGCCGAGGGTATACATGGACACGGCTAGGCCACCCCCTACTCCTCTGTATTCCCCGCTCCAAATCCCACCCAAATCCAAAACACTACACTCCTCCATAAGTTGTATTTATACTCACAAAAATCCGACCCCACTCGCAGCTCGGCGGCCCCGAAAATCCCAACCCAAATCCAGAAAACGCGCCCCGCTTTACGTTACGCACGGTGCGTGCCACCATCGTCCGCAGATGCGACTGGTGGGGGTCAAACCGCCTTATCGACACATTCCCCTGCAGCCGATGACAAGGAGAAGTCATGAGAACGATCCTGCCGACTTTCCCGATGATCGCGGTCGCTGTCGTCCTTGCCATCCTGCCGTTCATGTTGCCGGCGCAGGTTGAGGCAAAGACGATTTTGACATTCGGCTATTACCTGACGGAAGATTGCGACGCCTTCCTTGCGGCCGACAAGGCCCACGGCCCGCTGAACGAGGAGGGCGCGCGATGCTATGGCTACATAAAGGGGATCGCCGAGGCGCTGCAGGCGGAGGGCGATCACCCGGTGGTGACGGAATATCTCCCGAAGGCATGCATTGCGGATGACGCCGGCACCTATGAGCTAGTTGTGGCCGTCGCCAATTTTCTCGACAGCAATCCGGAACTTCGCATCAGCAGGACGGGCTATTCCCTGGTCCGCCAGGCCTTCGCCGACAAGTTCCCCTGCAAATAGTCACATGACCTACGAATACGACATGGCGTTTGCTATCTCCGATCGAAGACCTTCCGTGTGGCACCCACCGTTTACGGCGCATAAGTAACGTGCAACGATCCGCTGCTTTGAGACACCGGGGAGGCTTTGTTGGGGTTCTATTTTGATGGGCGGGTCGTTCTTAACAATGAACCTGAGCGCAGTTCGCTATACCGATGGGGGTTGCGGGAGGTCGATGCGGACGGCAACGGCAACGGTCTGGATCAGATACCCTGGGCTTACGATCTCTACTTCACAGTCCGGAATTTGAGACTTTCCCGTTCGGTCCTTGCCGGCGGTTACCGCTCCAGCGGGGGCGACGACAAGGCCGCGATCGAGAAGCACTCGATCCTGGCTGACCTCGTTCCAGGTGATGAACGCCGGAGGGCATCGAACGAGCTCCCCGAGCCGTCCTACGCCATGTTGGGGACGAACAGAAAGATATCGACCTTCGAGTTATGGATCACGCCTTTGCCGGAAGGGGACGTGGAGGAGCACTGCACGGCCTGGGGTGCGGTGAAAAATCGCTACGAGATCGACTTCCGCCACCGCACCTAGCCTGACGGGGTAGTCTTCAATCTCTATGTCCTAGCTGAGCGGTTCGAGCGCTACGCCGAGAAGATAAGCGCGATCGACCAGGCCGTGTTCCGCGTTGGCGGGGTCGAAGGGTTTTACGCCGAGTGGTCACCGTCGATCTCCACGGACAGCATCAAGGTGCTGACCGCCGACAAGGAACATAAAGTAGAGATACCAGACGGATGCGAGATCCAGCCGTGGCGGCTCGGCAAGGTGTCGGAGGCAGAACTCTACCTTTACCAAAGTCGCGAGCTTCAAAAGCCGGCGCCCTCTGAAGACGCCACGCCTGCAGTCAGGCAAGAGGAACAGGCTGCCGAAGCCGCGGTGCCCGCTCAGCAATTCTCGCGCGGAGACGATAGAGCACTCAAGCTGCTGGCGTCGCTGCGGACGGTGGCGTGGGTTATTGTCGGCCTGTTAGTGTTGGTCGTCATGCGTTTACGCTGATTGGCTCGACCTTCTGGCGACCGCTTTACGCTACGTACAACCCGTGCAAACATCGCCGCGGGGATACGATTTGGGGACTACATGCGACTGATTGGGGTAATGCTCGCCGGTGTTTTGCTGGCGGCAACGGCGGCACATGCCAACACGGCCTATGGGATTGGGGAAGAGCTGACGAAGAACTGCCGCGCGTATCTGAGCGCGGTGCGGTCTGGCTGGAGCATTGATCCCACGACGGCGCTCGCGGCTGGCCAATGCTATGGCTACGTCACCGCTGTTTACGACGCCGTCGATTTCGACGGTGAAGGTGGGTTGACCAACGCAACTCTCCCAAAGGCATGCGTACCGAACATCAACGGCAACGCCCTGACGGAGGTCGTCGCCAACTTCGTCGACCAGAAGCCCGAGCTGCGCAGCAAGGCGGCTTATTTCCTCGTGCGGCTGGCTTTCGCCGACAAGTTCCCCTGCAAATAAACGTGAGTTCTCATGTCCTACAGCTACGAAATTGACGATTGCCAGGTGGCTGACAAGGCTCGCCTCGCTCAGTACCGGACCAAACGCACTGAATGGCTGCACTTATTGCGGGGAGACGAACGACGGCGCTTCTCGCTTGCCCATCCGGCGGCGGACCTCGGCGAGGTTCGCTTTGTCCAATCCATAAACGTACTTCCGCGCCTGTCCGATTACTGCGTCGTTCACTTCCCGCACGATTTTCCCCTCGGGCAGGGCGCAGAACTTTTCGGCGAAGGCGACAGACGTGAAAGCTATGAAAAGTCTGGTCGGGCCGATGGGGATGCCGTAATGACCTGCATATTGAACAAAGCCGTTTGTCATCACCACTGGACGGTCGGAGGTCATTAGCTTTCGCGTAACACGACTGGTATCCATCACCACCCAATGCATCGTTCTCAGCAGCCTGAGAACGTTCTTGTTTTCTACCAAGCGGGTCATTGCCATTACAGATTCGCGCTCCGCATGCGACGGAGCTCGCTGGACGATCCACTCTTCAAACGTCTCAGGATCGTCCGCCGACCGGTAGGCTTCGTATCGCGCTTGAAAGCCCGTGTCCGGGGTCAGCAGACGCTTGCTAAAGTCCCCCTTGAATTTCCGCAGCTCTTCCGGATTGCGGAATACTAGTGAGAGAATGAAGCGCGCCCATGAGTGACGGATTTCAGGGTCTTTGGGTATCCGGTCTTCCAGCATCATGTCTCGTGCCTTGACGGCCGCGTTGTCCACGAAGCTCATGAAGAAACGCTCGACATTCTGCTTCGTCTCTTCCGTCACGCCGGGCAATGTGTAGAGATTTTCCGCGTAACCCGTCGACAAAGTGCCATATCGACCAGTTTGGATACGATCCCCGTATCCGCGCCTAAACTCCTGAAGCTTATAATCTGCTCCTAACCACGGACGAAGATAGAACTGCGGGATGTAATGGTGTTTCACGCCTGCGGTTTGCCTCTCTTTTGAGACAAGCGCTTCGCGGTCTCTTCCAGCTTTTGCTTCCGCTCTTCGATTAGTTCGAGCATCGCATCTTCGAGCAACTCGAAGCAGTCGAGCACATCTTCAAAATCTGCTGTCCCCTCATGACTGCCTGTATTGCCGACGTGGCGAAGGGCGTTCAGCGCACTTTTGTGGCCAGGTCGGACGATATCGAGCGCCTCTATACGTTCAGAGAGATCCAGATCGCCGTTCTTGCCGTTCCTCCTCTTCCCCTTGCGCGGGACCGCGAGTTGATCGAGGAGGTACTCGACCGCGATGCGGAGGCGATTTGCGCAGGCAGCTGCGTCCACCCATAGCAAGCCGAACGCATCCGACAAATGCTCTTCGACCTTATCGGTCAGCTTTTTGGGTAACGCAATAATGCACGGTGGGGGGCTGAAAAAACCCGGCGTATAGGTAGTAGTGACATCTGGCACTTCTTCATCGACCCGATCATCATATTGGTAGTGAACATGTTCTTGATAGTCGCCGGCCACGACGACTACTTCACCACAAAACTTGAAGTTACACATCAGGAACCCGGAAAACCTTCCCGCCGCCATATCGATTCCGGCTTCGCCGATATCCCGACGTATGTGCTCTGGCTGCTTGAGAATGAAGCTATCTTTGTTCGACGTTAAAAGGCCTTGGCTACAACGCGGGCATTTAAAACGCGGAAAAGACGGGTAGCTTTTTCGCCAGTGTCTCCGATCCACAAACTTCCCCCCGAATCGACCATTGTCGGAGACGACAATGACAACGTTCAGCCAAGGAACCAAGGCTGCACGCTAAAAACGAGTAGTTGCTAGCAGGACACGTTTAACCTTGTTCGAACATCCGGTTCGACAAACACCTGACCGACCGGCATCCTGCGGTTTTTCGACTGGGGGCGGCATGGGACAGGGCTTCACCGACAAGGAAGTGCAAGCTGAACTCAGCAGGCGTCGCGCCGCTCAACGCGCAGGCGACGACAGCTGGGGAACCGTGGGCGTCAGGCAATCCCATTTGAACACGACGTGTGCCCATTGCGGCTCGCCGATCCAGCACTATGACGACGGTGAGTTTCCGCTGTGCGATGCTTGCGACGGGGACTAGGCTTCGGGGGATCTGATCTGTTCGGACATCGGATCGCAGGCAGCGCCGCGGCAAAACCGATCGGCCAGAAATACAGCCGACAGCAGGCCGAGGAACGCTTCGCGCGTGTGTACGACCCGGTTGCCGGCGTTCGCTGCATCTATTGCGGCATGCCGAGCGACGGCGGCTCCGATCACCAGCCGCCCGTCTACGTTCTTCACCGCTTCGCCAATGGACGGCTGGTCACCAAAAGAGAAATTCATCAGCGGTTCGGTCCGTGCAGGCTCGTGCCGTGTTGCAGGATCTGCAACATGGGGCTCGGCGCTTACCATGGTGTGGACGACAATGATCGTAGGCGCGAAATTGTCGAATGGTTTGGGAAAGACTCGCCCGAAGACAAATACATACTGATGGTCGGCGATCTGCTCCTGAAGATCCGCATGGCGGGGAAAAAGGGGAGCGAGATCTACGAGTTTCCCGGCGTCGGCCGCAGCATTTACATCCGCACATTGGCTGGCCTCATCAACGGCGAATTCAGAAGCATTGACGATTTCCCGGAATGGCTGCAGCTGGCGCAGTCAGAACTTGCCGAGTGGCTGCGCGGCGCGCCCAAGCGGAAGTCTCGGTACTTCCTCGATATGGCGGGCTTGGAAAGCTATAGATTGATGCCGCACGCGAGGAGCGATCCGCGCGGCCAGTTCGAATAGGGAAGCCGGCGATCTTCCTGGCTCGCTGGCGCCGTGAAGCGTATCCTGCCGAGCGCACCTCAATGTTCTCGGACAATAGCCATGAAGATAGCTACCTCCAGCAAGCTCGCCGCAGAGGTCCTTAAACCCTATCCAGCGGCCGCCATGGCGATCGGCGACCTCGAACGGCCGATACCACTCAAAATCCTCGAGACATTGCTGCGCTTGGGCCTGCTGCCGCCCGAGGTCGTACCGATGCTGGGCAGCGTCGGGATTGCGCCGCATCACGTTGTCGATGCCGAAGTCCTGCGTTGGCACCCTAATCTTGAGGAAATTGTCCAGCTGCGTCTCGCCGCAAAACCTGCGCAATCTGCCGGCAATCCCGATACTAGCCACCCCTTCCATGCCGGCGTGCCAGCCGCGTGGCCGCCGCAGCCCCCCCGCCGGCGACGACCATGATCCCGAGATCGGTGTCGCCCCGTCCGTCTACCACTTGCCGTCGACCGAGGCGGCTTACGTCCGCTTGCGGCCGATCATCGACATGCTGACGGAGAACAACAGCGCTTGCGAATGGCTGGTGGACGCTGACGAGCGGACGGCGGAGCGCTTCAGTGTGGAGTTGAACGCGATCATCCACGTCATCCGTGCCTCCCTTGTTGACGAAACCGTCCCGCTGTGCCAACCGGACGGGTCTGGGGACCGTTTTGTCGTGGTTACATCGCGCGGCACCTGGCCGTTCATGCTCGCCAGCAGCATCTCCACCGTCGCCCCGCAATGGGGGGATGGCACTCTCCCATGCTTTGTCAATATCGACGATCCCTCCTTTGCGCCGCAGTTCCGCATGTTGCGGGAAGCAATGCGACTGGCGGACGCGGCGTTGCTCTGCGGACCGACGTTGCCGGATGGATGGAGCCCATGGCTCTCCGATATGCCCCCCAGGTTTCGATGGCTGCACGCATTCGGCAAAGTGCGCCCTTGAGCCGCTGGCAGCCGCCGCTGGTTTCAGCCATACTTCCACGCCTCGTCCAATTCCAATGAGCCCGCCGGATGCCATGCAGACCCGGCAAGGGCTGACTACTCGGGGAAACATCAGATGCCAAAAGATCGCGAAGCGTTTGCCAGGCTCCGACCAGCAGGGGACTGGCGCCCCAAGCTCGCGATCGACAACACCCATGATGACCTGTATTTCCGCTTACGTCGTGACGTTGCCTGCAGCGCCCGCGCGGCGCAGGAGGCGAATGAGGCAATCGCGGCGCTGCTGGAGATCGCGCCAGCGACGATGCTTGCCCGGAAACAGGAGTTCATGACACTGGCGCGGGCGTTCGCGGAGGTGTTCAAGCAGGTTACGGAAGCAGTCGACGTGTGCATCGAGGCAACCGTGCCGTGGCGTGATCTCCTCACCGAGTACCCCGGCATTCTCGCTGCGCTCGATGCCGGCATCGCCGAGGAGCAGCGCGTCATTCTAGCGCGGGCTTACGCGAGGTTTTTGCGCGAGGGTGGCCCGAGCCCGCTCTCGTAAGCTCGCAGCGCATCTCGCCCGCCATGTCGTTCCGGGATATACTCGCCGGATGATCCAGGCACTGAGCTTCCGCCGACTTCCAATGCGAAAATCGCCGGCCCCGGGCGGACCGACCAACGCCAAGGGTGATCAGCTAACCGCCGAGGGTTATTCGCCGTCCGATACGATCGCCAAGGGGGTAGGCTTGCAGCCGACCCGCGAAGCTGACCTCCGGTGGCAGACGAAGAAAACAGAGAAGGTCGCTGGCGACACAGCGGTGACGAAGAAAAATGCGGATATCCCCCGCCGCAGTCGCTCGCTAATCCCGGCCGACAAGCCGCCCCGCAAGAAGGTGGTCGAATATGAATTCGATTCAGAACCCGTGGCACTTTAGCTGGCAGTACGAGGCCAAGGACCTTTCCGAGATCGGCAAAAAGCCGTGGTCACGACTGAGTGCAAAACAGCGCGAGGATCGGCTCGATCTGATAACTGATGGGCCGGATTTCCTGATTTTCGAGAATTTGCACAAGTCGGATACACCTGCTGTGCAGGCGCTGGTGGCAGGCTCGACGGGGCCTGACATGTTTCGGCTGATCCACGCGGCGCGGCGAGGCCTCGATCTCACCAAGCTTTCGCTGGAGGCGCTGCGCGGCGTCGACATCGACTTCCTGGCGGACAGCGTCAGCCGGGCTTTGAGGGGTGAGAAGGTCGACCCGATCGTGCCGCTGCAGGCACACGAGATCCCGCCATACACCCCCCGGAAAAATCAAGGTCGACGCAACGCCTTCGTGAGCGCGCCCGCGCGCCGCAAGCTGATCGAGCGGCAGGTGCGCGTGCACGATCGCCCATGGAAGTTGCTGTCTGAGCTACAGAAGACGCAGCGCCTGGACAAGCTCGGTGCCTGGCACGAGCGCGATCTCTTCACTAAGGATCTCGGCAAGCACGAGAGCGAACGCATCCGCAAGCTCGCCGAGAATTCGACCGAAGCCGAAATGCTGAAGCTGGTGCGGGCTTACAAGGCTGGTCTCGCTCTCAGCGTCTATACACTGAAGAAACTGCGGGCGCTCGATATCGACAACGCCTTGGAAAGCAAGACGCTGAAGACCTTGCCCAAGGGCAAGGTGGGGAAAGCCGTCGCGGCGATCAAGTCTCTTGCGGGTGACGTGCCCGGGTCCCAGCCTGCTTTTGCGCCGATCATTCCGCCCGAGCCGGCACCCGAGCCTGATGCCGCCGACCAGGATCTCAAGGCGTTCGAGCGCTCGCTGCTCGATCTCGCGTCCAAAGTTTCCGGCGTTAAGCCGAGGACCAAGCAGCCGGCAGCGCCGCCTCGTGAGCAGCGGGAGCGTTCACCGAGATCACCCCTTTTTCATCCGCGGGAGCCCCCCCAGGAGGCGCAGGGACGCGTTGCCGCCGCGCCGAGGGTCGATGCCCCACCGATGCTAGAACCCGCGCCAGATCCGTTAGACAGCGCCCAGCGCAGCGCTGCAGCGGGCGAAAGAGCAGCGGAGGCGCTTGGCATTGATCAGGATGGTAAGGCGATTACGAGAAAGAACTTTCCGGGATACTCAAAAGCGGAGATCGCAGCGATCCGATCGAAGCTGGTCGTCGGTGGCCGGACCCGCCTCGATCTCGAAGCGATTTCGGCTTACATGCTGGTGCCAAGCTATTTCGCAATCGCGACCGGTTTAGATCCTGCTTGGTGGCAAGCAGCGCTGCTGGATTGCTACGATAGGAGGGTCGGATGTCTCGCCGCCCGCCAATCGGGCAAGTCTCTGGTGACCGCCAGGAAGGCGACCTGCTTCGCACTCACGAACCCCGGCAGCACCTCGCTGATCATCGCACCCACCCTACGGCAAAGCTCTGAATTGCTGATGAAATGTGTCGGGGTGGCGCAGGTTGCCGGTCTCAAACTCGGTAGTCTGAGCCAGTTCCAGATGGTGATCGCAGATAAACAAGTGGGCGCTTCCAGCCGTATCATTTCGTTGCCGGGCTCGAACGAGGACGCCGGCGCGAGCGTTCGAGGATACTCCGCCGACCTGCTGATTTTTGAAGAAGCAGCGTTCCTGCAAGATCCGGTCATTTCGGCCGTATTGCCGTCGATTGCCGCCCGCCCGAAGGCGCAATTGATCGGCATCAGCTCAGCCGGGATCATCGGCAGTTATTTTCACTCCGTCATGACCGCTGCGGGTTCCAAGTGGTCGAAACTCGTCGTTCCGGCAGATCAATCCGACCGCTTCACCGAGGCCCAGCTTGAGGAAATGAGGGTGACGTTGGGCGCGCGCTATCCCGTGGAAATGCTTTGCAAGTGGGGCACCGTGGGCGACAGTCTTTATTCAGAGGATGTCCTCGATATCGCGTTCGGCACGACCATCGACGGCACCTCGCATCGCGACGCGGCGCTCGATCCGGAACTCGCCTTCGGGCATCTTGATCTGGAGCAGCTCTTCACCGCTCGACCGTTCGAAAGGGATGTTGCATGACGACCGAAACCGGCCCTTACCTCATTTGCTCGATCGACCCTGGCGGAACGACCGACCCGGCAGCGATCGTCGTCGGCAAGGTCCACCGCGCCAATCACATGACCAGCGTCAAGATCCTCCATCTCGATGCGTTGAAGCCGACCGTCACGCCGATGGCCCACGTCACATTCGCCCAGTCCGCGATGGCAAAGGTCTATGGCGAGGTCGGTCATGGCACCACGCGTTTCATCTGCGATGTCTCGAACAATTCGGCAATCGCCTATTTGCTTGCCCAGGCGTTACCGCGCGACACGCTGGTCGGATGCAAAATTATCAATGCTGATAGTCACTCCGCCGGCCTCACGCCGATGCTGATCGGTGACATCGGCGGCCGCGCCGCGTCGATCCCGATCATGAACCTCTCCCGCAAGCAACTGCTGCTCGACGTCGGCGTCGCGTTCCAGTCGGGCATCCTCTCGTTGCCTTTGACCGATCCCGCACAGCAAACCCAGATGCAGGAGTTAAAACGGCAAATGAGCCGCGCCTCTATGAAAGTTACGCCAGCTGGCAGGCAGATTGCGGTGATCGATCGAGGCCACGACGACATATTGATGAGCTTGGCGCAGCTGCTCGCGGCGACGAAACTTCCGGCACCGCGGGGGGCAAGGCGCAGCGGTGAGCGCAGAGAACCGCTCTCATCGACCGCATGGACGTGATGAAAAAAGGAGGAAGCGGACAACCACCGCTTCGCGATACGAACGCGCGCAACTGGCGGCAAAATTCGGTAGTCGCGCGGAACGACTTTTCGGCCACGGATTTATTGCGCGAACAATGGAAGAGAGGTGCGACTGCGCCACCAGAAGGGCGAGGCAGTGGCACTGCAGGTGTCACGCCGTTCGGCTTCTGGATCGCAGAAAACGTGTCCGTGTTCCGCCAACCCTTGTAGTGCGAGACAGTGTGCCTAACGAATAATGCCGTCCCCCCCCGTTTCCGAATGCCATCTTAGGCTTGATTCACGACTATGATGGGGACCCGCAATGCTACCGCTATGATTGAGTGAGGATCACCAACGTCTCCGTTAACATGCCGTCATACTCCATCGCGTCGGCCGCTGCCTTGGTCTTCATAAACTCCGTCACGCGTCCTATGTCAGCAACGTCCATGACCAAGCCAACTCGTTTGGACGCTTGTGGATCGACAAACGTGCGAATGTTCGTGCAGCCGATGGGTTCGAAAATCTTTTTGCGGCGCGGCGAGGCAAGCCAGTGTTTGACGTCTTTGACGTCGTGATGGGCCAATATGGTAAGCATTGCGTCCTCCTCTTGTGGCCCCAGAAATGAAATCCAAACAGAACGCTACGCCTCGTTCAACCATAACATTACCCGGATGGGGCAATGAGCGGGTGACGGCAAGTTCCTGCCGCCCAGATCACCGGCACTAAACCCGGTCCGAGCTGACCAATAATGAAGAACCTCTCGAGTGAGCCGGCTTGCCGGAGGCGCAATAGCAGAGCGGCGGTTGTCTGCACGCTCGTCGAATTGTTGCTCTCAGTTGCCACTTATTTGCGGTTGGCTGTCAGTTGTCTTGCAGCTCCAGCATGGAAACATCATCTGGCGCTCGTTCTTCCACTATTTGGTCGGGTTCGGGTGCACGTTGAACTGGTGCGCTAGCCATCGCCTTCAAGCGCTTGATCCTAAGCACGACTTTCAGCCGTGAAGGGAGGCCTGTAGTTGCGGCGGGGTCGTTCCCTCATTCTGGCTCCTGGTACCTGCGTGCTGCCACGTTGCGTCGTGAAATGGAATCCATGTCGCTTGATCATGTAGACATTATATGTATACTAAATATCGGGAAGAGTTGCATTGGTATGAAATCATTGCAATTTATACGTGAAACGGGAGGATTATGTGAATAATTATCTGAAGACCCTTGTGGCAGGGATCGCCATCATCATGCCGCTGACGACACCGTCGCTTGCAAAGACCCTGCGCTGGTCGTCGGCCGGCGATGTTGTCTCGTACGATCCGAATGCGCAGGTCGACAGCTTTACGCAGGGCATGCAGCACATGGTCTTCGATCCGCTGGTGCGCCGTAACAAGGAGCTGCAGCTCGAGCCCGCACTCGCCACCTCCTGGGAAGTGGTCGAGCCGACGCGCTGGCGCTTCAAGCTACGGCAGGGCGTCAAGTTCCACGAAGGCCAGGCATTCAACGCCGACGACGTGGTCGCCACGATCCTGCGCGAGATCGATCCGGGCTCGCGCAACCGCGAGGATCTGCCGGCGGTGGTCGGCGCCGAAAAGGTCGACGATTATACCGTCGACATCATTTTGCGCGGACCCTATCCGCTGCTCCTCAACGACCTTGCCGCCGTCTATATGATGAGCAAGCCGTGGATGGCCGAACACGACGCCCTCAAGCCCGGCAATACCTCGACGGGCGTGACGACCTACGCAAACAACCACGCCAATGGCACAGGCCCGTTCAAGCTCGTCAGCTACGAGCCGGATGCAAAGTCGGTTTTCGCGGTCAATGAAAGCTGGTGGGACAAGCCTCAGCACAATCTGACCGGCGTCGAATACCGTCCGATCGCCTCTGACGCCACACGGGTTGCCGCGCTGCTTTCCGGCGAGCTGGACATGATCGCGCCGATCCCTTTGCAGGACATTGACCGCATCGGCAATACGCCGGGGCTGAAGGTGGTCCAGAACCCTTCGCTCAGGGAAATCTTCCTCGGCTTCAACTACCGGCCGGAGCTCCATGCCATGCCCGGCAAGCCCAATCCGCTGCTGGACGTGCAGGTCCGCCAGGCACTGTGGCATGCCGTCGATCTGAACACGATCCAGAAGCGGCTGATGCGCGGGAAATCCCGCACGTCCGGCATGCTGGTGGCCCCCGAAGTGACCGGCTACGACAAGTCCATCGACGAGCCGCTGGCCTATGACGTCAAGCAGGCGAAGTCGCTATTGACGCAGGCCGGCTATCCCGACGGCTTCAAGGTTGGGCTCAACTGCTCCAACGATCGCTATATCGCCGACGAGCAGATCTGCCTGGCGATCGCCTCCATGTGGGCCAAGATCGGCGTTAAGGCCGAGGTGAACGTCGAAAGCAAGACCACCTACTTCCCGCGCATGGATAAGGGCGATTTCGACATCTACATGATCGGTTGGGCATCGCTGCCGCCGATGGATGGTTTTAGCGCCCTCCAGTCCCTGCTTGCGTCCAGCAACGGCGACTACGGCGGCAGCAATCCGAACGGTCTTTCCGATGGCAAGATTGATGCCTTGGCTCGCGCCGCCTCGACCGAACTCGATGAAGCAAAGCGCGTGCAGATGCTGAAGGATGCCTTCAAGATCACACACGATCAGGCGTTCTACCTGCCGCTGCACCAGCAACCGGTGGCTTGGGCGATGAGCGACAAAGTCGATATTCCTCAGTTCCCTGACGAATATGTGCGCCCCTGGTTCGCCCAGATGAAGTGAGGCGGACAGCCGCCCTTGCGATGTGATCCCAGGCGGACGCTTGGGATCACCCTCAAGACATGGTGAGCAAAGCAGCGCGGTCTCTTCAGGCGAAAGCGCCGGACCGCGTTTCCGGCAAGGTATTGTCAAATGATCAGAATTCTATCGGTAAGGCTCCTCCAAGCCATCCTCGTGATGGTTGCTGTGACGGCCATCGCCTTCATCATGTTTCGATTTGTCGGCGATCCGGTTGCCGCCATGGTGCGCGAAGGCGCGACGCAGGCCGAGAAAGATGCGCTTCGCGCCACGCTCGGCCTGGATAGGCCGCTCGTCCTCCAGTTTGTCGAGTTCGTCGGCCGGGTCCTGCACGGCAATCTCGGGACGAGCTTTCGCTACCAGCAGCCCGTCGTCAGCCTGCTCTTGAGCAGGCTTCCGGCCACGCTTGAACTGGTCCTGATCGCGACCGTTCTGTCGCTCGCGCTTGGCATTCCGCTTGGCGTCGTCTGCGCGCTGAAGCCGCACGGTGCCCTGTCTCGGCTCACTCAGTCCCTTACGCTCGTCGGCATCTCCATGCCGACATTCGTCACCGGGCTACTGCTGATCCTGGTCTTCGCCGTCAATCTGCGCTGGCTGCCGTCATCGGGGAGGGGGGATGTCGTCGATCTCGGCTTCTGGCAGACGGGCTTTTTGACGAGCTCCGGGTTGAAGTCGCTGATCCTGCCGTCGATCACGCTCGCGCTGTTCCAGCTGACGCTGATCATGCGTCTGGTGCGCTCGGAGATGATCGACGTACTGTCTTCCGACTACATCCGCTTCGCCTTCGCGCGCGGATTGCCACGGCACTATATCTATGGTCGCCTGGCGCTGCGCAATGCGCTCATGCCGGTGGTCACCGTCACCGGCCTGCAGATCGGCCAGCTGATCGCCTTTGCCATCGTCACCGAGACGGTTTTCCAATGGCCCGGCATGGGTCTGCTCTTCACCAACGCGGTCGGCTATCCGGATATCCCGGTTCTTTCGGCCTATCTGCTGTTCGTCGGCTTTCTGTTCGTTCTGATCAACACGATCGTCGACATTCTCTACACCTTCATCGACCCCCGGCTGAGGACACGATAATGGCTAGGCAAGCTCAAATGATGCAGAGACTTCCGCCGCTTTCCGTCATCCTTGCGAGCCTGGTTCTCGTAACCATGCTGGTGCTGGTGATCTTCGCGCCGATGATCGCCCCGATGGATCCGCGCGACGTCTCGTCCTATTCGCTGATCGATGCGGAGATTCCGCCGGTCTTCGTGGATGGCGGCGACCCGCGCTTCCTGCTCGGCACCGACAACCAAGGGCGTGACCTGGTCTCGGTCATCCTGTTCGGCTTGCGCATATCGGTGCTGATCGGCGTCGGCGCGGTCCTGTTCGCGGCCGCGATCGGCGTCCTGCTTGGCCTGATCGCCGGCTTCTTCGGCGGCCTGATCGACAGCATCGTGATGCGGATCGCCGATATCCTGGTCAGCTTCCCGACGATCCTCGTGGCCCTGCTCATCAGCGGTATCGCCAAGGCACAGCTGAGCGCCGACACCGTACTCACCTGGGCACCGCTCATTCTGATCTTTGCGATCGCCGTCAATGAGTGGGTGCAGTATGCCCGCACGGTTCGCGCCTCCAGCATGGTTGAGATTTCTCGCGACTATGTGCGGGCGGCTAAGGTGATCGGCCTGCCGTCGCGCCGGATCATGATGCGGCACATCCTTCCGAACGTCATGAGTTCGGTGATGGTGATCGCCACGATCAATCTTGCCGGCGCCATCCTCACCGAAGCGACCCTGTCGTTTCTGGGTGCCGGCATGCCGCCCACCTATCCGTCGCTCGGCACGCTGATCCGGATCGGCAATCAGTTCCTGTTCTCCGGCCTCTGGTGGATCGCTGTGATGCCGGCCGCCGTGCTCGTGGTTCTCGTCCTCTCCGTCAACGTGATCGGCGACTATCTCCGCGATCGCTTCAACCCCAAACTGATGGCACGATGATGATACACACAACGCCACTTGCCCTCGACATCAGGAATTTGCGGGTCGAGTATCCGCTCGCCAACGGCGAAACGCTGGCGGCCGTCAACGACGTCACGCTGACGATCGCGCCCGGCGAGATCCATGCTCTGGTCGGGGAGTCCGGCGCGGGCAAGACCACGGTCGGCAACGCGCTCATGGGTCTCCTGCAGGCGCCGGGCCGGATTGCGGCCGGCTCGATTGCCATCGCCGGCAAGCCGATCGATGTGCGCACCGGGCGCACGGAAGGGATTATCCCCGGCCGTGATGTCGGCGCGATCTTCCAGGACCCGATGACCAGCCTCAACCCGCTGTTCACGGTGGAAAGCCAGCTCACCGAAGGGATGCTGGCGCACCTGAAGATCGATCGCCGCGAGGCGCGTGCCCGCGCGCTCGAGTTGATGAAGGCCGTCGGCATTCCGGAACCGGAGCGGCGCCTGGGCTGCTATCCGCATCAGCTGTCGGGCGGCCAGCGCCAGCGCGTTGTCATCGCGACGGCGCTTGCCTGCGATCCCAAGCTGATCGTCGCCGACGAGCCGACCACGGCACTCGACGTATCGGTGCAGGCGCAGATTCTGAAGCTCATCCGCGATCTCGCCAATGTTCGCCGCGTCGGCGTTCTGTTGGTGACCCACAATATGGGCGTGGTCGCCGAAATCGCCGACCACGTGACGATCATGCAGAACGGCTGCGTGGTCGAGAGCGGGCCGACACGTGACGTGTTGACCGCGCCGAAGGCCGCCTACGCCCGAACGCTGATCGCCGCCGTGCCGCCGATGGACGTCAGGCTCGACCGCCTGCCGGTTCCGAGCGAAGAGACCAAGGTCACGCTCGACGCGCGCCAGGCCGTTCGCCAAAAAAGCATCGGGAACGGCGACCCGACAGGAGGCGACGTCGTGCTGGACGTGCGCAATCTTTGCGTTGAATACGGTCGCCGCTCTTTCGTGCCGGGCGGCAAGGGGTCGGTCTTCAAGGCGGTCAAGGACGTATCCTTCGACGTGCGTCGCGGCGAGATCTTCGGCCTCGTCGGCGAGTCGGGCTGCGGCAAGACCACCGTCGCCAATACCATTGCCGGGCTGGTGGCGCAGAACTCGGGCAGCATCGATTTCCAGGGAACGCCGCTTGGCGCTCACCGCGACAAGGCCGTTCGCCAGTCGATGCAGATGGTGTTTCAGGATCCCTATTCGGCACTCAATCCACGCATCAGGATCAATTCGGCGATCGCCGAGCCGATCCTGTTCTATAAGCTTGCGTCGAATGCCGAACAGGCTCGGCTCGATGCCAGGACGTTGCTTGAGGCCGTCGGCCTGCCAGGCGATGTGGGCACGCGCTTCTCGCATGCGTTTTCCGGCGGCCAGCGCCAGCGCATCGCGATCGCGCGCGCCCTCGGCCCGCGGCCGACGACGCTGATCTGTGATGAGCCGACCTCGGCGCTTGACGTTTCGGTACAGGCGCAGATCCTCAATCTTCTGAAGGATCTGCGCGATCTCGCCGGCCTTTCGATCCTGTTCATCAGCCACGATCTGGCGGTGATACGGCAGATGTGCGACCGCGTCGCGGTCATGAAGGCGGGCGAGATCGTCGAATTGGCGGACACGGAAACGCTGTTTTCGGCCCCGAAGCATCCCTATACACGCGAGCTTCTGCGCCTGGCGCCGTCGCTCGATCGTATATTTTCCAACGAGCCTGTAGCAGCGAGCGTTTAAGACATGGAAGCAGATATCGTGATCAGAAACGGCACCGTGATCGCCATCGACCCCGAGCGGCGGATCATTCCCGATGGGGCGGTGGCGATCAAGGGCGACCGCATCGTCGCCGTCGGTCCTTCGGATGAAGTGGCACGGGACCATCAGGCGGGCGAGATCATCGACGCGCGCGGCATGGCGATCATGCCGGGCTTCGTCGACAGCCATGCCCATGCCGGCCACGGACTGATCAAGACGCTCGGCGGCGGGCGTAGCGATCTCTGGTACCGCGCATGCCAGGGTGC